>JBAUII010000084.1:0-7085 GCA_049682815.1 Thermodesulfobacteriota bacterium | reverse complement strand
ACGAAGGACTTCGTGCGGTCAAGACTGAGTGGCTTCATTCCGTTGACTCGGACACTACTGTTCCCGGTGACTACTTCACGAAACTCGAGCGAGAAATGTCGCAATACGGCAGCCAAATTAAATGTTTCCAGTTAAACTTCGCTCCCTCTGCGGACAGTTCTCGCTGGGCTCGGTGCGAAGCAGAAGTAGACGCGTTGACCATCTCAAGCTATGTCAGGCCAGATGGAGTTTTTGGTTTAAATGGCATGAATTTCATAGCCCGTCGCGAAGCCCTGCTTTCTATAGGAGGTTTCGCCGAAGATTTAGATTCTGCAGAGGACGTAGAAATGGGTTATCGCCTTTATAAAGCCGGCGTTCCTGTAGTATTCCTGCCCGAGGTGCGTATTATTCACAACTATCCTAAAAGTCTATACACTATCGTGGCACGCAAGTTCTGGCATGGCAAGGGTTATCAATTGATGCGAGGACGTCGTCCTCACTTTATTAGCACCATTCACACCCACACAGCGAAAGAAAACAATTCATCTCTTTTTGTCAAGAAGTTTCTTAGCCCATGGTTTGTGCTGTATTATCTCGTAGTCGTACCTGCGTTCCTTTCCGGCTACTTCTGGTCTTGGATTTTCAGAAAAATCAAAATAGTATCAGCAAAATGAACTAATCTTGGTAGTGCTGTGACAAAGTATGAATGTTTGACTTGAAAAAAGTATCTGATGACATGAAGCTCTATAGCGATATAAAGCAAATGGAAGAAACTGAAAATAGAAAAAGCAACCGGTTAAACAAAATCCGACTCAGTCGATGGGAAACATAAAGCAAACACGGTGCGACCCGCCAAGCAATTTGATTAAATTGACATTAGGACAGCATGAAATCCACGTTTGGAGTGCTGACTTAAATGTTAGCCAGCAATTGTTAAAAGCACTTGAAAACACCCTAGAAGTGAAAGAGATGGACAGGGCCAATCGTTTCCATTTTGAAAAAGATCGACGTCATTTCATCGCTGCGAGAGGCATTCTTCGAGTAATACTGGGAAGGTATCTAAAACTAAAGCCAGACAGCCTTAAATTCATTTACACCCCGCATGGAAAACCGAAAATTCCGAATGAATTGGATCAAAATTACTTAAAGTTCAATTTATCCCACTCACATGGACATGCACTATATGCTATTACCTCAGGTAGAGAAATAGGAATTGATATTGAAAGAGTGAGAGCGAATCTATCTGTCGAGAAGATTGCAAAACGATTCTTCTCACCCTTGGAATTTAAGATGCTCAATGCGTTGCCCCCTTCCGAGCGCATTGAAGGTTTTTTTAATTGTTGGACTCGCAAAGAAGCTTATATCAAGGCTATCGGAGAAGGTCTTTCTATACCTCTAAATCAGTTTGACGTAACACTGAACCCGAGCGATCAAGCTAAAATTGTTAGTATTAGAGGAGATTCAACTTTGGCATCTAATTGGTCATTGTATCCTTTGACACCGGCGCCCGGATATGTCGGGGCTTTAGCCGTGGAGGGGAAAAACCTCACGATTAAACATTGGATTTGGCCAGAGTAGCTGACCTTACTCAGAGTGTTACACAAAAACACTGCAGCAATCTCACCTCAAGCGTCTCCCACCAATCCCTTTGACTAAACTCAGGACGGGCTTGCGGGTGGGTTATTGCGCAACGAACAAGACTCGTTGCATACCGATCAAAAACCTATCATACCCAACTCGGGTCGCCAAGCAGTCTCGCTGCGGGACTCCTCCCGGGTAGCCCACCAGTCTTGCTGGTGGGATGATCAATTGTCACGAGCAAGACTCGTGACCTACCCAGGGACCATCAATTGTCATGAGCAAGCCTGCCCTGAGCAATGCCGAAGGGACTCGTTGCCTACCCGTGGGGTGGCGTGATCAAATGTCACTAAAAAGAGGGGACCCCAGAGAAGTTACCCTGATCTATGATGGGCTTATCTTCAACATGTTCACACTTCGGGACAGGAATGTCCCGCCAATCCCCTGGGGTTAAAATTTAGACAGAAATGGGAAAGCCGGGGTTTTCCAACCCCGGGCATAGATCAAGCACAACGAGTAAGGGGGACAGGATTCATCATTGTTGGCATCAGGAATCAATATTTGCTCTAATCTCTAGAATTCTATCTAAGACCCTGCTAGCCAAGTCAGTCTTACTCATTAGGGGAAGTTCCTCCACCGGTCCCGACCTTTCCACAAAATACGCTGCATTCGTATCCTGGCCGAAACCAGAACCCACCTTTGAAATATCATTTGCGACTATCAAATCCGCGTTTTTCTCCTTTAACTTCTCTTTGGAATTCTCTATTATATTCTCACACTCAGCAGCGAATCCCACTATGGTCTTTCCGTCTTTCCTCCTCCCGATTTCTAAAAGGATATCCTTAGTCGGTTTAAGTGTAAGTGTAAGATCCTTTTTACTTTTCTTGATTTTACCCTGAATAACGTTCGACGGAGTAAAGTCACCAACGGCGGCGGCTTTAATTATTATATCAGCCCACTCAAAATGATCCATAACTTTTTGATACATATCACTGGCAGTTAACGCGTTGACAATTCTCACGCCCGTTGGTGGAGTAACATCCGTTTTACCCGAGATTAAAACCACATCCGCTCCTCTCAACCAAGCTTCTTTAGCCAGGGCATACCCCATCTTTCCGGTAGATGGATTCGAAATGAATCTCACTGAATCGATATACTCCCTGGTAGCTCCAGCGGTAACCATTACCCTCTTACTCGTAAAATCTTTACGGGAAAATACCCTCTCGATTTCCTCTATTATCACACCTAGCTCGGGATACCTGCCCTTTCCTTCCCAACCGCATGCAAGCTCTCCCTCATCCGGTTCTACAATAATAAACCCCCTCCTGTGTAAACCTTCGATGTTTTCCTGTACGGCGGAATTGTTATACATGTTCACGTTCATCACTGGGCAGACAATCACAGGAGACTTTGTAGCCAGGATCACAGCATTCAGAAGATTGTCTGCAATTCCTGATGCTGCCTTTCCAATAAAAGTAGCGGTGGCAGGAGCCACGATTATAAGATCCGCGCTATCCGCGAGGCTAATATGCCCGATCTCCGATTCCCACTCGACATCGTAGATTTCGGTAGCCACCCGGTTTAAAGAAAGGGCCTGGAATGTTAGAGGTGTTACAAATTCGGCGGCGTTCTTGGTCATAATAACGCGTACCGCCGCCTCCTCTTTGACTAACCTCCTGACAAGCTCACATGACTTATAAGCAGCAATTCCACCTGTAACGCCAAGTAGTATGTTTTTCCCAGAGATTCTAGACATGTTAACCCTCTTGCTCATTTCTTGTAGCGGAGAGACCCTTAGGTCTCCACACTACTGCCTTCCTATTTAGTATAGAGGAGTAGACGAAATGAGGCAAACTATAATTTCAATTGCTTATCTTAATTCTCCATTTTATTGGAAGAAATATGATCTAAGACGCGGGGTTGGAAAACCCCGCCCATCAAGGTTCGTTATTTCACAATCAACGATAGCCGCGACTTTCCAGTCGCGGATTAACTGTGATTCTTGGCTGGAAAACCCCGCCTATCCTTTCTGTCATTCCCGCGGATCGTAAGCGGGAATCCAGTCCCTGTCCCCGCCTAGCGTGCCTGCGTATTAATTTCAACCCCAGAGTATAGACGGGAGATTCCTGTCCCGCTTATCGGGAATCGTCGTTTATCGTTAAAAAAAAGACAATACGACTCATTACCCTTTATCGGTCACAGCACCCTCGGATGCGGAATTCACGAGCTTCGCATACTTCGCGAGCACACCCCTGGTTACCTTAGGTTTCGGTTTTTTCCAAACTGCCAATCTTCTTTTGATCTCGCTCCCAGGTAACTTGAGATTGATCTCCCTTTTATGGGCATCTATGATTATCGTATCGCCATTTTTCACAATCGCGATGACTCCCCCATCATATGCTTCCGGAGTAATATGACCCACTACAAAACCATGGGTGCCGCCAGAAAACCTCCCATCCGTTATAAGTGCCACATCGGTACCCAATCCCTTACCCATAATTGCCGAAGTCGGGGCCAACATCTCTCTCATACCGGGACCCCCTTTAGGTCCCTCAAAACGAATTACTATCACATGTCCTCTCTTTACCTTCCCGGAAAGTATAGCCCTGAGACATTCTTCTTCAGAGTCGAACACAATCGCCTTTCCCGTAAACGAGTGACCTTCCTTTCCTGTAATCTTTGCCACACCCCCTTCCGGCGCCAGATTCCCCCTGAGAATTACTATGTGGCTATCCTCCTTAATCGGATTTTCGAAGGAATGAACTACCTCTTGTCCATTCGGGTAGGCGGGCACAGACCGCAGGTTTTCTCGAACGCTCTGCCCGGTTACGGTCATGCAATCACCATTTAGTAGACCCCTGTCAAGGAGCATTTTCATTAAAGGTCTCAGGCCGCCGATCTTACAGAAATCTGCCATCATGAATCTTCCGCTAGGTTTAAGGTCAGCAAGAACCGGAACCTTTTTGCCTATTCTGTTGAAATCATCGATTGTGAGCTTGACACCCATTGCATTGGCCATTGCTAAAATATGTAAAACAGCGTTTGTGGATCCACCCAATGCAATCACGACTGTTATTGCATTCTCAAAAGCCTTCTTCGTCATGATATCTCTTGGACGAATCCCTCTTTTCAATAAATCGACTACCGCCTGGCCGGCATTAAAGCAGTCCCTGTTCTTTTCGGGAGATATTGCAAGCTGCGCGGAACTGTTGGGAAGACTCATGCCAAGGGCCTCTATAGCTGAAGCCATTGTGTTTGCTGTATACATCCCGCCACAAGAACCCGGTCCGGGTATGGCGGAGGACTCAACAGCGTTTAATTCCTTGTCGGAAATCTTTTTATCAGCATGTGCACCAACAGCTTCAAAAACAGATACAATATCAACTGGTTTCCCACAATACAGACCTGGCATTATTGTGCCACCGTAAACAAATACAGCTGGTCGATCAAGACGCGACATGGCTATCAAACAGCCCGGCATATTCTTGTCACAACCCCCAATTGCGACAATACCATCAAAGCCCTCAGCACCGGCTACAGTTTCAATTGAGTCGGCAATGACCTCTCTCGAAACGAGTGAGTAGCGCATGCCGGGTGTCCCCATAGATATACCATCGGAAACGGTTATGGTATTAAATATTATCGATTTCCCACCGGAACTATCCACACCCCTTGCAGCCTCCAGTGCCAGCTTGTCTATATGCATGTTACACGGTGTGACCATGCTCCAGGTGGAAGCGACCCCGATAATCGGCTTCTTAAAATCAACATCCTTAAATCCGACTGCCCTCAGCATCGATCTGTTCGGAGAGCGATCATCCCCCTCAACTATTATTGACGAGTATTTTCTGATACCATTTGGCTTCTTTTGACCCTTTTTTATCCTTGACAATTTATTTCCTCCAATATAAATCACATAAAAGTCACTATTATCTATTGAATATATGTTGATGTCAATCGCACCAACTCTCAGAGCGAATCCGCTCTGAAATTCGATCATCTGAAATCAAAAGACCAAAAACCGTGAATCGTATTTAGCGATCAGGAAAAGTTCAAAATCCCTATTGCTATTATGATTAGAATCGAATATAAGTAGTAAGGAAAGGAGGAATACATGGCAAACGTAATTGTAACAATACTTGCCGGCCTGATAGGAACTGGCGGGATGACTCTCGTCATGTGGTTAATACATAAATCCGGGATGGCTAACGCGGATATGGTCAGGGCAATCGGAAGCTTATTCTCACGTAATCTGGATGAATCTTTAGCCCCGGGACTAATCATTCACTTTATTATTGGGTCACTTATCGCATTCATCTACGTGATATTAATAAGTCTGTTCCATCCTACCTCTGTAGCCGCAACGATTGGAACAGGCGCCATGATTGGCGTATTCCACGGGGTAGCTTTCAGCTTCCTGCTTGTTGTTGCGGTGGCCGAGCACCACCCTCTAGAGCATTTCCGCAACGTGGGACTTGAAGTCGCATTAGCGCACCTGGTGGGACACGTTATTTACGGATTATTAGTTGGTACGGTTATAGGTATAGCAGGTGTCAGATTCTTCTAAGTAACATCGTAACATCGGTAACATCGGGGACAGGCATGCATTTTGACTTAACTTTTGAGGAGGCGCATGAACATTGATTCTTTCTTAAAATCCCTTGACGACGCATATCTCCCATAAAGCCTGCTGATCACTGATGGATCACGTTCCATCCTTTTCCCCAGCTCTTTGGCTGTTATCCCACTCCACTCTCTTCCAAGAAAAACCAACATAGACCTGGCCCTTGCCAATTTTCGATTGTTACCCCTTCCAAGCAACAAATCGCGATCAACCCCATGCTCCGCTGCTACGAGATCAGCTAACCCTGAAAAAGTAACCCTCCTCATAAACTTTTCGATTTCACTTTTCCTCTCGGTCCTCCTATCAACTTCATCAATAAAGTGCTCGTCTCCCAATAATCGCTGGTCAAAAGTTTCATAGTACCTGCGATCATACTCCATACTATTACCCTCCCTCATAAATTGTAGATATAACTGTCTTGCTTGCCCTCCCGTGCTCCCAAACTGACCTAGAATTAAAGATGTCTCAATTTCTACCTCGCACGCTTCCCCCTTGTATGCTTGATGACTGCTCCATGGATATTCAAATGGATCCACACTTTGGATCATTCGAGCTGGGTTGAGATGTATATAACGAACTAGCTCCAATAAATAAGCTTCTCGGTCACAAAGAATTGCCTTGTAACGACCCTGGAACAGATGACCAACCTTGGAATACTTTTTGTTATAATACTGGGTGTAAGTAAACTGTAGTCCATGCATGAATTTTGAAAGAGGAGCATTTTGAATTTCAACCAGGAGATGGAAATGATTGGACATTAGCACATAGGCATAAAGAATAAGGAGCTTGTCTAGAACAGAGTTAACGATATCTGAGAATACCCCTGATAATACGCCTCAAATCCCCATTTCTGTTATTAAACCTGAACTCCATCTCTTTTAGGTACAAATAATAATGTTCTCGA
>JBAUII010000083.1:0-11301 GCA_049682815.1 Thermodesulfobacteriota bacterium | reverse complement strand
AGGGAAAAACACCTCAGAATTTCCCTGAATTTAGACTCCGAAATCTTTGCCCTTTTCAGATACCTGTTTTTCCCTTTATTTCCCATAACTTAGCATGTATTCTAACATGCTAAAGTTATCTAGACCCTTATTTAAATACAAAGCCTGTTGAATTTGGTGTTAACCAATCTATTTTTGGAGATGGATAAATAGGCTTGGATTGTCCAGATATATCAATAGTTATCGCGACATTTATTCCAGCAATCCACTCCAGCTTCTCGACATTCCTCAACGCAAAGAGGTATTTCGTTTGGGTCGTCAAGTCTATGACAATCGTCCTGGCAAAATGTATATTCAGTCTCGCAATCGGCCACACATGGATCCTTCTCCACTGCCTCGTACGCGTCGTCTTCTAACGCCTCTTCTTCTGCCGCCTGCTCTTCTTCTGAAGGAGTTCCTTCATATGGTCTTGACTTAATTATGGGTGTTCCCCAAACAGTATCACCAGAGTCATCCTCGCCTGATCCATTTGATTCAGGTCTTTGTGTAGGTGTCGCCTTTACAGTTTCAGTAGAATCAGCCTTGCCCGATTCGACTGATTCGGGTTTTTCAACAGCCTTTAACTCCATAGGTTCTTCTTTTACCGGTTCTTCTTTTATCGGTTCTTCTTTTATCGCCTGTTCTGGCTCTAGTACAGGCTCTTCGGTTTCTGAACAGGTACAGCCTAGAATCACTGTAGATATAATCGAAAGAAGCGAGATCAGTACAATATGTTTCAGACACATTAATTTATGGAGAGAGAATTTTGACATATGGTGTTTAACTCCTGAAGGCATTCTATATATTATGCAAATATTGTGTCAGGATTTATCGAAGAAGTAAAACACACCCTCTACATGATGAAAGAATTTAGGTAGACATCCTTATGCGGTCGATTGCAAAAAATAAAAACACCCCCTCCGTCTAAAATTGAGAAAACAATTTTAAACAACTTCTGTCACATAAGGGCATTTTTTTTGCTCTCTAAAGTCTCAATCTTACAATCTACTGATCAGCGCATGTGTTTATAATACTGGTGTTGAGTATCAGATCTTCAACACGCTCAGGGAAGCCTCTTTAAGAAATGTTAACAGCTATGGGAAATTGAACAAATCCCTCTACATGCCTCTTTAACTAGTGAATTCCCCGTAGCTTGCTACAGGGTTTCCCCTCGCCTGTCATTGCGAGCACATTCGCTTTCCTCAGTGCAGGCTCAAGCGAAGCAATCTGTTAGGTTAATCCTATAGTGGAATGGATAATCAAACACTCTGCCAATGCGTAAGGAGATTGCTTCGAGACTTTTTAAGTCTCTCGCAATGACACCTGAGTCTTTCCGTTTCTATTGTGATACCCTGCAGCTTGCTGCAGGGAGTTTCATTTAAAAGGAGCTATCCTCCATTTTTCAAAATGCTAGGCCGAGTTCCCAACTTCTTAAATGTGTAAGTAGATTATTTAAAGACAAAGCCCCTGTAGAATTAAGTGTTAACCAACCTATTTTTGAAGAAGGATAAATAGATCTAGATTGCCGAGAAGCATCACCTAACACGACATTTATCCACGCAATCTACCGCAACTGTTCGACAATCCTCAACGCAAAGTGGTATTTCGTTTTGGTCGTCGAGTCTATGACAATCTTCCTGGCAAAATGTATATTCATTCATACAATCCGCTTCGCATGGATCTCGTTCCTCCTCAACCTGCGCTCCCTCTTCCTCGTGAACGTCGCCGTATTCTTTTTCTAAAGGATTCTCCCTGCTTGGGATTGGGTTTGTTTCAATTTTAAGTGGTACAGTAGTTGCATCAGGTTCAGCTTCATTTGATTCAGGTCTTTGTGAAGGTGTTGCCTTTACAGTTTCAGTAGAATCAGCCTTGCCTGATTCGATTGATTCGGGTTTTTCAACAGCCTTTAACTCGACTGGTTCTTCTTTTACCGGTTCTTTTTTTACTGGTTCTTCTTTTATCGCCTGTTCCGGCTCTTGTACAGGCTCTTCGGTTTTTGAACAGGTACAGCCCAGAATCACTATAGATGTAATCGAAAGAAGCGAGATCAGTAGAATATGTTTCAAACACATTAACTTATGGACGTAGAATTTTGACATATGGTGTTTACCTCCTGAAGGTATTCTGGATATTATGCGAATATTATGTCAGGATTTATCGAAGAAGTAAAATGCACCCTCTACATGATGAAGGAAGTTAGGTAGACATCGTTATGCAGTCGATTTGAAAAAATAAAAACGCCCCCCCTCTCCTCATAAAATTAAGAAAACAACTTCTATCTAAAGAATTTATTGTCATATAAGGGCGTTTTTACTATCTACAAAAGTTAAGTCTATATACGACACTCGCTAATCAGCACATGTCCCTCTTATACTGACCTGCATAACCATAGAGGGGCAGAGCCCTGCTGGTAAACCAGTCAGTAGGTTAAACAAATTCGGAGTCAGCAAATGTGAAAGTCTGTAGACGCAACTGTTCGTGGCGAATTGCATAAAGTGTGTCTCTTGCATGATAATGTTCTGACCTATATTTACAAAAGCCGCCGGATTTATCAGCACAGACTGTGCCGTACATCCCACAATCCTCTTGGGTGGTGGACATGGGAGGGCAAAATCGGTCGCGGTGCCACATAATGCGCCTATGACGGTCGGTGCGTTTATGATATTTGCAAAACCAGGAATTCCCGCTGGTCCCGGTGGTCCCGCCGCTCCATCTGCTCCAGCCGGTCCCGGTGGTCCCGGTGGTCCCGCTGGCCCTGGTGGTCCCGGTGGCCCTGGAGGCCCTACAAAACCACTAAAGAATCCAGCATGAGATGGTGTTGGCATTGAAAAAATTGAAAAACTAAACACAAACATCAAAACCATAACACATAACAAAACTCTCAAAACTTTTTGCATTCTCAACAAACCTCCTTTTTTTGGATTTTAACGCCCTTATATGACTTTTTTTGCCTTATAGTCTAAACAATTTATTCCTCTACAATCACCTAAAAATAACAATCACAAAGCTTGATTGCACATTCTAACCGGCTGGGGATATTAAATCTTTTGCTATTTTACCCCCAATCCACCATCAGTCAGAGAATTTTTAGATGGACTTATTGTAATACAATTATGCCCCATTTGTCAAGTACTAATGATTACCAAACTAAAAATTATCCATTTCCGGGAATTATAATGATGATCTTGCGCGGTACTTTGAACAATACTTTAACTGCAAGATTCCCTCCAGCCTGCTCCTAGATCCATAATGCCATTGCGATCGCATTCGTTTCACTCAGGGAAAAGCTTCGATTTACTCAGTACGGGCTTCGCGAAGCCATTTCTTATCAGGGAATGGCTTTGTCGCCTTCGACATAGCTTAGGATTGATGTCACATATTTCGTCGACAAAATTCTCGCAATTTCATGAATAGATATATTTTTATTAGTTCTTTTCGCAATGAAAAGGACTTGAGCGGCCTTCCAAAAATTGCGTTAAGGGGATGAATGTCTTAGGGAGTCATGCTGAACTCGTTTCAGCATCTCTTGGTCCCATTAGATCCTGAAATAAGCTTGTGCTGAACTCGATTCAGCATTCAGGATGACCGGGTTGTGGTTCGATTAAATTTTTTAGTCGTTCTGTCATCCCCGAAATCAGTAGTCGGGGATCCATCCCCGCCAGACTTGTCCTCGAAAGCCTTTATCGGGGAAACATGCGGGGACAGGGGCATGGATTCCCGCTAACGCCTGTCCTCGAAATCCTTGATCGGGGAATCCGCGGGAATGACAACAAGGGGGGCAGCGTTGTCCTGAGTAGTGAGCTTGTCTAACTATCGAAGGGTTGCTTCTTTGTACCTGTGCTGAACCATGTCCTGACAATAGGTCAGGATCTATTCAGTATCAAGGCAAAGAAGTTAGAAAGAAAAATAAGATAATTGAAGGAAATACGTTTACAGATCCTGTCCCTGAAATAACTGGCCTTTACGACAATGACTTCTTGGAATTTTTTTAAATTCAAGGATGCCCTTCAGCTTACGGAAGGCAGTTTTATTCCAGGTTATTTTTTTGCTTATATCAGATGTTCCCCTTTCTTGCTTCACTGACTAAAAAATCCGAAGCCCTGAGGGCAATTGCATGTATCGTTAAAGACGGGCTGTCTCCTCCACCCTCTGTGACAAAGCAGCCGCTGTCGATGACGAAAAGATTTTTAACGTCATGCGTCTGGCAATAAGGGTTTAACACCGATATGTTTGGATTATTCCCCATTCTGCACGTACCGCTCATATGTGTTATCGCGCTCAAGTCATACGAGCTGAATTCCCTAACCGTTTGCAAAGCTCCCGCGGCATCCGCAACGTCATTACATTTTCTTCGGATGAAAGATAGGATCTCCAGGTCATTATCGCTGAGTTTTGTGTTAATTTCCGCGACCGGGATGCCATAATAGTCTTTTACACCGGCGTCGATTGTTATAGAATTGCTCTCATGGGGCAACTGCTCTCCCAGCCCAAAGATGTTAATAGCATGGCCGAAATACTGCCTCATGAAATCCTTATGCTCGTTTCCCCAACCAGGCGCAATGTTCCTTGCGTAAGCCAACGGACCTGTTAAATCAAGCGCTGAAACTCCCAAAACCACCCCCCCGATATGTGAGTTTTCGTTGCTTGGTTTATTGTAGTCCCAGGCACGGCTATCAATCTGTAGCCCCTTATAGGAGTTAAGCTGTTCGGAGAAAATCACTGTTTGGCAGTATACAATGGTTTCCATGAAGTATTTACCAACTAATCCGCTGCTGTTGGCAAGGCCATCCGGGAATAGAGACGACTTAGAGTTCAATAGCAGTCTTGGCGATTCCAGAGCGCTGGCTGCAACGACGACGATCCTCGCCTTTTGCCTTTTTTCCTCCTTATTGGAGTCAAAATATATGACACTATCGACCTTCCCATTCTTATTTATAGATATTTCTCTCGCAATAGAGTTTGATCTGATTTCAACCTTTCCGGTGGCTTCCGCCTTGGGAATAAGCGTCACATCCATACTTCCCTTAGCTCTGGTCATGCAACCAAGGTAGCAACCATTACAGTAATTACATGCCGGCCTACCATCAAACGTCCTTGAATTAATACTGAGATAATTTGGCCAAAGATGGAGACCAAGTTTGTCAAAACCCACTTTCACCCGTTGGCTCGCGCAGCTTAAGTCATGAGCAGGGTTTGGAAATGGACCCGTAACCGGTTTAAATGGATTCCCGTTCAACCCCGAGACCCCGAGTATCTTTTCAGCTTTTTCATAATAAGGTTCCAGGGCTTTGTAACTGATTGGCCAATCTTCCGCTACGCCAAATAATGATTTCGTTTTGAAGCCATGCGGCGAGAAACGGTGTGCCTCACCTTGGTAGTGTAGCGTGGTCCCGCCTACCCCCTTCACCCTCTCAATGTAAGGAGGCATTCTTCTACCTGAATTATTGAAGTTCCCTAGCGCCTTAGACCACGAACGGAGACTTTTATATTTTGGGTTAAGCATTTCCGGTCCGCCATGGGTATAAAGATCCCTCTCCTTAATCCTGTTGGGATCTAAAAATGGCTGGGGGTAGGGGTAATGCTCCCAATCAGCTTTGTTGAGGTGGTATTGCATTGGGTTAAAACGCGGACCGGCTTCAAGTACGACCACGGAAAATCCTGCTTTACCCAACTCAAGGGCTACGGGTGCTCCGCCCGCCCCTGAGCCTATGATACAGACATCTACCTCTTTGTCCTCGTACATGGTCTATAAACCGCAATCGTTATAATCCGGATTTCCAGCAAATTGAGGAGGCCCCGTATAACCGGTGAACTCCCACCCTAATTTATTTGAATAGAAGATTTCAAATGTCGTGAGTTTTAAGCTGTCAAAGAAAAGCTTGAGAGTTAAGGAGTCCTGGGGATTGCCGAAGATCTTATCGTTACTGAAATTCGTCGTTCCGTATGAATCGATTAATTTCAATAACCAGTTTTTTTCCTTTTTATCTAATTGAAGGAAATTACCCTTTGCCAGGAAGTTCTTGGCGGTTGAATCCAATAGTTGTATTCCGACCATATACAGCATTTTAAGGTTGTCGTAACCAGCAATAATTTTGTCAATTTCGGTCACAGCCTCTACCTCCTTAGCGCCTGGCCCACCATCGCTCGGAATTATTAAAGACGTTAATTCTCCAATTACCTCTGCTTGATATTGATTGAAAAACTTATAACGATCCGTTTTTGGTTTTTCAGCGAGAGCAATTAAGCTTGCCGACTCCCAGAAAATTAAATGCACTATTGGAGATGCAAGTGAAAGTAGGGATGCAGAGGATACGATAAATCGTCTGCGGCTTATTGCTTTTGAACTTTGAGTGTTCATTATCTTAATTAGACAGAGATTAAAGTATAACTCAACATTTTCAAGTTGTTTATAGAATTATTGAAAATACCATGAATAATTCCTGCCCGTAAGTGTCATATTAGCGTCTACATATAATTTTAGAATACTTTATATTTTTTCCTGCAGTGCCTTCAGTTTCTAGAAATTTACATAGCTTTATATGAAGCGTTCGCTCCAATTCTAGCCAAGAGAAAAGGGAGATGGGTAGTTGACAATTGACATGACTTGTATATAAAATAGCACTTCTGTCATGAAGTATCTATTTACTCTAACCCTGGTTCTGGCTCTTCTAGGTTTGGTTGTCGGCGTTGGAGCTTACCTAAGAATTTCAAACCTCAAGAAAGAGTTGTCGGCCATCAGGACTGAAAATGAGAAATTATCATCTTCCGTTGAGGAGTTGAAAAAAAGACCTACGATTGGCGTGCCCGGAGCACCCCTAAAATCGAAGATGATAACCATTGACAATCAGACTGATCGCATGAAGGGGGATCCGAATGCGCCTATTACACTGATTGAGTATTGTGATTACCAGTCGTATTTTTGTGGACATTTTCATAATGATGTAGTTCCTAAGCTTGAAAATGATTATATACGCACTGGTAAGGTTAAATACATCTATAGGGATTTCCCAGACGAAAAACGCGATATGGCAATACCTGCTGCCAACGCTGTCAGGTGTGCGGGGGAGCAAGGGAAATACTGGGAGTTCCAGGAGTTTGTATTCGCGAATCGAGAGAATCTGAATATTGACAAAATGATAATTTATGCTCAGGACTCAGGACTAAATTTAGGCGATTTTAAAAAATGCGTCAGTGAGAAGAGATATGAATCCGAGATTCTTGGCGAGAAAAAGGCAGGAGTGGAAAATGGAATTGCCGTTGTGCCATCGTTGCTGTTCGGTAAGACCAGGGGCGACAATAAACTGCTCGCGACCAATGTCATAGGCGCAAGGAATTACAATAATCTGAGAAATCATATTGAACAACTTCTAAATGAAAAGGGGAACAGTACTGATTGAAGTCATTTCCATCTGCCTCATTCGTTCTGGAAAAGGAAAATTCCCCCTTTGGATTTCGTTGGAATTATTGGAATAAATAGGGTATGTTAGCTAAATTTTAAAAGTGCGCGCTTTTAATTGACAAATTTTCACTTTTAATCTTTAAATGACAAAACATAAAAAAGGTATTGACAAAGGCCTCAAATTAGGTTTAAAATGTGAAGTAAACTCTCAAGTTTGTTCGCAGTTGAGGATGAATTAATTTAAGAAATCCGAAGGAGGATGCAGGATGATAAAATCAGAATCGACTATCAATAGGCTAGTTCCCTTATCTATTATCTTACTTATATTTTTTGTATTTTTGCTTATTGCTTCGGAATCATTTGCAGTGATGAGGTTTGTCTCTGCAGCTGGTAGCGATGCCAATACACCATGTAATGTTCCAGCTTTTCCCTGTAGACAAATATCTTTTGCAATTGGTGTGTCCGGTAATGGAGACCAGATCAATGTTGAAGCGGGCGGATATGACCATTTTATTATATCCGGTTTCAGTAACTTGTCTGTCATCGGCGGATTTCTTCCGGGAGGCGGATTCGCTGCCGGTTCTAGAACACCTCTTAATCAAACCTTTGTGAGCGGAGACATTGATGATCGAGCCGTGGTCATTGAGGATTCGTCGAATATCACGTTGGATAGTTTGGCTTTACATCTGGGAAATGCAATTACAAATTCGGAAGACGATAACTGTAGGGATGCCAACGGATTGGGCGACAATATAAATGCAGGAGGCTGTCTCCTCGTAACCAGAACCGGTGGATTCACAGGGATAGACCTCGACATCAACTCATGCACCGCGGTGCCTGGATCGGGCGGTGGTTTTGCCTGGTGTGATTGTACAGAATGCGAATTAAGAGGCAGCACTCAATTTGATAGATGCGTTATCGAGAATAACGATGCTTCATTTACGGACACTAATTTAACTCAGAATATAGGTGGTGGCGGTGGTGTGGTTATAGAGTCAGATGGCGGGATAGTGAAGTGCGACATTAGAAATAACGAAACAGATGTAGAAGAACTTGCAGGCAGTGGCGACGGGGGAGGCCTTTTTATTGTAGATTCAACACTCAACATCAACGACTCAACGATTGAAAATAATCGTGCACATGACGGCGCTGGCATAAAAACAGTCAGGGTGGATATGGATTCATCTGTATTTGGAAATGTATTGCTGGCTGATTCGATATTAAAAAACAATCAGGCTAAGGACAATGGTGGAGCCCTTAATTGCGAGAATTCATCAATTCAGGTGGTTAAAAACACCTTTTTTCAAAACGAGGCTGGAACCGACGGAGGTGGAAGCGGCGGTGGTTGCTATGCAAATGCCTGTAATCTTACGTTATATGCGAATAACATAACATTCAACTCCGCTGAAAATGACGGGGGTGGCTGTTTTGCAACCGAGGATTCGATATTGAAAGTAGAATCTGATTTTGTCCTTCAAAACAAGACTAACGAAGGTGATGGAGGCGGCCTTGGTTGTACCGGTGAGTCAGACCTTATAATCATCCCTACGGGTGACGGCATATTTGATGGAACTGGTACCATTTTCCCAACAGTTGTGAATGGCAACGTTGCCGACATTGATTCGTTTGGCAGTGGTCGAGGCGGGGGTGTATTCGCTACGCTCGGATGTCGCGTTACTATAGGATTTCCAGATCTTCCTAATCAGAAATTGGTTGGAGCTGCACGGACTCAGATCAACAACAATGCTGCATTTGGTCCGGCTCCAGGGCCAGGCTCTTTTGGATCTGGAGGAGGAATATACATAGGTGCCGGCGCAGCCCTTGACGGCTTGGATTTCGATGTTTTAGAAAATATAGCAGTTGGAAACGGTGGCGGGATTTCTTTCGATAATATTGAATTTCGACTTGCTTTAGCCGAGGGTGATATAACGAGGGGTAATATCAGCAACAATAGGGCATTTAATCCTGGCGGTGGCATCATGGTAGGTAACCTATGCTGTCCTCCGGAGATTTTGCCGCCAGATGAGCTGGCACTGTGTCAAGAACTACTTGGTCTAGGTTTATGCGGGGGTAAACTTTTCGTGAGGGATAGTGACATAAACGGTAATACTGCTGAAGCTAATCTAGCCGACGACTTCCCATGCGCCGGTGGGGGTATCAGTTTTGGAAAGGGGAACCTCCCGGCAGGTACAACCGATGCGGACCTGACGAACGTTTGCATCACCCAAAACGTCGCTTCAGGTCAAGATCTCACGGAGAATGGTGGTGGGATTTGTATAACTAAGGGCTCGAACGTAAATGTTCTATTTAATACTATAGCAGACAACCAGGCCGGCGGGTTTGGTGGTGGTGTGTTTATAACCGGTTTCCCAAGCACCGTAGATATAACCAACACGATCGTTCGGTTTAACCATGCGCCTACTCCTGCCCCACAGGAATTGCAGGGCTTTGAAGGCCGCGATATCTGGTGTGGGGACATAATTGTTCCGCCGTTTGTTACTTTTCCCTTTGCTACACTCGATCTTGTTCATACAATTACGGGTGGTAGTTGGAATGATGGGGGAGCTTTTATACCGCCCAGCGACGTTTTCATAGGTGACTTTTGTAATTTTGATTTTGATACAGTTACACTCAATAAGAGAGGAGCCGATCCACTATTCGTCAACCCGGCACAAAGGAACTATCATCTGAGGACACCGTTTTCACCCGCAGTCGACATGGCGACCAATGCTGGGCCGGATTTGGATAAAGAGATGACCCCCCGTGAATGCGCGACTATCGGTTGTGGTCAGGGTGGAAGTGACTCTGGGAAGGACATAGGAGCGCTCGAGTTCAAGGAATTTCCCTGTACAGACAACTGTAAACTGTTTGAATGTGCGCTCACGCCTGAATGCATAAATCAGGGTTGTCAGGACACTGCCGATGCTCAGGGTAAAGTGGATTGTACAGATGACCTCTGTTTAACGGCGGCTGATTGTCAGGAAGGTCTCGCTTTTAATAACTGTGCGGACGGTATTAACAACAATCCGCTCCAGAATGTGTTGACAGACTGTAACGATCCAAACTGCTCGGGAGCTGCCGCCTGTCAACCGGCACCGACACCAACGCCAGTAGCAACGCCGACACCAGTAGCGACACCAACGCCGACACCAGTAGCAACACCGACACCAATACCAGTAGCAACACCGACTCCATTACCAACGCCAACGCCAATACCAACACCGACACCAACACCTACTCCTGAGTGCCAATCTGATGCAGATTGTGGAGTGGGAGAAGTTTGCGAGAATAATGTGTGTATTGTGGGGTGTCGAGATAATGCTGATTGCCCATCGGGGTTTAAGTGTAAAGACTTCACCGATATTGACCTAGGTATTTGTGTGCTGTCGAATGAGGGGGGCGATGGGTGTTCAATTGCGGCGGCTGCACCAGTGCTGCCAAGCACCATGATTGCTAACATATTGATTCCGCTTGTTCCCGCATTAGCGATTGGATTCAGGGCGATCAGGAGAAAGAAGAAAGGGCAGAAGTAAATATAGATAAATCATAAAGGTAGAAGGGCCGTAAGCTCTTCTACCTTTATAAGTAAGAATTCGAAGAAGCCAGGGGCAAACCCCCTGGCTTTTTTTATTACGATCTTCATTTGGATAGGCGGGATTTTCCAATCCCACGCGACTGTAAAAGCTAGATATTTCAGGAACAAGATCTTTGAGAGTAATTGCTTCAATTATCTTACTTTTTTCCTTCTTTGTCTTGATACTGAAACAAGTTCAGCACAGGTACAAAGAAGCAACCCTTCGATAGTTCGACAAGCTCACTACTCAGGACAAGGCTGCCCCCTTGTTGTCATTCTCGCGGATTCCCCGATCAAGGATTTCGAGGAC
>JBAUII010000082.1:0-2170 GCA_049682815.1 Thermodesulfobacteriota bacterium | reverse complement strand
TTGAAGCACATACTCATTGAACCAGACTTTGAAAGGAGGGCTGCTTAAATGTATTTTGCCTCCTCTTACACTTACCAACTAAAAACGGGACATACTCTGTTTCAAATCCTGAAATTGCCTCGTGGTTAACATCCGTTCAACAAAGGGTTGGACTTGGATCAATAGACCCCGAACCTTACTGGGGTTTCGAAGATTTGAAGTACGCTATTGGTTCAAAAATTAGTAATAGTTTCTATGTCGTTGCCGAGAGTAAGGTTGAGAAGTCAACAGAGTTTTTTCTATATAAAGAACTTTATATATTATCGGGTTTTTCTTTTTTAAAATTTCTTACAGCTGTCGAGGATGGTGATGTTTTGATAGATTTTGATGCTAGGACGGGTCATAATCATGGCACAAAATTCCGGATTAGACAGGGACGTTGGAAAAGTTTATACGCAAATGTAGAAAAAATTATTTAAAGGCCAAAAAAAATAATTAGTTGAGAAAGAAAAGACACGGCAATAGAATAATTGACGTTTTAATTGTAATATTTTCTTTACCGATTTCTCAGCAGTAAAATTACTCTGGATAAATAATGTTCCTTCTTAATTTTTGACTTAAACTGATTAAAAAGAGGGGCGTATTCTATTTACCTCAAATGCGGACTACGTTCATTGGATTTTAAGCAATTGAAATAGAGCGACACCTGTTGATGGTTTGTTGCCCAAATCCTCTAAAAATAATATCACAAGTGATCTAATGGGATAAATTTGCATAAAAGGGTTGATTATCTTTTTTATGATTATAGAAATTGAGTTAAGTCAATATTCATCCCAGCCCCGAAACCTCTCTTACAGAATGTGGAGGTACTTAGCTCACATGTCAAGGCCTGACACCATTATCCCTGTTAATTGCCGCACTTTACCGTGAAACTCGCGCCTTCTGAGTTTTACCTTCCACATCGGCTAAGGTTCGGCACTCGTACCAGAGCAATCCCTCTACTTCGCCCATCCTCAGGCAAAACCGCAGAGAAAGCGATGAGTTCCCCATCAGGTGAAAATACTCCATGATTTCCATCATATTTACATTCAGTAATTTGTACCGCCTTTCCACCCGAAGGCGCCGTAGTCCCAGCCGCCTCAATAAAGATGGCGTATTCGCCATTTACGCAGCCGCAAGCCGACTCAAAGGCGATCCACTTCCCATCAGGAGACCAATCAGGCGTCCTGGCTTGCTCTGGATCGAGTTGATGGAGGTCATGATTCCCTTCCTCTGTGTTTTCGAGCCAGATTTGGTTATATAGATCGTTATAGTTTTGACAGGTGAGGGGCTCGGTGTAATCACAGAGTTTACGTTGTCCAGCAAAGGCGATCATCTCACCATCTGGTGAGACCGCTGGCTCACCTGCATAAACCTGATTAGCGTTAGTCAATTGGCGGATTGTATCCCCTGTTCCTATATCAATCTGCTTTAGGACGTGGTTACCTCCCTCCGCAGCGGCTGTAACCGCCACAGAATCGCCCCCGGGATACCATGATGGGTATGCTAATCCGCTTTGGTTTGGCACCTTATGAGGGTCTGAACCATCACCGTTGACTATCCACAGGGTCGTCTCCGAATCCATTACACCTGTAAATGCGATCCGGTCTGTTTCCCATGACCAATTAGATCGAGTTGCAGAGACTCCTTGCAACTCCAGAAAAAGGGTGGCTGATCCACCGTTAACCGGAACGGTATAGAGACTGCATATTTCACCACTGGGACATATTTCGGGACCGGAGTTTCGAGTAAAAAGCACCTCCGCACCATCCGGTGAGAATCTAGGCCAATAATCGGTCACTCCGACCGTGGAGGTCAGAAAAGTCACACTATCCCGGATGCATCGGTCCCTGCCATAACTACTCGGCACAGTGCAGACGAACATCGTAACCGCAACCACAGCGAAAACAATAACTAAGTACCTTGTTCCTTTCATAAATGTTACCTCGTTAAAAGATATTTACTTCGGATTACTGATTGGCCAGATTACAGCACAATCAAGTTCAGCTGTCAATATACCTTTTCCTGAATTAATCGGTGACAGAGGTAGATGCTCAGTAATTAGGTCACGCTTCTCATTATGACGTTGCTAAATCAAGTTCCTATCCAGCGTCCTGTACTGAATAGCTTCGGAGATGTGATGTGATCGGAC
>JBAUII010000081.1:0-29179 GCA_049682815.1 Thermodesulfobacteriota bacterium | reverse complement strand
CCTTTGCAGCCCAAAGGCCCAACCCCTTTACCCGTGCCTCTTGTTCATAGCTACGGAACTCTTTATAGCGATGGAACGGGGAAGGAGCAATAACACGAGCATACCCTTGTTTGATTAGTTCAACATTGAAAAGTGTACCGTCCTGAAGAACCACATAGGCAAGCAGACGCCCGTATTTATCATAATAATTAGAAGGCTCAAATTCGAGATACACCTTTTTCCCTTCCAGTTGCTTCTTGGTAAACTCCGAGGCCTCTGCACCAAGAAATTCGACAGGTTTTTCCGGGTGAACTGTTTCAGGACTATCAACACCGATAAGACGCACCTTTGTAGACCTCCACCCGCGCCCGACGGAGATAGTATCGCCATCCACTGCCTCCGTTACGAGGACCCTCTCTCCTCTGGGGTCTCCCCCACTGAAAGTCCACAGGGCCTCTCCGCTTATGACTAATGCTCAGAGTATAATAACAAAAAGTAATCTTATAGGTATCCAGGCCCTTTTTCTCATGATATACACCATACTTCAACCCGGCAAAACCAGCAAGATATTAGTGAAATTGGTAAATACTGAAATGCTTATCACGTATTCTTCTAATGGGCAATTTTGCCTAACGGCTGAGCGTATCTTAAGTTCCGAGCGGAGCGAGGAATTTGGGCGGAGGTGTCAGCTAGATACGCTCTGTTATACGTACCCGCAAGGGTCGGAGCGACCGAAGGGAGCGTAGAGTCATGGAGGAAGAAAGGCTTATGGAAAGCCGTCGTTTGGTGGTTCGTTTGCATAGCAATATTCTTTCTTTTTTCATTTAACACTTTGTATATCAATCATCTTTCCAGTGAACCCAGCAAACTCCATTGGACGATGAGTAAATACTATTACTTGAAGACCATACTCTTTTATTGCATTATTTATTAGCTCGATCATCTTATTTGAACGGTCTGAGCTAACATGCACGAAGGGGTCGTCAAGGACAAGACATTGGGAATCTCTCCCAGTTAGATGCTTCGCAACAGCCAATCTGACACAAAGAGCTAATACTTCTTTTAATCCAGAAGACCCGTCATTAAATTCCAAAGATATATCATCAAAACCTCGCTCACCAAGTCGAATTGGGAATAGATATTCATTCAGTTCCACATCCTCATGCAAAAATCCTGTAACATAACTCAACCAACGCTTCACTTCCTCCTGTATTGGACTAACCACCTCGAATAAAGCTGAACGATATTGTTGCTCTAATGTCTCCTTTAGGAGTTTATACGATTCTGCACGAATCTGCTCCCTCTCAATTCTTTCACTCAGAATTTCTATTTGTGATTCGATTTCTGCTAATTCTGAATGTGCTCCCTCTAAACTTGCCGTGCTTATTCCACCTATGAGTTGGTCTAGAGAACTTCGATGTTGTTGGATTATTTTCTCTTGATTTTTTATCTGCTGCTCTAGACGTATTATTCTGTTTATTGGGCCTTTCTTTAGCTCTTCATACCGCCGCTTTACTTTTTCATACTCTTCGCTTTGCATTTTGAGATTTGCTTCTGTGGTCCTTAATATTTTTTCTTGATTTTCCACTGAGCCATGTTGATGAATGAGTTCACGCTCTTGGATTTTCGCGTTATCCAACTCTTCAGAAAAACGTTTCTGCTCTGCTCGAAGCTCAGCCAATTCTTCCTTTTTCTCTATTACCTTTTTATCAACTTCGTCTCTTTCATGTCTCGTTTGGTCAAGGATTTTTCTTGCCTCCGTCTCTTCCTTTTCCCTTTTATTTACTAGTTCCCCGAGGTCAACGTCGATAGGATTAGATTTGATTGCATTCGGCGTCCTTTCAATCTTCTCAAGTTCTTCATGTTTTTCCTTGTGTTTTCCTAACTCAAGAGCTACCTCATTGATTGGACGCTCGTCGACTCCCCTTCTCTCTGCTAGCAATTCCTTGACATTGTTCGATATATTGTTCTGAGTTTGATTCAGCTCTTTCAATTCTCCTATCGATTTTAGACCGTATTTGCGCAGTACCCCTAGAATACTCACTTCTAGATGCTCAATGTCAACCTTTGCATCGTGTGCCTGTTCTAGTTTAGCGTTGACTGTAACCTTTCCCAAACCCGGTGATGCTACACTTACGCTCTCAGTTCCTGTTGCAGTTAGTTTCCCATCTTTGATTCTCTCTCCATCCACCTCAACTTCAAGAGCGCCTTTTTTACCAGGGGTAATGCTTACTGCAAGGCCCCTCGCCTTCAAACTTTCCCTCAGCGCTTCTATCCTGCTCTGGCTCTGGATGAGTTCCTCGACTTCTTTGCTAGTGGGTACAATCGGTACTTCCCTCTCTCTCAAACTTTCAACTTTTTTGTCAAGTTCCTGAATCTTCTCGACTTTCTTCTTCAGCACTTTGATTTTTTCCTCAGTATCGGATTTGGTCCACAAGATTCGTGCATCCCTCGTCAGTTCCTCGCACTCCCTTATCTTCATTGCCTTCTCTTCCACTTTTTCTTTTATATCCTTCTGGCCTCTTTCCAACAGCTCACATAAAGCCTCAAGTCGAGAAAGATTCTCTCTCGTATCTTTCTCCTTCTTTTGGAGTTTCTCTATTTTTTCCGCTGATTTATTGAGTTCTGCTAATGCCTTCTTTGCGTCATCTACATTTCTCCCTGCTTCCCTAATGCTGGCTTCAGATGCCTTTAACTCAGACTCAATCGAAGAGAAGTCCATAGCCTCACTTCTAGCTTTTTCCAATTCTTCATTAGTCTCCGTGAGCTTTTTCTCAAGTTTGGGAAGTTCCGCCTGATGAACTTCTAACTGCTGTTTGTCAGTGTCTACTTTTTTTATTTTATCTTTAAGAACCATACTCTCTTCTTGAAGTTCTTGAATTTCTCCTTCAGTTCTAAGTATTGATGAATCTTTTGTAGGTTTCCCTTTCCCTGTAAAGTACTGGGCATAAAATCTTTGAACCATATCTTGAACTGCCTGAAATTTTTGGGTAATAAGCATGCCTTTACCCTCTTTTGTTTCCAGATGCAGAGATGTGGTTGGATCACCTTCTACATTTGTCGGGAGTTCTCTATAGTCCTGAGGAGTCCATAGCCATTGAAACGCACCCCACTGTGAGGGTTTACTTCCCCTTGTAGATGGTAATTCTGCTTCTAATAATTGTATCAGTTGCTCATCTGCTGACTTATCTTGGTCCAGAAGTGTACTTCTTTCACCACTTTCACCACCAACTTTATACAATGAGGTCCCGATCCTTAAATTGAAATTCTTCTCTACACGATACCTTGTTTTATTGAGAGTGAATTCAATACGAACCGTTGATGTTACATTTCCAGAAGCTGTAAGTGGTCTGATGCGCTTTATTGTTTCGGCTTGGGAACTGGATTTATCGAAAAAACCCCTACTCAAGGCTTCCAGTATAGTTGATTTTCCCGTTTCATTCGGCCCATATATGACCGTTGTAGCCTCATCAAAATCAATTCTCGTTTTAGCGTGCCGTCGCCAGTTCTCGAGTTCGACCCACTGAAGCCTCATCCCACAACCTCTTTTCCAAATCTTTGAAAATGAGCAAGAGCCTCACCGATTATTCTCCGTTTCCTTGAATCAGTTTCGTCTGCTAGTAATTGTCTCAAATTCATCTCTGTTTGATTTAGGGTTGGGTCACCAAAATCAAAGGCGGCTTCCAATATAGGTGGCACAGTAAAGTCGAGTGATTCTAGTTTCACTCTTAAATTCTTATGTAATGTTGTTTGAAATTCTAATATATTATCGAGCTCTTCTTTAAATTCCAATGGCAATTCTCCTTGGATGACCAATTTAACCATATCAATCCCTTTAATCGATTCTAGATAATTTTTTAACTCAGTAATGGAGGAAGAGTCTTTCATTTCAAACTCCTTAGGAACCCATGATAATTGGCCAGTTTTAATGGGCTGGATTTTAGGTGCAGCTCCTTTTTTATCAATTTGGACTAACAAGCATTGCCCAGCATCATCTTCATCATATTTAGTTTGTTCATGAGTTCCCGAGTAGGCTATTCGGGCAATACCAGTGTTGTCTTCAAAAGTTCTATGGCTATGCCAATGACCTAGAGCAAGGTAATCTATCCCTGTCCTATCGACGCATGATGGGTTAATTGGTAAATCGATATCTTCCCAGTTTGATACAGAAAATTTTCCTACCAAACTTCCATGTGCAACCCCTATATGAATACCATCCACTTCACGAACTTCTGGGATTACATTGCTGAAATCTTTTGTGGAGAACTTTGAGAGAACTGGACAAGGATGAATGACTGCGCCAGGAACCTCGATAGGATCACTTGTACAAAGAATTGTAAGATGCTTAACCCCTTGGAATATTGGTCTATTATAAACACAATCTGCACCGATGATATCATGATTCCCTGGAAGAAGATAAAGTGGAATGTTGGGATACTGATTAAATATTGCAATCACTTTTTTTACATCTTCTTGGCTAATCATATTGTGCTCAAAAATATCGCCGCACAAGAGCACGAAGTCAACTTCTTGCTTTACTGCTGATTTCAATACATTATGGATTGACTGGATTCGAGCCTCACGTACTATATGGCCAGCTTCTCCAAGGCCACCACCTTTCATACCAATTTGCCAGTCAGACGTTTGAATAAAGCGAACCATTCTATCACCTCTTACCCAAAGGCTCTCTTCCTATTTTATTTCGACTGCACCGAACGCACTCTTTTGTTCCTTGGAAAAGATTACTTTTCTCGAAAACACCAAATGCTCTTCCTCTCATGATTGCGCTTAACGTACAGCATGTTTGTGACGTGCCGAAGGCATTTGGATCAGCGAAGCAATACCGCAAACACGCTGTAAGGCGCTGTGCCTAGCCCATTTGGGAAATCGTGACAATCTAAAAACTCACCCATTAACTTTATAGACCTCTCTGACCAGGTTCTCGAGAGCAACCGGAATGAAGTTCCGGTCATTAGAGAAATACTCCACTGCAGCATAAGGTTTACCAACCTTCTCAGCACGGCTCTTCGAGAGGCCAAGAATGTCTTCAAACTCGCCTGTCACCATATAGGTCTTAGCAAACTCTCTGTCACACTCAGCTTCGATGCGCTTATTTTCTTCAAATTTACGCCTAGCCTCGCTGTATTTGTCACTGTCATGTTTACTTCCCCCAGGCTCGAGTTCCTCCGGAATAGGGTCTTCATCGTAGATTACTATATAGGAGATTTGAAAAGCGTTCAACACGTTCGTGTATAACGTCAAGTTAAACTTCCCAGCACAATCAATAAGACTCACACTATGGTCGAATATACCCAACCGGCGAGCGATGACAGGAATGATAGCCTTCTCCGTTGCCCCCTCTACCAGTACAACTTTACGGGCGAAGAAGACTTCATTTCGATCGGGGTTGAAAAATCGGATCATGTTGAATCGCTGTTTACGCTCCTCGTCGCCTTCAAAGAGGTCTGTTGTAACCATGACCGCTTTCGTCCCATCAATTTGACTCAGCTTTCTTATTAGTGAGAGGTTTCGGTAGTCTTCTATGTTTACAAAATGAGATGAATGAGTGCATAAGAGAGTTTGATCCGTCGCGGAGATTTCCTTCAGCGCTTCATAAGTAGCACGACACGATTGTGGATGGAGAAAAAGCTCAGGCTCCTCAAAGGCGAAGATGTTAGAGCGCTCTCTAAGAACACCAGCTTCCGCGCCTATATGCCGCCTGCTCTCGGCTGCCCAGACTCGCATCAGGGCAAAAATGAGAGAACGTTGAAGTCCATGCCCTTTGCCTTCGATACCTGTAGGCAGACCGTCATCCAACATTACATTAGTTCCTAACTGGAACAGGCGATCTACATCAGGAGCGTCTACACTTATATTCACTTTCACATCCCACATCGATAAAGCCTTTTGGATACTGTCCTCTAACTCTCTGATCTCTACCATCTTTTCGCCAGGCGTTTCGCCCTCGATGACCTTCTTTATCCTATCAATAGCATCCCTGAGTTGCTGAAATGCCGGATTGAATTGCGCGATGCGACGGACTACAACTCCTAAGAGCCTACCAAGAAGCGTTGTTGAGGTCGTCTTTGTTTCCTCTGTCGCTTCCCGGACTGCTTGAACCAGATGGAGTTCAGGCAGGTATCCGTCCAGCACTTGTTTGTATCCCGCCGGATTTTTTCGCTGTTCAATACGATATTTAATTCTCTCGGGATATCGTTCCTTGAACTGCGTAATACCCTGCTTATAGTCATCCTTGGCAATACGACCGGTTCTAGGTAGAAACTCTGCAAGGGGCAGCTTGGACACCACCTCACGGTTGTTGTAGTCTTCAAAGTCCGCATTAAGCCAGGGCTCTTCTGGCATCTTCATCAGAGCGTGGTAGTTAGCTGTCACCTTCCCCGATTCTTCAAGGATGTATTCCTTGGATAGCGTCAGACTCCCGTCAACTGTCCATGGACCAAGTTTCTCCATTTCTGCCTCAGTCAGTTGATTGAAGCGCGCGGTTAGTATAATAGGCTTATCTGTTTCGTGGTTAAAGAAACTATCTTCATTGACGCCCTTTACTGTTGTCGAAAAGAAAAGATCTAACGCATAGAAAAAGTTTGACTTTCCGCAGTTATTCTCTCCAACAAGGACCATGAAATCACCAACATCAATTTCATAGTCCTTTAGCGACCGATAATGCTCAGCTTTGAAATGGCGCAACTTCACAAGCGATTCTCCTTAATTCCTGTTTTCCTCTTTTTGCTCGGCATGTCGCCTAACGTTAAAGCACAAACGAAGCCCAATAGGGTTTACACAAAACGTTGTGCTGTGTTAGCTGCAGTGGCGCACATTTGTAATGGACTCAATACTTATCCTGACGATACCCTAGCGTTTTGCTAAGGTGTGTTCGGAGCTTCCAGTCAGACGTTTGAATAAAGCGAACCATTCTATCACTTCTTACCCAAAGGCTCTCTTCCTATTTTATTTCGACTGCACCGAACGCACTCTTTTGTTCCTTGGAAAAGATTACTTTTCTCGAAAACACCAAATGCTCTTCCTCTCATGATTGCGTATAACGTTCCTCGCATTGCCGAAGTGGCCCGAAGGCGATTTGGGTGAGGGCGTAAACCCGAGCCAGCAATGCGATTTTAGATGGAGTTGTGCCCAGTGTTCAAGACTCTTCAGCAAGCTTGACGTCCAACTCCGACTTGAAGTTCTTGATCTTGCCCTCACGAAGACTCTGGAAGAAGATGTTGAAGCTCCGTTCCGTCAAGAAAGTAAACTTGTACCGAATGGGACTACCCTCTTTCTTCAAATTCTCATTGACGCGCTCGAAGTGGGCAAGAGCATACTCGTTTTTCTTTTTGTTTTCCTCCGAAGGCTCGTGTAGCTCTTCGTCACCTTTAATTTCTATGACAACAATAACGTTGCCCATATTGATAAACACATCGGGATTGAACTTGCCGCGCTTCGGGTGTTCCCCCTTTTTCCACGCGTAATCAATGTCATAGAAGCGAGTAGCCGTCGACTTAATCCAGCAATTGTAGCAACTGACATTCTGGGACTGAAGCAACATGTTTATGAATCGACGCTCGTTGTCTGAATCAGCAATGACTGCATTCAGAGGTGTTTTGAAGTCGAGCCTGTTCTGGATAGAGATTGTCTTGTAGCCGCTCCCAGCTTCTGTTGCCTCATCAAAGAATTCAACCTGCTCATCAAGCAAGGTCTCGCGTGTCTGTTCAGTGTAGAACACTGTCTTGGTATTTCGCAACTCGGCTGCGTTCACACTATCTGATTGGCGTTGTTTGGTCGAGCGAGTTAGGTAGCTTTCAACTTTCGTCTTGTATCGGACGTTTTCGGACTCCTTGCGCCTCAGAGTGCCAAGCGACTGAAGGAACTTCTGCTTCATGCTGTCTGTGGCTTCTTTAGCGCCGATCTTCGCCAACGATTCCTTGACTATCTTCTCAAGCCGCGGGATAGGGAACTTGTCAGTATAGACCGTTCGCATCTTTGGGTCAGCGTCATCTGGGTCTTGGGCATCTTCGAGACGGCGGTACATTTCTTCGGCAACTTCGCGGGCAGAAAACGTCTTGTGGCGAAGCTTGGTTTGCCACTTGTAATGATCGCCGGTTGCCGCCCGTTCAAACTCAATGCTTACGTCTTCCGCAGGGGCGTCCGTTGCAAGATCGACGTAGTCCTTCCTGAAGAGAGTATACTCACCGGTCATCGGCTTCTTTACCGAAACAGGTTCAAGTGTGTAATCGATATTATGGAGTTCAAAATGAAAGGGCGAGGTATCCATAACATGCGAAGAGAGCCGTTTTTCGATTTCAAGAATCTCATTAACCAGATGCCTTATGCGCGGCGCCCAAGCGTCGTGATTGAAAACAGTGACTTCCGGTTGCGCACCTTTCCAATCATCAGGAATTCGTAAACCGCGCCCAAGAACCTGTGCGATGAGGAGCTTACTGTTAAATGCTCGTTCTTCGTGAGGAACAATCTGGAAGACGCGCTTGACATCCCAGCCTTCGTTGAGCATCGAAACTGAAACAATCCACTCGACTTTGCTTACGGATCGATCTACAAAAGGCAATTTGGATACATCCGGGGCATTGTTGTAAACAATAAGCACTTTCTCATCGACGGAATCAGGCTTGAGTCCGATTTCTTCAACCATATAAGCCTTCAATTCCTCTGCGACTGCTTCGCATCTCTTAATTGTGGGGGTAACGATAATTGACAAAGGACGGAGTTTTCGTGCTTTCAGTTTCTTTCGTGTTTCTTCGTGTCGGTTGTAGATCAACTGCCATTTCTCATCCGGATCACCGGTCTGAGGCATTTCAGCAACGTAATCGACTTTCTTGACATAATTTTCTTCCATTGCTTGCCGCAATGAGTAGCGATAGACAACGTCTGCAAAATAGTCATCGCCAACATAGCAGGTTCCGGAAACACCAACGACATACCCGAATCCGTAATCTGGATCTAACAAGAATTCTTTCCATCGCTTAATCTTCGCTTCCGACTTTGCTAACTCATTAGCAACGTGATGCGTTTCATCGTTAAGCACAGCAACACGAGCACCCTTGCCTTTAAGGCTGTCACGGATTGAAGAGCCGACGTGCTCAAGAATGGCATGATAATTCTCTACGCAGACGCTTCCCTCAGTAATGCTCTCGCTTGCGTTGAGAATACGCGGGGGTGAAAACTTGGCTTCGGTGGGGAGGAGATCGCGGAGATCCGCATCGCTGGCAAGCTGCCTGAACTTATCCAGCAGCCCATCTTCGATGGTTGTAGAGGGACAGAGGACTAAAACGCGGTCAACGGTTCCCTCTGCAAGCAAGATAGCAGCCAAGCCAAAGAGGACGTAACTTTTTCCAACACCGGTTGCAAGATCAAGGGAGCAAGACAATTGTTCCGGCAATTGCAGATGCCGCTCCATGCCTTGCCAGGAACCATAGCGTTCTTCGAGTACATCATTCGTATCGTAGTTTGCCTTTGCAAGATCGCGTAGATTGGTATACTCTCCGCCCAGTAAATACCGTAGTGTGGTGCGGATAGCTTCCTTCTGATACTCGCGATCACCGCACAGTTCATCAAGAAATGCTTCGTATTTATCCTCGTCCCATTTGTAGCGATCGACGGCCTTGCTCACCTTGAGGATGAGATCTTCATTGCGGAATCGCTGTCTATCTGCATTGCGTGGCATAGCTACCTATGTGCTTTCTTTTTCGGTGTGGGTGATTTCTTGACACGAGTACCAAGCTTGTCGCGTGTGATCAGATCACGTGCTTCATTGCCGTAGATATCTATGAAGACTGCCATAAGTTTCTCGCCTACTTTCTCGGTCGGGAACCACATCTGCCACTCATCGGCCTCAAGCTGATGTGCGTAGAAGACGGCATCGAGATCGAAGACGTTGCCGTCATAGTCGAAATCCAGCATGAGCATTGAGAGTGTTTCCAATCCGCCCCGAGTGTCCTTTCCGCGAATGCGGGCTCGGCTTTCAAAGTGTTTGATCTTCAGGCATGCTTCGTTAAACATCTCGCCCTTGCGCTTCTTGATGCTTACAGACCATTCGACCTTAGGCGGCTGGATAAAATCGAAGCCGACAGCGTCAACTGTTTCATTGACAGCGGATTCATCGTTCGGTTGTTGCAGAGCGGTGAAGTCCCGGTGGTGAAGTTCATTGATCACTGAGTATGGAATACGCAGCGCATAATAGCGAACACCATCAAGGTCGATGTAGTCTTGCTGGAAGTCAAAGACGCCGCGAGGTGAGATGATGAAGAATTTGCGGCCGATCTTCTTTCCGACAGCCAAGTGAATATCTTGAATTGTTTCTTCGTCAATTCGTCGACCTGGTTGTTCAACGTGATTGAACACAAGGACGCTTGCACCTTTCATTCTACCGTCGAGGGTCAATCCCCCAATTCTGTGAGGTTCATCCTTACAACCAAACAGTTGAAGAGCGAAGAATCGCCAATCTGACCACGGGAGTTGCTTGAGAGTGGAGAAATCGTACAAACCCGCGTTGTAGAGTGTGAATGGCTTTGGGTGGATCGATTTGCCAGAGTTGCCGATCTTCGAACGCAAGTTCAACATACGCTTTTGGATTGTATAGATGGCAAGCTTGCCACAATCAATCCCAATCCATCGTCGTTTCAGTTTTTCCGCTACGGCACAAGCCGTACCCGACCCTGCAAATGCGTCTAGGACAATATCACCTTCGTTTGAAGATGCCTTAATAATTCGCTCAAGTAATGCTTCGGGTTTTTGCGTAGGATAATTTACTGATTCAATCGCATTGCCCTGAATTGGATTTACATCAAACCATACGTCACCAGGATTCTTACCTCTACGTTCAAGTTCTTTAGCTTCTACCTCGTACCTCGCCTCTCCTCTTTTTGCTCTAGCAATAGTCTCCGGGTTATATGGAATTCCTATAGCATCTCTATTGAATACTGCTTTATCGGTCCTTTTATAGAAGAAAATTGTTTGATGCTTCCTTCCGAATCTTTCGTTCCCACTAGCTCCCATAATAAAGAACCATATGATCTCATTTGAAAAATTCGCGTCACCAAAGATCTCATCCATTATTAGTTTGAAATAATGAGCCTTTCTCCAATCCAAGTGTACATAGATACTTGCATCATCAGTTAATAATTCCCTCAATAAGATTAACCGCTTTCTTAGAAACTCTAAAAAATCGGCTCCGGCAATTTTGTCTTGATACGCTTTCTGATCTTGGCTTCCACGAAACTCCTTCTTTGTTGCAAAGGGGGGATCTATGTATATCAAACGAACACCAGGTGTTCCATCGGCGTTGACTAGCTTTCCTTCTTCTTTCATCGTTAGGAGTGTTTTCATAGCTTGCAGATTGTCCCCGAAGATGAGCATATTGTGCCAGTCCTCTCCATTCTTGCCAAACGTGCTAACAGGTTGAAGCGGCAAAGCCATCGTGTCGGCAATAACATCTTCTTCGCGCTCCTTGCCGTAGTACACAAGCTCATACTCGCGCTTCTCAGGTGGGAAGAGCTCGCGCGCCCATTCACGCGGTAACTCATCACCTCGGCGAAGCACGTCTATTACCATTTGTTTGAATTCTTCAGTCATGTATTCTGTCCTTTGTTCGGTTGTGGCGCTAGGATTTCGAGGCTAAGTTCATCGAGAAGGCCCGAATCCGCAAAACTGAAACAATCTCTGTAAGCTACAATAACGTGATCAAGAAGCTTAATCCCAAGTGGAAGACAAGCGGCAATAATATCACGTGTGAGAAGCCTGTCTACCTCGCTCGGTTCTGCTGCTCCCGATGGATGGTTATGTGCTGCAATAATCGCAGAGGCGTTCGTGTGCAACGCCCGCGCAACTATTGAACGAATGTGAGGTCTTACCGAATCGACCGTCCCTTCTGCAATGAGCGCATCTTCAAGAAGCCGTCCTTGCCTGTTAATGTACGCAACTCTGAAATGCTCTTCTGGAAGATTCTGCAGGCGACTGCTGAAATAGGTCGCTGCTTGCTGAGTAGACTTAATGGTTGTCTTCTCTCTGATCGTGGGTAACGATGCGCGCCTGCCAAGTTCTAGGCCAGCAAGCAATTGGGCAAGCTTGGCTTTGCCCAAGCCCTTCATACCATCCCAAGCAGTCAGCGGAGCGGACATCATTGCCTGAAGTGTGCCGAACCGCTTGAGCAATTCCCTTGCAAGCTCAACAGCACTTTTGCCACGTACGCCGACACGAAGAAGAATTGCGATAACTTCGGCATCGGTAAGTGAATGAGCCCCACGGGACAATAATCTCTCACGTGGCCGTTCGTCTTCGGGCCATTTGGCAATGCCAGATCGGTCTTCTTTTGTTTTTGTAGCCAATTGTTACTCGTATTCTCCCATTGATCTAGTGACAAACCAAGGGGCACAATTTTATGTAACGTTTAATAACTGCATTACTGCGGTTATCCCCTCCAATTAGTATATTATTATGTATATTGCAATTGTTTCTTACTCTCGGCACAACCAATTTATTTTTTTGTTTTTCTCACTTAATCCCTTCTTCAAATCATCCAGAGGGCTTTTAATCCTGCCTAAATCTTTAGTGCCTACATAAGTATATATTTCGGTCGTTTATGAACCGATTTTATGCATAAGCTATTTATATCACAAACGACAGTCTGATTTCAACAAGATTTCTCTATAAGTATTTTGGCTACTTTTCCAAATTTCAGAACCAACACCATTTCGGCTAGAATTTAGACTGCAGAATACCTACGACTTGGGTTTTTATTTCATTCCTGTTATAATTTATTTAACTCTTTATCATAAAACATTGGAAATTAAACTTCGGAGTCAAAGACAGGGATAAAACACTGGCTAGAAATTCTGGTAACTATTCTAATATCTTCACAAGTAACGATAACAAAATCAACCCTTGCCTCAAGTTATTCCCAAACAGAGAAAATAATCTTAATTCCCCTGTGTCACAATAGATTAATGCAAATAACTTAATTGGGAGGACCAATTTACTCGATATGCAAGATACCTTAAAAGAATTAGATGAAATCACCAGCGAGATAATCTTCGAAGACAATGTTTCTATAATGGAGCTCTACGGTGAACATAACGAAAACCTAAAAGAAATTGAAAATATATTTAGAGTTAGCATTTACTCAAGGGGTGGAAAAATAATCATTAAAGGTGGAAGCAAGGAAGTAGAGTCAGCAACGAGGTTCCTCAATGAAATTTATAACATAATTACCAAGGGGTATAAACTCGAACTAGGGGACATAGAACCTGCCGCCAGGATCGTCATTGAGGATAAGATTCCACTTGAAGAGATCTTCTTAGATACCGTATGTATATCAACAAGGAAAAGAATAATTGCACCTAAAAGCATAACCCAGAAGATATATATAGAAGCCATTCGTAAAAATGATATTGTTTTCGGTATCGGTCCCGCGGGCACTGGTAAAACCTATCTAGCTATGGCGATGGCTGTTTCAGCCTTCTTAAATCGTGAGGTAAACAGGATCATACTGACGAGACCGGCGGTTGAGGCAGGAGAAAAATTAGGCTTCCTACCAGGAGATATTAATCAAAAGGTTGACCCTTATCTTAGGCCACTGTTCGATGCACTATTTGACATGATGGATTTTGAAAAGTCCTCAAGACTAATCGAAAAGGGAGCAATTGAAATTGCCCCATTGGCCTTTATGAGGGGGAGAACTCTAAACGACGCATTTGTGATTCTGGATGAGGCACAAAATACAACTTCTCTGCAGATGAAAATGTTTTTGACGCGGCTGGGTTTTAGTTCGAAGGCTGTAATCACCGGAGATACAACCCAGGTTGATCTTGGTCAAAACGATAAATCCGGATTACTTGAAGTCGAACAGCTTCTCAAGGGGATAGACGAGATATCGTTTGTTTACTTCACCAAAAGGGATGTCATAAGGCACCCCCTAGTAAAGCGAATCATAGAGGCCTATGAAAAGGTTTGAATTTTGCGAATGGCTTGTAAAAAATTTCAAATATATTGTATAATTTCAAATTTGGAAGCGACTTATGACTAGAATATCTAATTTTTTCCTATTCATATTTATTCCAGCAGTTCTGATTTCTTGTAATAAACAATGGCAAGATCCGAACACGGCCGTGCCCTATACGCATACAACAATACGGGAAATTTTAGTAGCACCAATAGGCTATGACAGTGCTGGGGTGTCGATTGAAGGTATGGTCTGGGATTTAAATTATGATCTGCTTGTTGAAGATGAAAAAGAAATTCCATATACGAGCTTCAAAATTGCAGACTCTGACGGTAATTATGTCAATGTATTCGCAGAAGGGAATTACCCTTTGATTGATGGTGACCAGGTGAAAGTGATCGGAGTGTATAGAAGGGAGCTCATCACAGAATCCCGTAACTACATCAATGAGATCGATGCAAATAGTATAGAAATAGGTAAGACATCCAGATTATATAAAATTTATAGGTACCTACGTTAACTGATTAAGATAATTTTACATTACGAGAATAGCTCTTTTAGATACACTACTCTTTCTCTGGAAGCACCTATTGAAACAATGTTGACCGGTACTCCCGTTGTTTCCTCAATTTTTTCTATATAAGCCATTGCCCGAATTGGAAGGTCAGAAGGTTCTCTTGCAACTGACAAATCTTCTTTCCAGCCATCCATTTCTTCGTAAACAGGCGTACACCTTTTAAGAACCTCGGAATTGGAAGGAAATTCACTTATCATCTCACCATCACACAGATAACGAACACATACCCTTATTTCATCAAAACTCGAAAGGACGTCGAGCTTTGTCAAGGCAAGCCCGGAAATCCCGTTTATCATTGCTGAATATTTAACAGCTACCGAATCAAACCATCCACACCTCCTTGGTCTCCCAGTTGTAGACCCATATTCCCCACCTCCTTCCCTTAGCTTTAAACCGAGCTCACCTAATAGCTCAGACGGGAACGGACCTTCTCCCACTCTTGTCGTATACGCCTTGGCAACCCCGAAAACATGGTCAATATTGGTTGGGCCAACGCCGGTCCCAGTGCACGCCCCCCCTGAGCCCGAATTGGATGACGTTACATACGGGTATGTGCCAAAATCTACATCGAGTAAAACGCCCTGAGCTCCTTCAAACAGTATGCTCTTTTTCCGTGATATAAAATCATTCAAGAGCCTGGTTGTATCAGTTACAAAAGGCTTTAGTTTTTCACCATATTCTGAATATTCGGCAAAAACCGCTTCAAAGTCTATCGGTTTTCTATCCAGAACCCTTGTGAGATAAAGGTTTCTTTCTTCAAGTGAATTTCTGAGCCTTTTTTCAAGAGTGCGCCTATCAACTAGATCCGAAATCCTTATGCCTCTCCGCGCAATTTTATCTTCATATACAGGCCCGATCCCGCGGCCAGTCGTACCGATTCTCGTCCCCTCCGTTGCCTCCTCCCGAGCTAGATCAATCTCCTTGTGGTAAGGCATGATCACATGAGCCCGGTCACTTAGCTTCAGGTTCCCCTCATGAACTACGTATCCAGATGACCTTAGCCTCTCAATTTCATCTAAAAGCACACCTGGATCAACAACAACGCCATTCCCTATGACTGAAAGCCTACCCTCCCGAAGGATGCCAGACGGAATATGGTGCAGCACAATGGTTTCCCCGTCGATCACTATCGTATGGCCGGCATTGCTCCCACCTTGGTACCTGGTAACAACGTCAACCTTATCCGCTAGTAGATCAACTACCCTGCCCTTACCCTCATCCCCCCATTGGGCACCGACTAAAACGATATTCGGCAATTTCTAAATGCCCCCCTTGAGAAGTTCTTCCAAATTTGAAAACTCTCTGCTTACACCACTTCTAGATTCAACTAACTTAATTCTTTTTGGCGTTTCGAGGAAGATCACTCCGTAAGAATTTGATTTTTTATTCTCCTTCATCCTGAACTTTTTTAAACCCACATCAGCCTTGAGATCAAGTATTACCTTAAAACCACTTGATCTTAGCCATTCGGCCAAACGTATCGCTTCAGGCCTAAGCCTCAGATTCTTAGGAATAATGACAAAGTGAACCTGATTATCCTCTAGGTGCGGTTTTGTAATACTCAGTAAGGATTCGATATCGATGGCGAATCCCGTCGCAGGGGTATCGAAACCGTACCTGCCTATTAGATCGTCATACCTCCCACCCCTAAGAAGGGCTGATGAAATATAGGGTGAAATAACCTCAAAGGTTACACCGGTGTAATAATTAAAACCCCTTAACTCACCAAGATCAATATTCACCTTACAATCTAAGCCAAACTCGTCAAGCACATAAAGAACATTCTCTAGCTCATTTACATATTTTTTTAGTAATCCAATACCCTTAGCCCTTATGAGTATGTCCCTACCGCCGTACAGATCAGGCAGGGCAAGTAGGGCCTTTTTGATTCCCTTGGAAGTTTTCGCATGTTTGACTGCGTTCACAAGCTGCTCATAGTCTTTTTTCTTTAACGCTTCCTCTATCACCATTCGAAGATTCCCAGTCTTTGAAAGCAGGTATCTCAAAAGTCCAGTGTGACCAATATCCAACACAAGTTCTTTGGACCCGGCCTTGGTCAAGGATTTAACTGCCAGTGCTATTATTTCAGAATCGGACTCAGGAGACGAAGACCCGATGAGTTCGCAGCCAACCTGAAAAACTTCTCTTTCCTTGCCACTCCCCTTTTCTTCAAACCTGACCACCCTTCCATTGTAACAAAGTCTTAGAGGCCCTCGGTGGTTCTTTAATTGTGTTGCCACGATCCTGCCTACCTGGGGCGTTATATCCGGTCGTAAAGCAACAATGTCACCGGTTGAAGGATCAACAAACTTCATTATTTTTTGCTTTAATTCATCCCCCAGGCCGACCGTGATCGCTTCAAGATATTCGAATAGAGGAGTAACCACCCGTCTATATCCCCAGCGGGCAAATTCCGCCATCAAGACTTCTTCAACTCTCCTTATTTCCTCTGCTTTTTGAGGCGTAAAATCCTTCACCCCTTGTGGGAGGCTAAGTCGGTTAACCATCTAAAAACTTACCTGTGTTACAAAAATTATATATGGCAGTTTATGTATTTCCTCTATTACTTCGTCAGTGACTGGCGAGTCTATATTAATAAAACAAATAGCCCTACCGCCAATACTCTCGCGACCGAGATGCATCTGACCAATATTAACCCCTCTGTTCCCCAGGAGTGTGCCCATTGCCCCTATAAATCCCGGTTTATCATAGTTCTCGCTGATTAAAAGGAACCCCTGAGGTATCACGTCGATTGGAAACCCATTGATCCTCACAAATCTTGGCTCTTCTAAACCGAAGATAGTTCCAGCAACTTGATTCTCGCCCATGTTTGTCTTGACTCTCATAGTCACCAAGCTCTTAAAATCCAGCGACTTTGAGGACTTTGACTCAATTACCTTAATCCCCCTCTCCTTGGCCAGAATAGGAGCATTAACATAGCTTACAACAATATCCATCATTGGCGAAAGAAATCCCTTTAGTGCCGCGATCGTAAGTGTCTCAACATCAAAGCCCGAAACTTCTCCGTCATACAGAATCCTAATTTCTTCGACCGCGCCCTTGCAAAGCTGTCCCTGAAGACTTCCCAGCTTTTCCGCGAGTGTTATATATGGCTTCATAACCTTTAGAAGCTCCAAGCTTATCGAAGGCATATTCACAGCGTTTCTGACAACACCATTCAAATGATAGTCTATAATTTGTTCCGCTATCGCAACAGAAACCTTAGTCTGTGCCTCTTCGGTTGAAGCACCGAGGTGGGGAGTTAAAACCAGATCACCGTCAAGAGCCAAAAGGGGATTATCCTTATCAGGCGGTTCCTTCGCGAAAACGTCTAATGCAGCTCCAGAAACTATTCCCGATCTAATCGCATCCGAGAGATCGTCCTCGTTGACAATTCCACCGCGAGCACAGTTAACTAAAATCACCCCCCTTTTCATTCGCTCAAATACTTCTTTTGAAAGTAGGTTTCTCGTTTCATTTGTGAGTGGAGTATGGACCGATATGATGTCGGAGTTTCCTATCAATTCATCAAAAGATACAAGCTCGACCCCAAGCTTAGCACCGGCTTCAGGCGATAGGAAGGGATCATAGGCCACAACCTTCATCTTTAGCCCTATCGCTCTCTCAGCAACCAGCCTTCCGATATTACCAAGGCCAATTAAACCAAGGGTTTTCCCAAAAATCTCCCTCCCCTTAAATTTACTCCTCTCCCACAATCCCGATTTCACTGAAATATGAGCCTGGGGCACTCTGCGTGCAATAGACAGCATCAAGGCAATCGTATGCTCGGCAGTGGTAATTGCATTCGCCTCGGGCGTATTCATTACTATAATGCCCTTTTTCGTGGCGCTGGCTACGTCAACATTATCCACACCTATGCCCGCACGACCTATTAAATGCAGCTTACTTCCAGCAGCATCAATAATGTCTGATGTGACATTTGTTGCGCTTCTTACTATTATCGAATCATAGTTACCGATAATATTTCTTAGTTCATCCGGGGAAATACCCTTCCTTGAATCGATTTCTATTCCGGGTTGGGATTGAAAAAGCTTCAACCCTTCCTCCGCAATACCATCCGTAATTAATATCTTCAAACTTCCCTCCACTGATAAAAAACATGCATCATCCAAACTGGATTAAAATATAAGTTAGTGAGGAGTTTTGTCAATTTGCGTGGATTAGCAACACCAATTACACAGGGACTCCCCTAAATTGTTTAGAGATTCGAATTGAGTTAAGATTTAGCTCGTCTATGAACGACGAAGCGAAAATGAGCTTTCTTGAGCACCTCGGGGAACTAAGAAAGAGGATACTTTGGTCACTTCTATCAATTATCATTTTCTTTCTCCCCGCATATGCCTTCTCTGAGAAGTTATTTGACTTCTTAATGTCGCCAATAATAAACAATCTACCTGAAGGAAGCTCACTCATTTTTACTAGGCCTGCGGAGGGTTTCATTACCTACCTCAAGGTTTCTTTTTTCGCCGCAATGTTTGCCGCATTTCCATTCATTCTCTACCAGATATGGAAATTTGTCGCTCCTGCCCTGTACAAGGAAGAAAAGAAGATAGTCATACCCTTTATTCTATTTGGTACTATATTATTTCTGATAGGCGGAAGTTTTTGCTACTTCATCGCATCCCCTCCCGCATTCAGATTTCTTCTTGGAGAGTATTCATCTGAGCACGTGAAGGCATTTCCCTCAATTAGTGAGGCCCTTTTCTTCTTCATGTCTTTGATAATTGGTTTCGGACTGGTTTTCGAATTTCCTCTCTTAGTATTCGTCCTTTCAAGGCTTGGGATTGTTAGTAGCAGGTTTCTAAGAGAAAAAAGAAAATATGCAATACTCGGGGGAGCCGTTCTGGCGGCGATTCTCACGCCGACGACTGATGCTATTTCTATGATGTTCATGTTCGTGCCACTTCTCGTTTTTTACGAACTTGGAATACTGGTAGCATGGATTTTCGGGAAGAAAAGGGAGAATGTATCGGAGTCTGAAGCGGACACAACCGTTTAACCAGAATTTGTCATGAGCCACATCAAAGTTGCCAGCAATTTGATTTTGGGTAATATTTAGGCTTTTCCAAAAATTCGAGAGGGGCTTCTCTTGTTACGAGCCGAGCTGGTTTCTTCAAAATTTGTTGGTGATTTTGATGAGGAGGATGTTTATCATCACGGTGCCATCCAGATAACACCACCTAGGAACAGGGAATATATAGACAAATACAAAGACGGATTATTGCTCGGCGCTAATCCCGAATTGTGTTACCACCTTGGATACCAGGACCCCGATTCGACAAATAAACACGAAAAATACGGAATAGAAAAACCTGCGTTGGTGAGTCAGGGTTTTTTATTTAATGCCGGTTTCGGCTTGAGCGTCCACGACATTTCATTCAATGCCATAGCAAATCTCTCATACAGTGACTTGAGATTCGGTGCACCCGTTTATGAAGGTGACGTTGTATATGCCAGATCTGACGTCTTGGGTAAACAATTCAGAAAGGATGGAGCAACAAACGGCTCTGTCCAGGTGAAAACGACTGTATACAACCAACTTGGAGTAACTGTCCTCGAATACGTAAGACAGGTACTCGTGAGAGGGGAACGCGGTAAAACCTATCCACAGTCAAACACCATTAAACCCCAACCCGATAAAATCAACTTAGACAGTGCTGTCTTACCCAACGAATACCATGGGCTACCTACGGAACTGCTAGGTGATAATGGTAAGAATTTCGAAGATTTCAGAATTGGAGACACTTATAGGGGAACATTTGAAGAGAAAATAAATCTCGTAGATTTTAGCTGGCTTCAGATTGCAACTCTCAACGATGCCGCTGTGCATCATAATCCTGCGTCCACCTTCATAGGATACGGTGGAGCAGTGAAAGCAATGGCAGAAGGTGAAGTAAGCAGACACTTTCCTCTCGCATATCATTTGGGTATGAATAGCGGTGCCCACAACGCCCCTACCTACCCGGCGGATATAGTTAAACTGCTTTATGCAAACGGTGAAGAGGATGAACATGAAAAAATTAGATCGAAGTTTGAAATACTAGATGCTACCTCTATAATTGGAAGAGACGACATCGGTATAATAACCATAAATCTCATCGGTGAAAAATATGTCACTGACGCCGGCATGAAAGCACTTGAGGCAGCGAAGTTTGGAGGGATAGACCAGATTTATGAGGAAAACGGGAAGAGATATCTCAGGGTATTGACGTTGGAGCAGGTTTTGGCGATACCAACAAGAAAGGCTTTTATATAAGAAATAACTTGACACTTTCCTCCTTCGCTGGAGCCCGTCCTGTGTGAAATCGAAGGAGGGGGAGGATCAAGGGGGGAAAGAAAAATGGCAACAAAGACCAAGCAGAAAAAGGCTTTTGACCTAAATCATCCGATAGTCTATAGAAGAAAAAGAAAGTTTGATGTGGAATGGTATTTAAAAGAGGACAGATCAAAATGGGTACTGCCAAACATATTACGAGAACACGCCAAAAAGCTTGGTAAAAAACCATTCCTACAGTTCGGATACAGAAAACCACTCAGCTTCTATCAAACAAACCAGTTAGCAAATAAGATTGCAAACGGCTTAATAAAACTAGGAGTGCAAAAGGGAGATAAAGTTGCTGTCTATATGCCTAACTCGGCTGATTACGTAATTGTCTGGTTCGGTATCCTGAAGACTGGAGCTGTAATGGTACCGATAAATACGGCGTACAAGATGGATTTTCTTCAATACATAATCGATAGCTCCGACTCAAAGGTATTGTTCATAGCTGAAGAATATCTTGAAAGGATGCCCCCGATTGCAAAGAAGATTTCTAAAGTAGAAAACGTAATCGTATGGACTAGAGGAGGAAGTCAAAAATTCGATAGAAAGGGGTTTAATTTCAAAAAAATGGTTTCATTCACCAAGTTCATCAATTCCCAGAAGACTTCAGAGCCGAAAGTAGGAGTTACATTCATGGATTTTGCCAGGTTGATGTACACATCCGGGACAACTGGTAGATCAAAGGGCGTCATGAGACCGTGTGCAGCGGATTACAGCAGTGCCCGAAACTATGCTGAAATCATGGACGTGGGTCCCGACGATGTCTGTTTTACATGCCTGCCACTCTTTCATTCAAATGCAATGGTAATGACAGTGTATCCAGCCCTGATTAAAGGAGCGAGAGTGGTAGTTGAGGAGAAATACAGCGCAAGCCAGTTCTGGAAATGGATTAAAGACCACGGAGTAACCAAATTTAACATTGTAGGCACGATGTCCTACTTCATGTGGAACACACCTCCAGTACCTGAAGAGAAGGAGCATAAAGTCAAATTAGTTCTGGGCTCGCCTGCACCTCATGACATTATTGTAGAATTCATGAATAGATTCAGTATTAAATTTATGGAAGGTTATGGACTTACCGAAATTGGTCAATGTACCTGGATGCGTCCTGGGGAGCCCTTCAGGGTTGGATCATGTGGAAAGGAGGCGCCGGGGTATGAGATCAAAATAACAGATCCGGAAACTGATGAGGAAGTTCCAAGGGGACAGGTCGGAGAGATAGTAGTTCGGCCTAGGATACCAAACATAATGCTGCACTATTACCATAAGATGGCCGAAAAGACTGTCCAGGACTTTCGCAACTTCTGGTTTCATACGGGCGATGCGGGAAGAATGGACAAAGATGGTTATATCTACTTCGTCGACAGGGTAAAGGATTACATTCGCAGGAGGGGCGAGAACATAAGCTCATTCGAAGTCGAGAAGATAGTAAACTCTTACCCCGATGTTGAAGAATCCGCGGCCATAGGAATAAAGGCTGACACAGGTAGATTTGCGGAAGACGAATTGATGATTGTCGTTGTTCCTAAAACCGATAAGAAAATCGATCCCGTTAAACTCCTGAGATTTCTGGAACCCAAGATGCCTCATTTCATGATTCCCAGATTTATACGTTTTGAGAAATCACTGCCTATGACCGGTACTCAAAGAGTACAAAAAAATAAACTCCGAGATCAGGGTATTACGAAAGACACCTGGGACAGGGAAAAGGCGGGATATAAGATAAAACGCTAGTTAACTTCCGCACATTAAACTGAGTTAAGAAAATCACACACGAAAAAATCTCCCTAAAATCCCCTCTAACTCCCCTTTGAAAAAGGGGAGGATGACTTGGTGGACTGTTCATTCTGCGAAGCTGCGCCAGACGTAATTTCCTCCCTTTATAAAGGAGGACTAAGGAGGATTTTGGACGGCCTTGTCCTTGAGCCCTGAGCGCTTCTTTGTATCAAGACAAAGAAGACGGAAAGAAAAGCAAGAAACATGATGAAAACACCGTTAAGGATTCTCTCCTCGAAATCCCTGGCTATTACAATGTAAACATATCGACGAGATCTCCTACCTACATCGAATTAATAATCATTTAGCAAACCACACTAAATTCGCGAGTCAAATTTCCGAAATGCGCCCTATCATCTCGACTTTGTCTTGTGATAATCCTTCCAAGTCCTCATCGCTTATCAGGCCCTCTCGAAGTAGTCTGCCTAAAACAAATATTAGAACGGAATATCTGTAATCATACTTTGCATCAACCTCTCTTCGTTTCTGTGTAAGATAGTCGTGAAGTCTCCATGCATCGTTTCCTTCCTTAAAATTTTTAGCCATTTCATAAACGGCTCCTTGAATTCGCTGCATTTCCCTTTTATAGCCCTTGTCATACGCTGCCCTGGCAATCTTTTTTTCTCTAGTGGACCATTTCAAATCACGGATGCTCATTCTTCTCTTTCGTTTGTGGTTTCTCCAATAAAAGGCTTGCGTTGTCCCCTTTTATTATATCTAAGTGGTGACATTTCCACTCTGCACTTAACTCGTGACATTATCACCTTGCAAAAACAAAGTCAAAAAAAGTTCTTCTTGACTAATGTTTTCTTTTGTGTATGCTTTATCAACTCACAAAGCATTGAGAAACCATCCTTAGATTTTAATTGCTATCTCAACTTGTAAAGCCTAGGTAGTCCAAACAGAATACCTTCACAATTGAGTGTTTAAGCGCGTTAAACGTGGAAAAGGTTGCACAACGTCCTTTTCGCCGTCTAGGTGTGAAGGATTCTTTAGGCCCTCTGCACAGAAGGCGCAAGGGTGCTTGCAGGAAACGATGAAACCTCGAAGAATCAAAATGGCTTCTCAGCCGAAGAGTGAAGGGCAAAAGAGGAAATTGAGCCCAAAAAAAGTAAATTATTAAATTATATTGTGGGAAAATAAATTAAAAAGGAGGTCAAAAATATGGCTTTGAGAGAAACGACAAAGGGAAATGGTGTACCGGAAACAGTAAGAGGAATTACATCATCCGTTAGTGAGAATTATCTAAAAGGTGTAAAGCTTTCCCTTTCCATCTTGGAAGAGAATCTAAGAGCTTTCAACCTACAGGTTGAGCAGCTACTTAATCTTCAGCAAGATTACATCAGTACTGGACTGGTGTTCTACAATAATTCTCCATTAGGAACGCTTTGGAACGGAAACCCAAGGGCTTTAAATGGTAAGGTTGGTGGCGTTGTTGATAGCATTGTGGATTTCCAGAAAGACTACGCTAAATTAGTTACAAGCGTATCAGATAACGTTATAACGGAAACTCTTAAAATCACTCAGAAGAAGGAAAAGCAAAGCTCTGTAAATTACCTTGAACCTATATGTCTATTTATAGTGAAAGATAAAGTAGAAGAGTCGGATGAAAAACAAATAGAAAAGGCAGTAGATGAACTTCTTTCTCAGTTTAAGATTATTAGAACCTTAAACCCGTTATTCAGGTGTTTTTTAGGTAGATGGAAAACCGATATAACCAAAAACAACGAAGATAGAATTATCAGACTAGTTGATAATCTGAAATCAGTTGAGGGTATTTATTCGGTAATCCCAGCCCTTACATTGACTAATATGTTAAAGCAGCAAGAGCTTACATGGAAGGCTTGGAGAGACGTAATTTCCTGATACCGAAAAAGAAAACAGGGGTGCGTCCCCTGTTATTTTACACTTCGACAGGGTCAGTGTGTGAACGGATCATCTTTTTTAGTTCAATCCTGACGGCCCAGGTTATCGAAGGGCTACGGAAACGATAGGCAGGGTTTTCCAACCCCGCAATAAATATGCACGAAAGGACTGTCTCGCCTATCAGGGATTCTTCAAACTAACCGAATCCTCTCCCAATAGCCGATGTTTTCCACCCCCCCAATGCCATCCGAGACTGGAAAGTCCCGGCTATCGTTATCACAGACCCGCATCAAGAAATTCAGCATAATCAAATCCAAATTGTTCAATATACGAATTCACTAAATATCCTTAACCATCAGTAAAGCATGACCCGCATAATGAATCAATTCATGAGGGACAACCTTTTCACGTGCTATCTCGTAATAACCATGACGATCATATAGCCTCTTGGCACCTCGATTTTCCTCGAAAACAATTAAGCTTATCTGGTTTAGTCCCAGACCTTTTGCCTGCTGCTCTGCAATTTCTAGAAATTTACTCCCGATACCCTTTCCCCTATGCTCAGGAAAAACTGCCATACCGGCTATGTAATAGCTATTGAGTTGTTCGAGTTTAGTATATGGAGCAAGTATCGGATCGATATCCTTTTCACGATAATTGCTATCCTCGGTCTCCATAGGAAAGGCTGCAATCATGCCTAAAATGTCACCAGCTATTTCGGCAATAGTGCAGTTCTGGTAGCTAAATTGAGTATCTTCACGGGAATAACGACGTTCGCCAACATCTAATATGTCGTCACCCGGTTCTGTCAATGTGCTCCATGTATAGTCCGCTACACCATCAGAAGAAATACTAAAGAGTTCTGCAATGATTCTTGATTCCTCTTTTCTAGCAGGACGAAATCTGATTCTATCGAGCATATGAGCAGCCAACATCATCTAAATAATCTCAATAACCCAATGCGCATATATTTACCTCGTCGAACTGACAATTTATTCAGCTTTCAATATAAACTAACTAGTTCACCAAGATCTTCTCTGCGAAGAAGCTTGTCAGGTTTCGGGTCATTCCATGCGTCTACTCCCGGCGGGTGTATTGCTGTATCCCTAATTCTTCTTGAATTAGCGTCTTTCCGGACATATTTTGAATACGCTGTGCGTGTGGCACTTGGTTCCGAAAGATAAAGTTGTTCAGAAAATTTTAGGTATTATTTTTTTTTGCCGTCCGAACCACAAAAGGTCGCAATTGCAGACATCACTTCACGTTCGAAGAATCCGCCTACCGGTCGATTTACCAAAGTATTATTTACCACGAGTGTCGAAGAACCGCCTCCATCAAGATTAATTGCATCGACTGCCCCCAAATCATGCATCAGCGTTGAAAGCTCCTCAAGGGTTACTCCCCTGGTATCAGATTGACGTCCGTCTACGACCAACAGTATTAATGCACCATCAGCAGTTACTCCCGCGGCTGTTCGGGGGTTAACCTCGTTGAATGATTTCGCAAAAAACCCCTCCTCGTCTGAAGTAACATGTATATTTCCATCAACCACTAGAGCTGGGCCAGCACCGATCGCATCCCTGACATTCCATTCCTTTGCATTCTCATATTTATGCGGGCCAGCAGGTTGGCCTGGACGATGATTAGGAGGCTCGGACCATTCATAGAGTTTATCATTGTGAGTTGTGACCCAAGTAATATCAACATCTCCATTTTCCTTAAAACCAATTGCAGCACGAGCCGTATGGTATCTATCAGAATTAAGAATGATGGAATTAGTGGCTGGTTTTATTATGGACCCGTCAGAAACCAAAAGACCAACGTGCTCTGATGGAGTTAGATCGTTTCTGAAGAACCCGCCGTTAACCACGACGCAGGCACCGAGATCCTTCGCAAAACTGGAGACTGTTTCGCGGTTATCCGTTCTGTCATCAGAAACCACAACCTTGGTCTTAATATTTGGTTGCTTTTGATCGATATATACATACCAGGCACGTAGCGGAAGCGCCTGATTGAATCCAGCGTAGACCCTAACTCCACGAGGTAGATTTTTATTTATGGACTCAATAGGCTTCCAACCCATGGAAAGCCTTCGATCAATTGCCAAGTCACCTGGGTAGACGGCGTGAATGGGCACGAAAAGAACGCTGAAAAGAATTAATAAGGAGGCTTGAAATAGTCTTATTGAATTCATTGATAACTTCTCAGCATTGGTAACAAATATCTCAGTACCAATTGATACTAAGATATATCTGGTTTTGGACAAAATCAATTAAAGCGTAGATGGATTCTATCTTTTCGTAAGAATCCAAAATATTAACTTCGGCCATATATTTCAGGTCTTTAAGGAATGTTTGGACTTCTTAAATTTCATTTCTCTTCAACCAGCAACTTTTGTTCGAGATAACGTTGACATATCATATAAAACTTACCCATCGAATCAATCTCAATCCATTCATTTTCAGAGTGAAGCTCCCCAACAATAGGACGAGAAATAATAACCGGGATGCCGTATTGATGGATAAAGCGGGCATCGCTGGCGCCGTCTTCCCGGATGAAGGATACGGGTCCACCGGTTACTTCCTCAATTGCTGTTTTGAAATGCGTATCAGGCTCAAACTCAACGGGTTCAGAAGAGAGGATGACTTTACTTTCGAGATGACTTCCTAAAATTTGCCTAGTAACACCAAGGATCTGATCAACATTAAACGGTGGGGGAAATCGGATGTCCAGATCCGCCTTTGCTATAGTGGGAATCCTGTTCGTTGATACATTAGGAGTCTCGACCCTTGTCAATGCACAAGTTGGATACCAGTGATCATCACCATGTTTCAATGTGAGGAAATATCTTTTTAGGTGTGCCACTCTATCCAACAATTTCTCCAACGGATTATCACCCAGCCACGGCCTCGCAGCATGGCTAGAATGGCCCAGACAAATTAGATGAAGATGAACTACCCCCTTCTCAGCAATGGTGATTTCATTCAATGAACCTCCATCAGGAACAATCGCCGTACCGCAACGAAGGCCTGCTTCATCAAAGAGATAACCTATACCCGAACTTCCACCTTGTTCTTCATCCGAAGTAACGGCAAGTCCCAGCGAAGCGCCAGGATGTAGGCGATGGAAATTGATAAATAGCTCAAGCATTATAGCCAATGCGCCCTTCATGTCGCCCGATCCCGCCCCATATATCCGACCGTCGGCGATTTCCGGATTGTACACATCCACATCTTCATGAGACACGACATCCAGATGAGAAACCAAGAGAACCTCAGGCTTCCCTATTTTTTGGGGTAATGCCACAAGCGAAGGAATGTTGTTGCGCCGGTATTCCTTAATGTCCACGTTATGTAGCGTCTTAATATAATTCCTGACAAATGCAATACAGCGCTCGATATCATCTGGTCTTGATGCCGTACTTGGTATCAAAATAAGATCCTTGGTCAGGGCAATTAGGCGTTCTCGCACACCCTCCTTGTCTTCATCGTTAGTCTCTGTCATATTGCCATTCCATTGGAAGAACCGCACTAAGATTTTCAAGTGCCTGAATACATGTATTGATATTCTTTGCCAAGTATAAAAACTGTCCCTTGATCACCTTTCCACTCTCATTCAGATTAAAATTAATGGGTAAAAATCCCTCAGATTTTCCAGGATAATAAAGGGCGCCGGCCCTATCGATCAATTTAAGTAGTTCCTCTCCTTCCATCGGGATATCTGTCTTAACGTTTCGCATGAGCCATGCTCCATTGGGTATAAAACGACGCGAGAGAACAGATGGATAGGTCGCTCCGGTCACCCGGGCGTTAATTTCACATATTCTAACTTCAAACTTTCCCAATCGCTTTACTACCAGAAAATCGACGCTTGCTGTACCACGGTAACCATTTGTATAAAGCCATTCGCCTGCCAGAGCTGCCTGGAGAATCAGCTCATCCTCCAAACCTACATAATTCTCAAGGTATGGTGGCGGAGCAATATTGCCTTCATGGATGCTATCTTTACTGAGTATTTGTTCCGTTATGTCATATATATGAATCGATCGATCACCGATAAACAACTGAACACTGGGCGAATCCACACTTTCTATCCCCTGGAACCCAGGGCATATCCATCCCTGAATCAGGCAAGGTCCTTCATAAAACATATACTCCGGCAAATCGATGCCCTGCGTGCAAGTTTCGAGACGGATCATACCTATTCCCGAAGCCCCGATCTGAGATTTAGCCACTGCTCTTTCATATCCGTTCTCGCGAAGGGCATTTAAGCAGCGCTTTACATCAGAAGGAGATGCGGCTACCTCGGCATCAAAAACAGGTAGGCCTCTCTCTAAAAGATAATAATGGAGATGAAGCTTGTTGTTTGCCTTACGGCATTCATCTTCTGTGTTTATTGGCGACTTATTTAGCTTACGGGACCATAACACCAGTCTCTCGTCTGTAACAAAGCCGTCGGTCCATTTTGCTGGGTGTGAGGATATTCTACCCATCAGATTTTCGATTTGATTAGGATTAAATTTAGTTCTATTATCCTCATCAATAGCCTCGTAAGATTCCCTCGGAAGTATTATAAAGTCAGGAAGGCTTAATTTTAAAACCTCCTGCTGGTAATTTAATATCGATTCATTAGGTTCCTTCTCCAGAATAAGTAGATTCCTCCCACCCTGAAA
>JBAUII010000080.1:0-58974 GCA_049682815.1 Thermodesulfobacteriota bacterium | reverse complement strand
AGGCAAGGTCCTTCATAAAACATATATTCCGGCAAATCGAGGTCCTGCATGCAAGTTTCGAGACGGATCATACCAATTCCTGAAGCTCCGATTTGAGATTTAGCCACTGCTCTCTCATATCCATTCTCGCGCAGGGCATTTAAGCAGCGCTTTGCATCAAATGGTGACGCGGCTACCTCGGTATCAAAAACAGGTAGGCCCCTCTCTAAAAGGTAATAATGTAGTTGAAGCTTGTTGTTCGCCTTACGGCATTCATCTTCTGTGTTTATAGGCGACTTATTTACTCTACGGGACCATAACACCAGTTTATCGTCGGTAACGAAGCCATCGGTCCATTTTGCCGGGTGTGAGGATATTCTATCCATCACATTTTCGATTTCATTAGGATTGTATTTAGTTCTGTTATCCTCATCAATCGCCTCGTAAAATTCCCTCGGAAGTATTATAAAGTTGGGAAGGCTTAATTTTAAAACCCCCTGCTGATAATTTAATATCGATTCATTAGGTTCTTTCTCCAGAATAAGTAGATTCCTCCCACCCTGAAACAATATGTCAATGACAGGAATCAGTCTTCCCCCGTAAGTTCTCGCGCCCGATACCTCCTTATTAAGTTGGTTCATTTGCTCGATGTTCCCAAAGAACATCGACATCAAATTTGCAAAAAACACAACTGATCTGTCCCAAAATGCTGGAAGTTCTCCAGGATGGATGTAGGTCTGAACCGTCAATCTCTGCTCCTAATACAGCATTTCATCATTCCGTTGAAATTCTACCGATTTTTGGGTTTGATTAGAAGACACAGGCCCTACCCACTCGAGATTGCGCTTCTCGACGCGATCGCAAATCACAGGACTTATGTTGCTTTATTACCTTCTCGCGATTCGTCGGGCGCACACCTGAGATGTATGAAGTCAAACATGATTCGTACCTAGTAATATCTTAAAATAACGAGTTAAAGTAAACTCCAATTAGCAAGCTACAGGGTATCATAATACAAACTGAAAGTCGCAGATGTCATTGCGAGAGACTTAAAAAGTCTCGAAGCAATCCCCAGCACGATTATCAGAGTGGTTCAATATTCCTCCTGTCGTAGCATTAAAGCAGGAGATTGCTTCGGGATAAAACTCCTCGCAACGACCGGCCAGGCAAGCCATGTACCAAACTGCAGGGAATTTACTAGTTAAATTTGATTCGAATGAATAAAAAAACAGTCTCGGAGGAGCCTCGAGCCCTTCGATTGGGCCCTTCGACGCGCTCAGGGCGATCGGAACTTTCAAACTCCTAATACAATAGACGAAGAAATGTTGGCATACGCCGTCGGGTTACGATATTTTCTATATTTTCACTTCGCTGATCTGAATCGCGGGCCGAATGTCGGTGTAGTTTGGGATATCTCCCATAATAGCTTCAGCGTGTGGCCCAAACGTCGCTTGGAATTCCTCTACCGAATCGAAATATAGATGGCCCATGGCAACGTAAGTCGCCCGCGATCCGGGCTCCGCACCAGCCAGTCCCTGTTCTACAGCCACGCCTTTGCACAGAGCTCCTAACTTTTCCTGTACCATGGGTATGTGCTTGTTGCAGTAGTACTCCATGTCAAATGTTTTGCCTTCGTCATTCGGATAAAAGACGCTAATTTTTACCATAATTTGTTATCCCCTATTTTATAAGATGTTTGTTTGGTCAGAAGCCAAAAGCTTCCCGCATTCCATCGTATTACTAGTCACATCTGCTCTTAATAGCGCTGGAAGTGAAACTCGAGCGGAAGGTCTGAAATGGGCTTTCTCGTAACGCATTTTACTCGGCGCCAGAAAGCCCAAAAATTGGTTAGGTTTCTCAAGAAACCTGACCTCCCGTCACTTTGCTAATATGCTTTCCTATACGTTCAGAGAAGCTAAAGATTGATCGTAACGGTACGAAACCCGCTACTCTGTATTCACCAACAGATTTCATCCCGGCCGACGCCATACACCCGCATTGCGAACAATCGGGTTCTCCACCTAGCTGGCAAGGGGTAATCGTGCTTTTTAAATCTGCTGTAACGCTTAGATTAGCTCGAGCAAAAATGCAATCGCTGGGCGATCTTGGGGGATCGAGGTATCCTTCAACTACGGAATCGGACATATCCATTTTCGGAAATCGATCTCGCAACTCGGCAAGTTCCTTCACGACTCGTACTCGTTCCTGCGGCGTAAGAATCTCTCCTGCTATTGCATTTTTTTGAGGTGTAAAAAGGCTAAACCAAATTGTATTCACCTCTGGCCGTTCTGACCAGAACGTTAAGAACCGCTCAAAGTAATTTGGCGTTCTAGCCATCTGACTCGTCACGGTGCAGTGAACTGTGATTGTATGGCCAGAAATGCTTTTAAGAATACGATCATAGGTCGCGGGCGCTCTTCTTACGTCGTGCTCAGGCTGCAGTCCATCTATGGAGACCGCCAGACGTAATCGCTCTATGCCACTCCATGACTTGGGAATCTCACGGACAGCGCTGGTTACGACCATGGTTGTGATGCCCTGTTTGCTTATCTCCGGGAGTATGGCATCCAATTCCTTATATCGCACGAGAGGCTCACCGCCGATAATTGAAACATAAACTGGACGGTGTTGTTGCACGAGGTTCAAAACGCCATCTATCAGCTTCTGACCTTTGTAGTCAGATAATTCCATCAACGGCCCTAGCTGATGTAGGTGCTCAGGCTCATAGGCATAACAACCCGGGCAACTGAGAGGGCATGCGCGTGTAATCTCGATAGATAAGAATGGAGAATATCCCGTAAGGATACGTCCCCAGGCGCGCAAGGCATCTTTTGTATAACCCATATCATTCTCCTTGTGGATATTTCGGTGCCGATAATGTCACTTCCCATTAAAAATGTGATCCTTCCATATCCAGATTACTAATCCAACTCTTTTAAAATCCTTTCAACTAGTGTTGGGAATTATAAAGTATCTATGGCATTGATTTCAAGTAAGGGCGACCGGCGGGTCGCCCTTACCGAGAAAACCATCGAATTGGTTTAATTTCATAAAGGAACATTTCTTACGCAAAAGACATAAAATTATAATAAGATCTAATTATTAAATCTCCGTGAGCAGTAGGGGCACGCTGCAACGTGCCCCTACTTGAACGAGATGAAATTTAACCAGGAAAAGCATCATCGAAGATCAATAAGATTAAAAGATTATGACTATGCGGCGGCGGGCGGATACTTTCTGACAATATGCTCCTTCAAAAGAAAGTGCATATTCGGCAAAGTCATTAATGGTGAAATGTATTTGAACAAAATTGGTCGAGTAGTCAAGGAGGAATGGATGAGAACGATTTATTTAAGAAAGGAAATAATATTAGACGAGTTCATTATTATGCCAAATCATGTCCATGGTATAGTCATGATTACCGAATCTGATGTAGGGGCGACCGGCCAGTCGCCCTCACAAACAAAAGGACCCAAACCCAGATCTATCGGTTCATTCATAGCAGGTTTTAAATCCTCTGCAACCAAACGAATCAATAAAATGCTTGGAACCCCCGGAATACCTGTTTGGCAAAGAAATTTCTATGAGCACATAATACGAAACGAATATGATCTAAATGAAATAAGGCAATATATTTTAGACAATCCACGGAGATGGGAACTAGACGAGGACAACCCCAAGAATTTAGACATTTGAAATAGAGATTACAAAGGGCATGTAGGGGCGACCGGCCAGTCGCCCCTACTTCGTATTTGTAAGAAACACATTCTACGTGATAATATCATCAGGCTATCTTTTAATTGACCGTAGGGAGATCGGTATGGAAATTGGCTATTTTAAGATGCCCTTACATCCTTTGGGTTCCGACTACACTCAGACCCTCGATGAGGACCTTGAGCAGATAATCATACTTGATGAACTGGGATTCAAAGAGGCATGGATTGGGGAGCACTTCACAGCAGAATGGGAAAATATACCTGCTCCTGACCTATTCATTGCTAAAGCTATTCCTTTAACGAAAAACATAATACTCGGCACCGGCGTTTCATGCTTACCAAATCATGACCCTTTCGTTCTCGCACATAGAATAGCTGTCCTCGATCATCTGGCGAAGGGAAGATTCTACTGGGGTGTTGGATCGGGAACCTTTATCGGCGACTTTCAAGCATTTGGAATCGATCCAAAAACCGGCGAGCAAAGAGACTTAACAAATGAGTCTCTGGATTTTATCCTCAATTTATGGAATAACCCGAAGCCGGGACTTTATGAAAACAAGAGATGGAGGTTTTGCGTACCGGAACCGCAAAACGACGTTGGGCTGGGGGTGCATGTCAGGCCCTATCAAACTCCACATCCGCCGATTGCAGTTGCGGGGCTAACCGAGTCATCAGGAACACTGAGAATTGCGGGCGAGAGGGACTGGATACCGATGAGCATCAACTTTATACCCAAAGACATATTGATAACTCATTGGTCCTCTGTCGAAGAAGGAGCTAAAAAATCAGGTAAAACCCCCGACCGTTCCAAGTGGAGAATCGCAAGGGACGTTTATGTGGCCGAGACTACTGAAGAGGCGAAAAAGGAGGTCAAGGAAGGAACTCTAGCGAGAGACTTTACCGATTACTTTTTCAAAATAGTACCAAAGATAAGAGGCAACCTAGATATCTTTAAAGTCGATAAATCCATGGCTAATTCCGACGTAACACCGGATTATATGATCGACAATATATGGTTGGTCGGGAGCCCCGATGATGTGGTGGAACGAGTAAAGGAACTCTACCATCACGTTGGGGGTTTTGGTGTGTTGTTGGTGATGGGACACGAGTGGAAGCCCAAGGACAAGTGGGTCCGATGCATGAAGCTTTTGATTGAAGAGGTAATGCCGAGGTTGAAGGATCTCTGATTTCTTGACTCACCAAGAATACAGCCTCGTCGTCATGCCCAGCATTACTACGGGACGTTCCGAAACAATCCTCTCTTGACATTGATTCGGATTTGTTACAGTGACCATGGTCAGCCGACGTTTTGTCGTAGCGTAGCCGAAGGAAAACGGTCGCCTGGAGCACCTTCTTTGCCGCAGGTGACGTTTGAGTGCAAAAACTAGAACATGCCATATTCGTTGGGTGATTTATCGGGCTGTGCCTGCCCAATGTCCCAGAACTCTACGATGCGTTCTCCCTCGAACCTGAAAATGTGAACCACGGCTCCGCCAAGATCAGTTGCGTGCTGCCTAACTCTGGAATGAACAGCGACAAAATTTCCCTCCTGCAATGCACGCTGTATTTCTACGATCTTGTTTGGATTCTTGCTCGCGTTCTCTTCCATGGCGACCATCAGCGATTCCGCGTCTCCACGGAAGTATGGGTTGTGGTGGCGGAATCCTTGACCTATGTGCTTTCGATATGCCTCGCGTACGTTCCCTGACGCAACGAGACGCAAGAAGTCCATAGCTGCCTCTTTGTTACGAGGATCTGAATCCACAGGCTCGTGGTTCATCATCGCCTCCTGACCGCTAACATTAATGTTTTATATTTATTCTATTTGTTGTCAAAATTTTATAGCAGATTACATTGCGCATTAAATCCATCGACAAGTTTTCTTACCCAACGTACCTAAGATAAACTAGAGATTCCTTTATTTTTGCAATGTGACTAAATTTATACGGAATCGTCATAAGTTCTAACTTCGTTACGTTAAACGCCTTTAACGACTATCCTATCAGGACCCCCCATGTTAAAGAAAGGCGTATACCCTATTATCTCAAATGGGTCGCAGATTGCTATGCTTTCTTTGATGTACCGACCTACCGACTCACAAGCGACGACCACAGGAAAATGAGTAACTTGAGAAAATCAACTGTGAATGAATAATATAAGGACTGATACATCGTGTCAATCGTAAGGGAGCATTCACTATGGTATTGATTATAAGTTGGATTTTAAGCGCTTTAAGCCTGGTGATAGTGGCTCACCTGATCCCGGGGTTTGAAATCAAAAACTTTTGGTCTGCTCTTTTAGCGGCAGTTGTGATAGGCTTAATTAATGCAACACTCGGATTTATATTAAAGATCATTACCCTGCCAATCTCAATCCTTACCTTCGGAATCTTTCTCTTCGTGATAAATGCACTAATGCTAAAATTCGCTACTCTATTCGTGCCCGGCTTCGAAGTTCATGGCTTCTGGTCTGCCTTTTTCGGTGCAATCGTCCTTGCTGTTTTAAATATGATATTGAAGATCCTGGTGTTCAATTATTAATTGAAACGTTTTAGCACTATAATTAACTATGATTAATCATTTGTTTAACTTCATCTGAATCGTAAGCATGGATTTCTTCGACAATAAGCATCGACCAGATTCAATAAGGTTGAAAGAATGGGATTATTCGTCAAGCGCGTATTACTTTATAACAATTTGTACAAAATACCGGAAAGCTTTCTTAGGTAGGGTGGTACGAGAAAATATTGAGTTATCGGAAATCGGCGAGATTTGTAATTCATACTGGTCTGAAATACCAAAACATTTCAGAAATGCTACATTAGATGAATACATTATAATGCCTAATCACATTCATGGAATACTGATCATAGATAATCCAACTGTAGAGACACGCCATGGCGTGTCCCTACAAGATGGTACCTTTACAAACAAATTCTCGAAACCCATCTCCGGTTCACTATCCGTTATCATTAATCAATATAAATCCAGTGTGACGCGGTGGTGTAGAAACAATGGTTGTAATAACTTTGGATGGCAGAGACGCTTCTACGAGCACATTATCCGTAATGAGAAATCACTAAATAAAATCAGGGAATATATAAAATATAATCCTCTAAAATGGGAATTGGACAGATACAACCCAGGTTTTTGATCATTATTGTAGAGACATGCCATGGCATGTCTCTACGATCATTAATGAGGTTCGAAAATGACTGAAAAGGTTGCATTGATAACGGGCGGGGCAAAGGGCATTGGAAGAGCCATAGGACTTCGACTTGCCGGGCAGGCTTGGTCTATCGCTATTTGTTATAGGAAATCTAGCGCTGAAGCCGAGAAAACAAAACAAGAGATTACGGAATTGGGGAGCAAATGCATGTCAATACAGTGCGATGTCTCGGACCCAAAGGCGGCTGAGGAATTCGTGAAAAGAGTGGAGAGCGAATGGGGACGTATTGATGCTTTAATAAACTGCGCAGGTCCATACCATCGGGTGGACGTTTTAAAAGAAACGCTTGAAGGCTGGCACTCGATGTTTGATAACAACCTGCATCCAATATTCTATCTGAGTAGAGTCATTGTCCCCGGGATGATTCAGCGAAAATCGGGACGTATTGTGAACTTCTCTATGGCAAACGCAGATCAAATGGTCGCTCAACCGAACCTCACCGCGCATTATATCGCAAAGGTGGGTGTCCTGATACTTACCCGATCGTTAGCACGTACACTGGCCCCTCATGGAATAACCGTAAATGCTATCTCTCCTGGTTTTATCGACTCAGGGAGTGCACCGAAAGAAGAGCTGGAAGCTATGGTCAAGCGAATCCCAGCCGGTTATATAGGTAGTACAAAGGACGCCGTTGAAGCCGTTACCTTTCTCCTTTCAGACGAAGCGCGGTATATAAACGGGACGAATATTCACCTCAGTGGTGCATGGGGGTTGTAGCGAGTGGAGAACCAGAGGTCTCCATTCTTTATCTATTATGCATGCGGGGTTGGAAAACCCCCCCCTATCGTTATCGATGGCGGTATTTATTATGGATAGTCGGGACATTCTTGTCCCGAAATGTGAACACATTGAAGATGCGCATAACAACCCGCCAGCAAGACTGGCGGGCTACCCTGTGTAATCAAGATCTAATCCCCCGGGTAGGTCACGAGTCTTGCTCGAGACATCATGATTTCAACCATATGTGGCGGAAACCTTCCTTCGACTTTGTCCAGGTCAGATCCTTCGACCCCTCGATCAGACTCAGGATCAGTGTGATCGGAGTTTTTCTAAACGCGGATTTTTGCGAGAAACGAATTTTCTGCTTGTCATCCTGCAGCGAATGGATTTCGTTAGCCCAAAAGCCCCGAGACAAAAAACAATCCGTGCGTTCTGCGTCCTGAGCACATCGAAGGGCCGAAGGATTACACGGACAGAACTTAAGCCCAACCAAAGCACCCTTCGACTAGGCTCAGGGTGATCGGAATTTGTTATTTAAATATGATGTCCTATTTTGAAACTGCATCCTGATCCTGGGCCCTTTATTCACTCAAGGTTAAGCGGAAAATATGGGTGTGCTAAGCTTTGATTCTTTTTTTCGTCTGCTGTTTAGCCGTAACGCGCTTCTTTCCGGTTTTATAAGCAAATGGATCCTTCAGGTCTGGATGAAAGAGCTTGAAGTGGTTTACGTGCATATCTGAATAAGAGCCAGGCGGATAATAGTTATCGTAGAATTCCAGGTCTAAATGCATCGCCTGAAACACAAGACGCATGTACATTGGATCAACAAATGCAGGGAACCTTCCATATGTGTCGTATATATAGTTAGCAACGTCCTTTACAATTTGTACCGTCCTCTCAGTGGGTTTGGGTGCTCTCATTAGATGTTTATCGGGTTCAACATAAGGAAATGGCTTATCAGGTTTCCAGGCTTCATTTTTGTGTTCGAAGAAGGCATCTATAGCCTCGCTCATGTCTTTGTAATATGGAGGGGAATACGCTTCGAAAACCCCGTCCCTTCCGACGGGCACCGTTGTCGGAGGGTCAATTGCCCCCTTTTTGGGCTGAATAAACCTGAAACCCAATCCCTTGAACAGTTGAGGCGCAGCTCCCATCGCAAATCTTGGGATAAATCCACTGAACGTCCACCCTGCCAGGCCAAGTGCCTGAAGGGCAAGGCTCATATTCTGACAGATAAATGCCTGCTCAACGTTTAGTCCCGTGAGAATCCGTACCTCAAGATCAAAAAGGGATAGCTTAACTTGCTCCTTGAGTCTCCCCATCTGTACCCATTTTTCAATTCCCGCCGGTTTACCAGTCAGATCATCAATAATGGTAAATCCATAAGTACTGCTACAATATAAGAGAAGCAGATTTATATACTCTTCCGTTATGTCGGTCACCGGTATGAATACAGACGTTCCTGGCTTGTTTGTATTCCACTGATTGAAATTAAATAGACCCGGCATCTTATCGGGAAGCTGCGCCCTTCCGTCCTCTATCTTGACCAAACTTTCGCGGTAGAGTTCGAGCACTCGCTGAATCTTTTCATTGCGGCTCATCTTAAAAAACATGTCGAGTTCATGATTTTGAGGAAGCATTCTCTTAACGTCGATGTAATAAAGCCCCTTATCATTCGTAAAAAACAATTCCGTGCCATGGTTGTTACAAGCCGATGGCCATGTACGTCCGGTCCACTGACAGAGTAAATCAATCCCAGTTTCAGGTGGAAGGTCAGCAAGGCAAAGACCCGTTAGACCCGTTCCAGACCATACTAATAATGCCTCCTCCATTTCATCCAGTGGAACAGGCTCATGATCAGAAGCAAATTCAAGGGTGGAATCCTTCAACTCCATGCCTAACCCGAATCGACGTGAACGCCTGTTAAATACTGCTTCAAAAAATGGATATTTTAGGGCCTCTTCATAGCCCTTGTTCAAAATAGATTTAGGATTGCCTTTTTTTGCCATCTTACTTCCTCCAGAGAGCTATACGTTGACTAAATCAGAATTTATAATAAAGAAACAAAAAAATCAATTTAGACAGGTATCACCAACCCCGTTTATACTCAATATAATATGATAAACGGATTTGCAAAAACCTGAAGTTTTCTCAAGGTGAGGCATTAAAATATTCCAAATTGAAATAAATGTCAATATAGCTCATTTTCAAACCTTTATTCAATTAGAGCTGAATTTAGATATGATTTATTAGCAGAATTGCTAGACGCCCGTACGGGACTTTTCCAAGTGCCTCCTTCCAATCGCAAAGCGCCAGAGATCCTTTTCTAGATCAGATGAAGCTGAACTCGCCCTGGGTAAATGGGCTTTCTACAGCATGTCAATCCATTTTTTAGATTCAGTCGTAATTGCCTCGTTCCTGGGGCGATTCCTGTCTTCGTCGGCGAGTGACAATGATAAACCATTCCGAGCATCGGCGGACTTCTATGGGCTGACCTTGGAACCTCAGTGACTAAACTCCTGATGTCGTGGAGCAGAAACAGAATTGCCGCACCCGATAGACCCCAAGGGATTCAAGCCAGCGTACGGGGAGGCAGCTAGATTCAGTACCATCAGAGTTGATTAATATTCATCAACGCATAATCCTTAGGTAATTTACAACCCCTACCTGAGTGCTATCAAATACAACCGCGAAATTCCGACAAAACTATGTTCTTAACCCTTTCGGAATCATTCCTCTCCAAATAGTCAAATTGAGCAAGAATCGCAAATCGAATTCCCCAAATTCGACAACAATTCTAATAATAGCTGCTAACTGACTAATATCATTAATACTTATTCGCTAAGGGTCTTATATCATGATGCGCTTTAGCCTAATATCAATAAAATGCTTGACAAACCTTTCGAAAGTGCTATCATGAGAGTAACGGAGTATCAGATAACATAGCGCTAGTACATAACCGAAAGGGTATAATTTGTATAGAAATGGTCAAATGAATTTGATTCCCTGAGACCGGGAGTTTCAGACCACGACGGTGAGACACTAACTAAGTCTGATACACTGGCTACAGCTCTCTGTCATGATGTTTTTTTCTCGGTGCGTGTGGCGCCTTCGTTATCAGGGGTGAGAGAAGTTATTCATGTCAATAAATCCTAACCCTCTTTAGAATCGTGGAAATAAATTATCTATTAACCTGATCGAAATTACTTAGATAGCAACACAACTGTTAGTATAGCAAAAACAATTCCAAAAATCTCTCTCAAGTCTAATCGCTCATGCAAAACAATCACACCCAGTATCACTGTGACCGCCGGATAGACTGCTGTCAGAGGAACAAGAGCGGAGAGTCTTGCCGGTTGTAAGGCAATAATAAAAATTATCGTCCCGATTCCCCATGTTAGCCCCATTAGCAAAGCGTAGGGGTTTACAGCGAAACCCGTAAAGATTTCGTGCCTCTTAAATATGATCAATGAGGTTAAAACGGTTATGGTTCCAATCCCCTCGAAAAAATAGACACGATATGGAATATCCCTCATCAAGGCAATCTTTCCAAAGAAGCTTCCAAGCCCCCACATAGTTGTAGCAATAATTGCAAATATAACCCATCTTTCCATTTTGTTTGTCCTTTAAAATTTATTTAAAACCCCAATTGTATAAAAAAAGATAAAGGTTATCAACCATCGCAGTTTTTCACACTTAGATTTAGCTTCATGGTTCAATTTTTGAATGGACACATTTAAACATACGATATAGCAGCCTCTGAAACATCTCATCCCCGAAATCAGTAGTCGGGGATCCAGAGGTAAAAGCATGGATTCCCTATTAAGCCCGTACTCGAACTCTATATCGGGTAGCATTAGGGAGCAACAAGGGGACGGCCTTGTCCCTGAGCCCCGAGTTTCATCGAAGAGCTTGTACTGAGTCTATCGAAGGATTGCTTCTTTGTGCCTGTGCTGAACCATGTAAAGATCTCGTCCCTGAAACATCTGGTTTTTACATCACCGACAATCTTGAAAGGTCATGGAGGAAGCCTCAAATTGAAAATACGCTTTCACACATGTAACTAGCTTTACCTAGAAGGATGCAATTTTTAAATTCTATTTACGAAGTTTCAACAATAAAATTAAAAGAGACGTATACTTTTCAGCAGAAATCAAATTCAAGGGAGGTAGGAACACTATGAAGAAACTCAGATTGTTTCTTTTAGTTTCTTTGTCGATCTTTCTTTTCACCTCATACGGCTTATCACAGGCCGCGCCCGTCGATTTAAATGAAGCTTCAGTCGAGCAACTCGCCGAACTGCCCGGAATAGGTGAGGCAACTGCAAAAAGGATAGTCGAATACAGGGAGCAGAATGGCAAGTTCGAAACGACTGAAGACATAATGAATGTAAAGGGCATAGGCGAAAAGAAATACCAAACACTGAAAGACTTGATTACCGTAAGTAATTAAGTTCTTAACATAAGAATCATTACCATATGATTCTCACCCAATATCATTAAAAGGGATTTTATTAAATTCCTTAACGAGACGTTTATTCTGTTGAGCAGTTACATGCTCAACAGAATAAACTCATGCTCTTCGCGACCTAAAGACTCTAATCTTTTCAAATCATGTTATAATAAGTCGAGTAATATTCGTACGAATCTTGATAATCATTGATCATATAGTGTTCAGAATCCTGTGTTAAAATTTAGCCATAATGAAGAGGAGAAATCAGTTGCAGAATCTTAAGTCATTTATCTTGAAACACCGTTTTTTTAAGGGTCTAAGCAAAAGTTATCTCGATTTAATTCTAGCATGTTCATCCGAAGCGCGATTTGATCCTGGTGAAATTATTTTTCGTGAAGGTGAAGGGGCAAGGACGTTTTACATTATTTTGCAAGGCAAGGTTGCTCTAGAGGCATTAATGGCGCCAGAAAGGGATCCGATTATTGTTCTTAACCTCGGCGAAAACGACGTACTTGGGTGGTCTTGGTTATTTCCTCCACACCGATGGCACTTTGACGCCAGAGCTATAACACTGACTAAGGCGATTTCAATCGACGGTGAGAAGATCAGAAAACAATGCGAGGATGATCATGATCTTGGCTATGAACTGATGAAGAGATTTGCCAAGATAATAGAGCAGAGACTACGATCACTCAGGTCACAAAATCCAAACATGTACTTAGTTCATGCCTGACCCGGGGAATTTGATTTTGAGATTTCTCAGCAAAGATGAAAAATCAGGCTCTTACTGAGCCTTAGAGCAGGCTGGTTATTCCTTGTAATTAATTGCAACAAGAAAAATGGTCATGGTAAGTTATGCTTGTTAATTGTTTGCTAAACGTCTTTCCTTCTCAATCTCAGCTATCGTCTTTTGCTTACGCCATTCCTTTATTGCTTGCTTTACTGTTGTAATGCCAAGAGTGGCACAGCGCGGACGCGTCAATGCCAGGTCCTTGCCAATTAAATCCGTGATAACATCAGGATTCATCTCCTCTATGTGTTCAGCGGTTTTACCCAAAACAATATCTGTAATCATAGAGGTAGTGGCTTGGCTAACTATGCAACCCTCTCCCTCGAATGAAACATCTCTAATCCTTCCGTCATCATCGACCTTGAGATAAATTGTAATAATGTCGCCACATCCAGGATTGCCACCCTTCTGAACTACATCCGAGTCCTCACGAGCCCCATAATGCCTGGGATTCTCATAATGGTCTAACATAAATTGCATGAGCTCTTCGCGATCCATTTCCATAACTGAAAATATAACCTAGAAATTTACTTATAAAAAAGAACGTACAGTTCTATTTTCGGCGCGTATTTAAGTTTGTACATGCCCAGCACCAGTTGGACCAATTAAGGTCTTTCAATTGGGACCCTTACAAGGTTCCCCCACTCTGTCCATGACCCATCATAGTTCCTCACGTTTTTGAAGCCGAGTAGATAAGTCAAGACGAACCAGGTGTGAGAAGACCTCTCTCCTATTCGACAATATGCTATTACGTTATCGTCTTGTTTTAGACCGATTTCGCCTTGATAAATCGCTTTCAGTTCATTCAGAGATTTAAACGTTCCATCTTCGTTGGCCGCGCGTGCCCAGGGAACATTTTTCGCTCCCGGTATGTGCCCGCCCCGCAATGCCCCCTCTTGAGGGTAAGCCTCCATGTGGAGAAGCTCTCCAGTAAATTCCTTTGGTGAACGAACATCGATTAGAGAATTCCCAGATCCGACATGCTTCATTACGTCTTCGCGAAATGCCCGTATGGCTTCATTTGTCCCGGTAACCTTATAATTGGTTCTTGGGTAACTTGGCAGATCCTTCGACAAAGGGCGCCTCTCTTCAATCCATTTTTGCCTTCCACCATTCATAATCAAACACTTATCATGTCCCATCACGTTAAATGTCCAAAAAGCGTAGCAGGCCCACCAATTGCTTTTGTCACCGTAAAATACTACTTTACTGTCATTCGCAATTCCTTTCTCTGACATCAATTTCTCAAAATTCTCTCTGCTAACATAATCCCTTATCACATCATCTTGCAGCTCAGTTTGCCAGTCGATCTTCAAAGCCCCTGGCACATGACCAACATCATAAAGCAGTACGTCCTCGTCAGATTCTACAATTCTGATGTTAGGATCATTTACATGATCTTCAACCCACTGTGTACTAACCAAAACCTCCGGATGGGCATAGTCGGACATATACGTACCTCCTTTATATTTTGATTGATTTTAGATTCAAAAACCCCCGCTGAGTTTCAGGATATAGAATTATAGACATTGTCGCGGACAAAATCAACAATAACTGCCGCATTCAGGCCTTGTTGTACTATCTTTTATCAAGCTACGATTATGATGAAATAAACGCCATAAGAATCTCATTCTATTGCGAAGAGAATCGGACATCCAAGAAAAAAATCAATCTGGGTTCATTATTCTTAAATTTTATGATAAGATAAAAGGTATAGGTAGGGGTTTAGTTAAGCAAAAGTCTGTAATATCAACATAGGAGGGCATCTATGTTAAAAAATCTAAAAGTCAGGGACTTGATAGGAAAGAGGGATAGGGTCTACTTTGTGGATGCTGAAGACACAACTGATGTTGCGGCCCTTAAGCTAAAGAACTTTAAGGTAAGAACCATCGGCGTGAGAAGAAAGGGAGAAATAGTCGGTGTTGTGGGACAGAGTGACTTCTCGAACAATGTTGTTGCCATGGGCAGGAATCCATCCGAAGTAAGGGTAGAAGATATTATGACAACAGACCTGCGAACAGTTGGGCTTGACTCTTCATTCTATGAATGTCTGGAAAAGATGGACACTGACAACATCTCTCACCTTATGATTCTCGATGAGGACGGTAAATATTACGGAATGCTATCATTGAAAGATCTCAAGGAAAGGTTGGTTAATGAATTGAAATACCAGCTCGAAATAACTCAAGAATATGCCTTTGGTCCCAACGTTAAACACATCGATATAAGCAGTTGAAATTGATCTCAGACTTCCGAAAAGATATTCAAAATAATCCAAATTGGTCTTACCAGTGATTATTGATATGATGAAAAAACCTGCAGCAATTTGCAGAGTATCATAATAGAAACTGAAAGCCACAAATGTCATGCCAAGGAAATCGTGTACCACGGCGAAGGGAATTCACTTGTTAAATTGTTTCTTCAATTTGTCGTAACGATCCACAAACAGGAAACCCAATGACAATGAGGCACAGAAAGCTCAAAATTAAGAGACAACATGGTATGATAAAGGGACTAGAGAAGTTTCTGGAAGAAAACATATCGACCCTTGAATTTGTCGATGGAATATTGCCAGGTGAGATAAAAGTTAGTAACGCTACCGGCGAGAAGCTGATCGTAAAATACAAATATAGTACCATTACTGGCGCAAAGCTAATTGCGAAGAGTGGAACTTCGATCCAAGAAATCTTTGTTGTTACGAGATCCCCTGATAAGCTTAAAGATGTGATTAGGGATCTAGAGGTCGCATAGTCTCTATCCAAGTCTCAAGGTACCTTTACCAAACAGCCCCTCGACATCTTCAATAAATTTATCCTGAATTTCAACCCTTGACTCTCCGATTTCAACGACGGCTTCTCCTAAGCTTGTTTCAAAATGAAGATGTACCAACGATCCGCCTGGATAGTATTTAATTACTTCCATTAATCTTTGAAGATCATCTCTCTTAACACTATCCCTTAGCCTGATATGAACTTTTGAATTGTTTCTAGCCTCTTTAAGTGATAATATGTTATTCGCTCTTATTCGTACCCTTTCTTCGGCCGTTTCTAACCTCCCCGTTACAATTATGGGCTCCACTTTTTCTTCTAACAAGGGGAGTGATTTTCTTAGTAGATCATTGAATATCAAAACTTCCACCGATCCCTTCATATCTTCGAGTACCAGATTGCCAAAAATCCCAGATCCATTTTTTGTGTGCTTTACTGTCATCGATCGTACGACCCCAGCTATAGTAACCTCGCTCCTCTCCTTTATTTGACATATATGCTCAGTATCAATATTCGGGGCATATCCTTCTAACTCAGACACGTATTTTGCCATTGGGTGATTAGTGACGTAAAACCCCAGCACGTCCATTTCATTTTTTAGTATCTCTTTTTCATCCCATTCTTCAATCTCCGGTAATCTTGGCTGGGAAAGAGATTCATTCATCGTAAAAAGGGCATTCTGTCCCTCAGGCGAACATCTCTGTCTCATTGATGTGTAAGTCAAGAGTGTATCGACCGATTCCATGAGTTGTGCTCGATGACTTCCCAATGAATCAAAAGCACCGCTCTTTATCAGGCTTTCAATTGTCCTTCTATTTACTTTCCTCGAACTCACCCTTTCACAGAAATCAAATACTGAATTAAATTTCCCACCCTCGTTTCTCGATTCTATAATTGCATCAACCGTCGACTGACCAACATGTTTAATGGCCGAAAGGCCAAACCTTATTTTTCCACCCTGAGCTGTAAAACCCGACACGCTTTCGTTCACATCGGGAGGGAGAACCTCAATCCCCATTTCCCTGCATTCAGCGATGCTTGATATAACCTTATCGGTGTTCCCCGATTCGGCAGATAGCAATGCAGCCATAAATTCAGCCGGGTAGTGAGTCTTAAGGTAAGCGGTTTGATATGTTAATAATGCATAAGCGGTACTATGACTCTTGTTGAACGAATAATCAGCGAATTTTTCCATCGTGTCAAATATCTCTTTGGCCTTTTTATGGCTTATCCCCTTTTTCTTTGCCCCACTAAGAAACCTCTGTCTCTGAGCCTTCATCTCAGCCGACTTCTTTTTTCCCATAGCGCGTCTGAGAAGGTCCGCTTCCCCAAGACTGTAGTCAGCTACTAAGCTTGCCGTCTTCATTATCTGCTCTTGGTAAACAAAAAGTCCATGTGTGTCCTTTAAAATTCCTTCCAGCTCAGGAAGAGGATAATCGGTATCCTTCTCCCCGTGTTTTCGTTTAATAAATTCGTCGACCATACCACTGTCCAGTGGTCCGGGGCGATAAAGCGCGAGCACAGCAATGATATCTTCAAAATTCGTTGCTTGAAGCCTTTGAAGAAGCTCTTTCATGCCAGATGACTCAATTTGGAAAATTCCTCTCGTATAATTGCTTGAAAGAAGTTTGAAAACATCGGGATCATCTAAAGGAATTTTTGAGATGTCAAAATCAAGCCCATCTGAGGAATTTCGACCCTCTCTTATTAATTTTATGGTTCTATCTATTACCGTTAGAGTCTTTAATCCTAAGAAATCAAATTTCACAAATCCCATGTGTTCAATCGAATTCATGTCATACTGAGTTACAACTTCATTGTTTGATCCCCGATACAACGGAATATAATCGGCAAGCGGTTCACTAGATATCACAACACCAGCCGCATGTGTAGACGAGTGCCTCACCATATTCTCGAGAGGTCGAGCGAGTTCAACCAATTCTTTAAGTGCCGGTAATTTTTCAATCAGGCTCCTTATTTGAGGTACTTGAGCGATCGAGTCGTCAATGCTAAAGACCTTGCCCCTGAATGACGGGATGAGTTTGGTAAACTTGTCAACCTCCGCATAGGGAATTCCAAGAACTCTACCAACGTCCTTTATTACAGCCTTTGCAGACATTGTCCCAAAAGTACCGATCTGAGCAACCTTATCGGACCCGTATTTTTGGGTAACATACGCTATAACTTCATCTCTTCGATCTCCGCAAAAATCAACGTCAATGTCGGGCATACTAACTCTCTCGGGATTAAGAAACCTTTCAAAAATGAGATTGTATGGTATCGGATCAATTTCAGTAATGCCGAGCGCATAGGCGACCACGCTACCAGCGGCACTTCCTCTCCCCGGTCCGACAGGTATACCGTGTGTCTTCGCGAAATCAATAAAATCTGCAACAACGAGCAGATAACCGGAAAACCCCATATCCTTCAACGTACTGATTTCACTCTCAAGACGCTCTCTGTAGAAGGGAACCATGTTCGAAGGGATGTCATTTTCTTTTAATCTTTCATCGAGCCTCTCCCTAGCTAGTCCAGCTAAATAGTCATCATGTGAACTCCCACCTTCTAGCTCGAACACGGGCAACTTATAACCATCGGTTTCGAATTCAAAATTGCACCGATCGGCGATCTCCAATGTCTTCTCGATCCCCTCTTCATATCCCTTGAGAGATTCAAGCATTTCATCGTGAGACTTAACATAGTATTCATCGCCTTGAAACCTAAACCTATTTTTATCCGCCAATGTCGTACCCGTCTGTATGCATAGAAGAGCATCATGTGGTTTAGAATCCTCTCGCCTTAAAAAGTGACAATCGTTAGTAGCAACAATTGGTATATTAAGCTTGTTACCTAGCTCTTTGACCTTTTCATTAACAAGTTCTTGGTCTCGAAGTCCATTTGCCTGAATCTCGAGGTAGTATCGATCCGCAAATATCTCCTTGTATTTTGCAGCAATGCTCAATGATTCTTTCATATTATTATTAAGTATGCTCCTGGAAACTTCACCATTAAGACAGCCGCTGAGTACAATGAGCCCTTGACTGTGCTTTTCTAGAAGCTCATGATCTATTCTTGGCTTCCTGTAAAATCCTTCAAAATATGCCTTGGTGACTAGATTAGATAAATTTTTATAGCCCTGCTGATTCATTGAAAGAAGAATGAGATGATTGTTTCTCTCACGGTTTCTACTATTATCCGATTTTAACTTCGGAGTAATGTAGACTTCACAACCTATAATGGGCTTAATAGAAACCTGTTTCGCCTTTTCATAAAAATCAAATGCCCCAAAGAGATTCCCATGGTCGGTGAGCGCCACTGAATTCATGCCTAATTCATGCAATTTAGAGAAAAGTTCTTCAAATTTTATTGCGCCATCGAGGAGGGAATATTGAGAGTGTAGATGGAGGTGAACAAAACCCTGTGCCATTTACAACCTATTATATATCAGAAATTTTGATCTCTGCAAGTTTTAAAATATAATGCAATGATGTTGGAATGTTAGATTACAGGGGCGTCGAATAACATATCAAGAAGCCTTCGTTTTGCCAATCCAGATTGCAGATCGATCACTTTATGATATCCCCGACACTGATCTCGGATAAGAACTCTGAAATCTCCGATGAGGAAAGTGTGTAAAACGTCTTAATTGGAAAAGACGCAAAACTTCATGATCAAGCCAGGGATTAAGGTTTTCCACAAATCATATGGTATCATATAATAAATAGAAGGAATGTAAAAATATTCTAAATTCTTACTTAAATAGCACTTAGAGCCACTAAATTCTGTAATACCACTGTAAAGTTATGGAGAAATTAATCCCCCTCTTAAATGATTTTTACACCGACTACCACGAACCAATATGGATTGTCATATTGTTCGGGGGCATTGTAATTATTTCATTAATTCTGGCCTATTTATTCGAAGAAAGGCCGGAACCCGAAAAAGAGGGTTCCTTGCCCGAGGAAATGCCCAGACATGACGTTTCACCTTTTACATCAGCCGTTGAACCCCTCAAAGATATTCCTCATGAAGAAAGAGCAGAAGTTAAATATACTGAGACCGATCGTATCTTAGATAAATCGGTACGCCAAGAGATACTAGAACAAACGCTACCGGATGAATCTACTCGAGTAGCCCAAGAACTGGACGTGGAAGAAGAGCTCAGGTTAAAGCCGGAAGTCGTTAGCCACGAAGACCGCTATGCATTTGAAAAGACAATGGTCGATACGGAAGAATCGTATGAAATTGCGGAAAAAAGGATCGAGGAAGTGTCTGAAACCAAGGAAAGCCTCTTTTCAAGGCTAAGGTCGGGGCTTTCGAAAACTCAAGTTGGCCTGGTTGGCAAATTAGACGAAATACTTTCAAGTGGGGAAATAAATGAGGATCTGTGGGATGAATTTGAGGAGGCGCTGATTACGGCGGATCTTGGAGTTGGTACAACGTTGAAGCTAAGGCAAAGGATTGAAGAAAAGCTATCGAAGAAATCGCTGAGGGACCCAAAAGCCATAATGAACACCCTTAAACAGGAATGTTTGGAAATGCTGAAAAAGGCCGAGGGCAAACCCATTAAAATCGAATCAAAACCATTCGTAATAATTATCGCCGGAGTGAACGGAGTGGGAAAAACAACCACAATAGGGAAAATTGCGTACAAATTCAGTAACGAGGGCAAAAGCGTAATGGTTGCTGCGGCAGACACATTCAGGGCCGCTGCTGTGGAGCAACTTGAAATTTGGGCGAAGAGGGTCGGTGCCGACTTCTTAAGAGGTCAGAGCGGTTCAGACCCGTCGGCCGTCGCATTTGATGCACTCAAAGCATCCCAGGCAAGAGAAACCGATATCCTCATTGTTGACACGGCAGGAAGATTACACACAAGGACAAATCTAATGGAAGAACTTAAAAAGTTGAGAAGGGTTATATCACGTGAACTAGATGGAGCTCCCAACGAAACTCTACTGGTCCTTGACGCAACAACGGGACAAAACGCAATTCAGCAGGCGAAAATGTTTAATGAAGCGATCGACATCACCGGGATCATCCTCACTAAGTTGGACGGTACTGCCAAGGGGGGCGTGATTTTGGCTATTGCCGATGAGTTAAATGTCCCCGTTAAATTCATAGGTATCGGTGAGAGCCTGAGAGACTTAAGAGAATTTAACGCCGAAGAATTCGTAGAGGCATTATTCGTTACTGGTGAGGAAACCATACATTAGAATTTCCGATATAACTTAACCTTCACCAATAATTATCGGGTTTCTCAACAAAAATATATGCCCAAGGACTCAGATACTAAATATATGTCTCGCGCAATCAGCCTTGCGAAGAGAGCCGAGGGGATGACCAGTCCAAACCCCCTTGTAGGAGCCGTACTGGTTAAACAGGGAAGAATCATCGGCAAGGGATATCACAAAAGAGCGGGGCTTCCTCACGCAGAGGTAGAAGCCATATCCGATGCCGAAAGCCAGGGAAACACTGTCAATGGCTCGACCCTCTATGTAACACTGGAACCATGTTGCCACACAGATAAAAGGACACCGCGATGCGTCGATTCAATCATAAAGAAGGGCATATCAAATGTTGTGGTCGGAACCCTCGATCCAAATCCAAAAGTTTCGGGAAATGGAATAGAACTCTTAAAGCAAAGGGGTGTAAATGTAAGAGTAGGTGTAGTTGAGGAGAAGTGTAAGATCGTAAACGAGGCATTCTTTAAGTACATAAGGTCTGGCATTCCCTTTGTGACTCTTAAACTCGCCTGCACTCTCGATGGCAAGATAGCAACCATGACTGGGGATGCAAAGTGGATAGGTAGCGAAAGTCAAAGAAACTTTGCACACAGGCTTAGGAAAAAAGTCGATGCTATTCTGGTAGGCATAGAAACCGTTCTACTTGACGATCCCGAGCTTACGGTCAGGTTGAGGAAGAAGGCGAAAGATCAACCCATACCGATAGTACTTGACTCCGGGCTCAGAATCCCAATCGAGTCACGATTGCTTAAGATTCATAAGTCACCTTTAATAATTACGACAAATAAAGCAGACCCAGAAAAGAAAAATAATCTGGAACATATGGGGTCAAGAGTCCTAATTTGTGATAGCGATAAAAATGGGAAAATAGATCTACCCAGTTTATTCAAGAAGCTTGGAGAACTGGAGATAACTAGCGTTCTTATAGAAGGGGGGAGCAGAGTGGCGGCTTCGGCGCTGAGTCAAAGAGTGGTTGACAAGCTTGTTCTTTTCTATACTCCTGCAATTATTGGAGCGGAGGGTGTCAGTATGGTAGGAGACCTGAATACTCTAAAAGTCAAAGAAGCCCTCGCAATCAGAAGTTTAAAGGTTAAGGTTTTCGGAGAGGAACTAATGATCGAAGGTTATACATAAGCGATCACCTATGAGAAGGTCGAAATCTTAACTTAATCGTAGTCTATGAACATGCGCTCTCTCCAAGACAGTGATGCCCCTCATCAAATAAATGAAACTCCCAGCAGCAAGTGTAGGGTATCACAAAAGAAACTGAAAGGCTCAGGTGTCATTTCGAGAGACTTAAAAAGTCTCGAAGCAATCTCTTTCGGCTTTGGCAGAGCATTACCAATAAATTTTATGTGTCGAAATGTAGGGAACGCATATATGCGTTCCGTACTATTGCATTTAAGTGACAGATTGCTTCGCTAACGCTCGCAATGACAGGCCAGCGGAGACCCCGTAGCAAGGCGACAGGGAATTGATTAGGTAAAATTTGAAGATCGATCATCGACAGGAGAGCATTATAATCCTCCCAAATATAGATATTATAATAAGACAATTAAGAAATGAATAAAGGTCGACTTACAAAAGTAGGGCTCTTCGGTGGAACATTTGATCCTATCCATTTTGGTCACCTGAGGGCTTCCGAAGAGATCAGAGAAATACTGGATCTTGAGAAAATCTATTTCGTTCCAACTTCTGTGCCCCCTCATAAGACCAGTCCAGGCATGGCGTCACCTCACGACCGCCTGAAAATGCTTGAGCTCGCAGTAAATGATAACAAGTTTTTTAGTATTTCCGACATAGAAATAAAACGAGGCGGAAAGTCGTATACGATCGATACGCTACGATATTTTTCGGATACATTTCCACTTTTTGACTTATATTTTATAGCAGGATCCGATCTATTTTCTGAAATAGATAGCTGGAAGGATTACAAGAAGATATTCAGGGCATCGAATTTTGCCGTAATAGAGAGGCCCGGATTTGGTTTTGAATTTCCCGCCACGCTTCCACTTGAAATTAAGGATGATTTTCGATATTATAAGCACTATAAGAATTTGACTCTTTACATAAATAAAAACTCCAGGATATTGACTCTCGTTAAAATAGACGGATTAGAAATATCGTCGACAAAGATACGAGAACTAGTCAAAAAAGCCAAGTCCATAAAATATCTTGTCCCATCGAGTGTTGAAGCCTATATACTAGAGCATGGTATCTACAAGAAGGAGGCCGCTAAATAGAATCTAAAGATAAGGCGTTAGTTATTGCACGCGCCGCCTGGGAAAAAAAGGCGCAAGATATAAAACTGATAGAGATGAAGGCGCTTAGCAACATTACAGATTATTTTGTCATCTGTAGTGCCAACTCGGATAGAGGGGTAAAAACGATTGTTGACCATATTGAAAGAAAACTAAACGAGATCGGACAAAGGGTTATTGGTATCGAAGGATACACAGAAGGCAAATGGGTCCTCATTGATGCTGTGGATGTGGTAGTCCATGTGTTCTATGAACCGTTAAGGAAATTTTACGATTTAGAGGGACTGTGGATTGACTCTCCTCGTATAGGGATTCCGTTTGTCGGGGAATTCCCAATCGCAGCAGAAGACCTGGGAGAGTTGGCTTAGACTTAAGATTGGTCGTATATGGTCACTTTCTTCTCTTCTCACAATTTTCACAATCTCTTTTAAAGCAATCCGTAATCGTTCAAGCATAAACCTCTTCTAGCGCACCGGTCTTTACATCATAGACGAATCCCCTAACGGGAATATCTATGGGCACCCATGGATGGGATTTTACCTTTTGAATCTGCTGTCGCACGTTTTCCCAAACATCGCTGAAAGAATGGAACAAAAGAGGTGCTATAGCTGCAGTACGGGTTTTCTTTAGAAGATTCTTTCTAAGTTTTTCATCGGTAAAGGTAAGCATTCCGCAATCAGTATGATTTATAATCATAAATTCTCTCGTACCAAGCAGATGATGAGAAATTATTAATGATCTTATGGCATCTTCAGATACTATTCCTCCGGCATTACGGATTATATGAGCCTCTCCTGTCTTTAATCCTAGCATTTCCTCGATTGTTAGCCTGGCATCCATACACGCAACCACAGCAAGCATACGAGATGGTGGCATAGGCAGCTTACCAAGCTTAAATCTCCTTGCATAGGCATTATTTTCCTTCAAAGCTTCATCAATTACACCCATTTCTTTATGCCTCCAAATAGCATTACAGAAAACTTTGCAATCATGGTGCCAATTGTAACCAGCTTAAATCACTTGATATTTTAACGTCCCGTTTTCAATATGATGGTTATGAATTAAACAATTAGTAGTTTTCTATTACAACAAGGATGATTTAAGAATGTCGCTTTGCATCGACGACTGATTCCGTTCGAGTGTGAGAGAACACGAGTATGCGCGATAGAAGGTGTACCGGAGTGGCATTATTTGGTAGTTGTGGAGGTGGGTTTTTAACGGGTAGTCCCGAAGGATCATGGTTCGATACCTCGACAAGCTCAATACTGAGGGCTCAGGATGCGCGGATCGTATTATTGGATACCACGAATTTAACTAGTGAATTCCCTGTAACTTGCTACGGGGTCTCCGCTGGCTTGTCATTGCGAGCACTTCGCCAGGCTCAGTGCAGGCTCCAGCGAAGCAATCTGCTAGGTTAATCCTATAATGGAATGGATAATCAAACGCTCTGCCAAAGCCGAAGGAGATTGCTTCGAAACGAAGTTTCTCGCAATGACACCTGAGTCTTTCAGTTTATATTGTGATACGTGCAGCTTGCTGCAGGGAGTTTCATTCCAATAGCCGGCCAACGTACTTGCACGACGACTAATGTATTCTGAGTCTAGGTTTTTATTGAGATAACCTCAGGTCAATAAACTTACTTAATACCTCTTCTCCTTACGAAGGCAGGGATTTCAAACTCGTCATCTAGCGATTCTGTGGGCAACTTGGTCACTATCTCACTGACACTCTCTTCCTTTATACTCTGTATTCCGGTTGCGATAACCGTAATCTGAACGGCTCCTTTAAATGCCTCATCGAATACAAGTCCGAAAATCAAATTGACGTCTTCATGAGCACGCTCTCTTATATAATTACAGGCATCATTTAGCTCTTCGATACCGAAGTCATGAGAAGCTGTTACATTTATTAGAATCCCTCTTGACCCATCTATTGAGATATCTTCAAGTAATGGGCTAGTTATTGCTGTTTCAGCCGCAAGCCTTGCGCGATTCTCTCCTTCGGCATAGCCAGAACCCATCAATGCCTTCCCGCCATTTTCACCCATTATCGCTTTTACGTCTGCAAAATCAACATTTATATATCCAGTTCCGGTGATTATATCCGAAATACCTCTAACGGCATTGTAGAGAACTTCGTCAGCTTTCTTGAATGCTTCAATTATGCTTATCTTATGCACAGCCGTAAGACGGTCATTGGGAATTATGATAAGGGTGTCAACTTCCTTTTCCAAGCTTTCTATTCCCTCAATCGCCTGCTTGTTTCTCTTAGGACCCTCAAACCCAAATGGCCTTGTAACAACCCCTATAGTGAGTGCACCGTGTTCCTTAGAAGTTTGGGCTATAATCGGAGATGCCCCGGTGCCGGTGCCTCCACCCATACCAGCTGTAATAAAAACCATATCGGCTCCTTCCAGCGATTCCGCTAACTTTGCTTGGTCTTCAAGCGCGGCCTCTCTTCCGAGGACCGGATTTCCGCCAGAACCAAGACCCTTTGTAGTTCTTGAACCGATCTGAAGTTTGGCCGACGCTCTTGATTTCTTTAGATCCTGTGAATCGGTGTTTGTAACGATAAACTCCACTCCCGTTAGGTTTTTATCAATCATTGTATTTACAGCATTTCCCCCGGATCCCCCAACACCGATGACCTTTATCCTTGCCTTTTGCTCAGGGGCAATATCCTCGATTTCAAAATTTGCCATTAATTAATCCTCCTTAACTCGAGCACTGCTCTTCAAATTTTAACCTAAAAAAACTCTTGAAACCAATTTTTCATACTATCAAAAACCTTTTTAAAAATATTTTCATCTCTTATACGGAGCTTATTCTCCCCGTTGTAATTTGCACCGTAAAGCACGAGCCCAACCCCTGTAGAATAAACGGGATTCGCAATAATATCATTCAAGCCACCCAATTCGGTCGGAATTCCTCTTCTCACCGGCACGCCAAGTATCTTTTCTGCAAGGTCATCCGTTCCCTCCATTATAACACTCCCCCCGGTGATTACCGCACCAGCAGGAATGAGATCCCTGTAACCAGACTTTATTATCTCACTCCTGACAAGACTGAAGATCTCCTCCATTCTTGGTTCTATAATCATCGCCAAATCCGCTTTTGGAATCTGCCTTGGCCTACGCCCTCCCACGCTGGGGATCTCAATACTCTCATCCAGAGATACTAGATCCGACAGTGCTACACCATATTTTTCCTTGATCTTTTTTGCCTCTCCCAGCGGAGTCGAAAGTCCAAGAGCTATATCCCTATCGATATGATCTCCTCCAAGCGTCAGATTTTCAGTGTATCTGATGCTGCCTCCGACAAAAATTGCGATGTCAGTCGTTCCTCCCCCACAGTCAATTAAGACAACCCCAATTTCTTTCTCGTCCTGCGTAAGCACGGCTTGACTAGAAGCCAATTGTTCCAATGCGATATCTGCAACGTCCATGCCGGCACGGTGAATGCACTTTACAAGGTTTTGGGCAGCTGTAATCTGACCAGTTACAATATGAACCTTTGTTTCAAGCTTTATTCCACAAATTCCAATAGGATCTTTTATGCCTCCTTGACCATCAACTATAAATTCTTGTGGTATAACGTGAATAATTTCCCTATCAGCAGGAATCAATAATGCGTTTGCAGACTCAATGACCCTCTCTACATCATGATCTGTGACTTCGCGATTCCTTAAGGTTATCATTCCGTGTCCGCTTATACCCTTGACATGACCCCCTGCAATTCCCGCAAAGACCGTCCTTATCTCACATCCGGCCATATGCTCTGCTTCTTCAACGGCGTTCTTTATGGATTGAACCGTATTCTCAATGTTTACAACAACACCCCTCTTAAGACCGTAAGAAGGATAGGTTCCAACACCTATGATATCAATATCATTGTTACTGTTTACCTCTCCGACAATAGCACACACCTTGGTCGTTCCTATATCAAGTCCTACTACCAAATTTGATTCCTTTCCCATCACAATTTTTCCCTAGCCATCAAGCTTATAACTTAAAATCAACAATTCCCTGTTTTTCTGAACTTATATTTATATACTGCTCCATGAGATTAATCTTCCTCGTATATGTAATGATCTTTTCCATTTTATGCCATTTCTCTGTAATATTACCGCCGCCAAAGTCTATGCGTCTTCTATCGGTTGTGAACACCGAAATTCCATACACTGTACCAAGGTGAATTTCTGAAATTTCTTTGAGGTTCAGGAGGTCACTATCCATCGCCAATCTTCGAATCTCAATTGCTTTTCCCAGCAGGTCGGAATTGGATATGCCATCTCCCACAAGCAAAGGATAATCAAGACCGTATTCAAAATTAGCTTTCCCTAGAACCTCTCCCGTTAAGCTCAGATATAGCACCTCCCCATCCTCTCCAACTACAAGCCAGTATGGAGCGGCCTCGGTTATATGTATAGTGACTTTATGAGGGATATGTCTTTTTATTGTCACCTCAGATATCCACGGACATTTCTTTATCTCTTCCTTAATCTCTTTCTCTCTGAAGAAAATAGTTGATTCGTTATTTCTTAGCCCGGATCTTTTAAGTACTTCCTTCTCAGTAACCTTATTCGTACCTGTTATTTCGATTTCAGTTATGTCAAACATCTTTAGATGGAAGCACATCAAAGCAATCACTGTGGATAACGACATTATAAAAACCAGTAATATTAGAGCGTGCAGAGGTCTCAATCGCTTTTCTGTCAATTTAGATCTCCATCTATAATTCTAACCTCAGTCTCGAGGTTGATTCCCGTTTTCCGAAAGGCATCTTCCGTCGCGATTTCTATAAGCCTCAGAACATCAGACGTCTTCGCATGCCCCGAATTAACGATAAAGTTTGCATGAATTTCAGAGAACCTTGCCCCGCCCACTTTCAGGCCTTTGAAACCGAGCTCATCTAAAAGTTTACCAGCCGGTATTTCAGGGGGGTTTTTAAATATAGAACCAGTATTAGACATCTTTATTGGTTGCGTCTTGCTCCTCTTTTCTAAAAACTCCCTTACCAATTTCTTACTCATATCCTTATTTCCTTGATTCAGTTTGAACAAAGCCTTTGTCACCACACTTCCCTCTTCAAGATTACTCTTACGATATTCAAGCTGTAAGTCATCTCTGGATAAGACATATTCTTTGCCTTTTTCCCAAATCCATACCCTATCGACAACGTCCTTTATTTCTCCTCCATTTGCTCCCGCGTTCATGAATACGCCCCCTCCTACGGTTCCCGGGATTCCTGCCGCAAACTCGAAGCCGGCTAACCCAGCTCGTATGGTTGTGTTCAAAATCGTGCCCATCACAGCACCTGTCTCAGCCAATACAGCCCCACCATCTAAGAGGCTTATATTCTTTAACTTCTTGGTCACAATAACAACCCCTCTGAATCCAGCATCAGCTATTATGGTGTTAGATCCTCCACCTAGAACAATCCATTTCATATCATAGGAGGAGAGAACATTAAGAATTTGTAATAACTCATCCACAATCCGAGGATAAACGATTAAATCTGCGGGGCCTCCGACACGCAAAGAGGTAAAGCGCCTCATAGAATACATTCGATAATATTCACACCCGATCTTATCAAACTCTCTAATGACCCTGTTCACGAAAGCTCCTCTAGTAGTTGTTCTCCGATCATCCAGACATTACCAGCACCTATCGTGACTACAACATCCCCCGGCTTAACTACACTGGCTAAATTATCTACAATTAAATCTGCATCTTCTATGTAAGACACATTCTTATTTCCCTTATCCTTTATTGCACGCGCTAGCCTGGCAGATGACACCCCTTCGATCGGTTCTTCTCCAGCAGGGTATATGTCAAGCAGAAAAAGCATATCAACATCACTGAGTACCCGCACGAATTCATCAAATAAAATACTTGTCCTGGTAAATCTGTGAGGCTGGAAAACCGATATAATCCTGCTAGAAAATGATTCTTTAATCGTATTGAGGGTAACTCTGATTTCCTCCGGATGATGCGCATAATCATCTATTATTCGAACGCCATTGATCTCTCCCTTAAGCTGTATTCGCCTATCAATCCCATTAAACTCATGAAGACCCTCCTTAACATCCTCAAAGCTCATACCTAACTCCATACCCACAGCAAAAGAGGCCAGTGCATTTTGAGCATTATGTCTTCCGGGGACGTTCAGCCCTACACTCCCCAGCAATGAATTCTTAAATAAGACCTTAAAATCGGTGTGGAATCCAGAAACACTGATGTCTTCTGCCCTGAACTCTGACTCGTCTGAAAACCCATATGTGACAACTCGCTTTTTAAACCTCGGAATTATTGATCTAATCCGCTCAGAATCAAGGCAAATAACTGCGAGGCCATAAAATGGCACTTTGTTCAAAAATTCAGAAAAGGCATGTTCCAACTTGTCAATACTTTGATAATGATCGAGATGCTCTTCGTCTATATTTGTCACAACCGCGATAACGGGTGATAACATTAAGAAGGACCCATCGCTCTCGTCCGCTTCCGCTACCATGAATTTCCCATTTCCAAGATGGGCATTAGTTCCAAGGGATTTGACGCGACCACCGACAACGATAGTAGGGTCAAAACCACCGTACGCCAAAACGGTTGAGATCATGGATGTGGTTGTAGTCTTGCCATGACTTCCGGCCACGGCTATGCCGTATTTGAGCCTCATCAACTCCGATAGCATCTCTGCTCTCCTTATGACCGGAATGTTTCTGGATTTAGCCGCTATAACTTCGGGATTGTCTTCTCTTATGGCTGACGAAATCACTACAACATCCGCAGAGCTAACATTCTCGATTTTATGTCCTAATGTGAAATGGGTCCCCAGTCTTTTTAGCCGTTCCACAGTCTCAGTTGATTTGATATCTGAACCTGTGACCCCGTAACCCAGGTTAAGAAGTACCTCGGCTATTCCACTCATACCTATACCGCCTATCCCTACAAAATGAATATTTTTAATTTTTCCGTACATCAACCCACCTCGACAATTCTACCAATTTCATCCACTATATCCTTGGTAGCGTTTGGCTTCGCGAGATTCTTAGATTGAACCATCATCTCATGAAGCTTGTTGTTATTCAACAGATCGCTTATAGTTTCAGCAATTTTCTCGGGAAAGGCGAGTCTATCTTCGATAATCACGGCCGCACCCGCTCTCTCAAGCACTCTTGCATTTTCCAATTGGTGATTATTTGCTGAAAAAGGGTAAGGAATTAGCATTGAAGGCTTTCCAAGTACTGTAACCTCAGATATTGTCCCGGCACCTGACCTCCCGATAACGAGATCGGCATCGCTGTAGACGTTTGCCATATCATCTATAAAAGGTAACACGGCTGCTTTGATTCCATACCATTCATATGCCTTTTTTACATCTTCGATATCCCTATTGCCTGTCTGATGGACAACAGATAGATCGTCTCTTCGAAGCATTCCTACTGCTTTAGGAACAGAAACATTGAGTTTATATGCACCCTGGCTGCCACCCAGCACAAGGATTTTTATTCCGCTATGATTCTTATAACTACTATTCACAGTTAAGAATTCAGGTCTCACGGGATTACCAACGACCATTGTTTTATCATGCGGGAAGTAGCTTGTACTCATCTGAAATGTCGCGAACACCCTCTTTACAAACCTTGCAAGGATTCGATTTGTTAATCCGGGCACGGCATTTTGCTCGCAGATTACAGATGGGGTAAACAGAATAAATGCCGCAAGCACGACGGGACCCGAGACGTATCCACCTACGCCGATAACCACGTTCGGCTTAAAATCCATGATAATCCTGAAAGAATCAAATATTCCTTTGATAGCGGATAGTACTCCTTTTAAACTCCTAACGAAACCCATTCTCACTACGCCACCAGAATTTATAAACCTAAGATTGTATCCCTCCTTCTGAATTCTATCTACCTCAAATCCACTTTTTGTACCAATAAAGAGTATCTCATTAGCCGAATCCCTTCTTCTAATTTCTGCAGCAATTGAAATTGCCGGGAAAATATGACCTCCTGTACCACCGCCAGCTATTATAACTCTCATTTTCTCCCAGACTTAGAAACACTAAGAATTAAACCCATCGCCGCAAGATTTGTCACAAGAGAGGTTCCGCCATAGCTGATAAAGGGTAGAGTCAAACCTTTTGTAGGAAATAAACCAACGGCGACAGCCATATTAATCCCAGCCTGGAAAGTTATAAGCAAGATACAACCGAACACGAGATAGCAACCGAACAGGTCCTTTGCCCTGATTGACACCCTTAGGCTCCGTATTAGCAAAAATGCGAAACCAATTATAACGATCAGCACACCGATAAATCCAAGTTCCTCCCCAATTATCGAGAATATAAAATCTGTGTGAGCCTGGGGAAGAAAAAATAGCTTCTGGGTACTATCACCAAGGCCAGTTCCCGTAAACCCACCCATCCCAAGGGCAACGAATGATTGGATAGCCTGATAGCCAGACCCCAGGGGGTCCTTCCAAGGATCAAGAAATGAAACAATCCTTTTCATTCTATAACCCTCTGTAATAACGGCGAAGGCGAGAACAAACACCGAGGATACTCCCAATGGAACCAGAAACTTTAGGTTGACGTCTCCAATGAAAAGCATTCCAAACAGCATTATTATTAATGTTACGGACATCCCAAAGTCGGGCTCCAGTAAGATCAGAAATATGTAGATACCCGCGAATAGAAGATGTGAAAGAAATCCAACAACAAACGAATCCACTTTGTCCCTCTTCTTGGTAAGCGAATGGGCAAGATACAAAACCAGAATAAATTTTGCAATCTCGGACGGCTGAAAGCTCCAGGAACCGAGCTCGAGCCACCGCCTAGCGCCGCTCACTTCCTTACCAATACCAGGGATGAGCACCAATACCAGCATCAGTAACCCAAATATGTAGGCTGGGTAGACTATCTTTCTCAGATAGACATAATTTATCTTCATTAACGAAAACATAAAAAGCAATCCAGTAGCCAGATAAACAGCATGGCGTTTCAAAAAGTAGTTAGGATCCCCAAATTTCTCCAGCGCGAAAACAGAACTGGTGCTGTACACCATGAGCGTACCGATTGATATAAGAAACGTTACAGCTATAAAGATACCCCAATCATAGCCCATGCCTCTATTAAGAAAGTCTTTGAACAAGTTCCTTGAACACCCTCCCTCTTTCTCCATATGATGAATACATATCAAAGCTTGAGCACGCAGGAGAGAACAAGACCGTGTCACCACTGTTTATACCTGCAACTGCCGTCTCCAAAGCTTCTTCAAGAGAACTAGCTAACGATGTATCAGAATGGCTACCCAATTGTCTCTGCATCCTGAATCGAGACTCCCCAAACAAAACGAGTAGCCTAACCTTGTTTCTAATCTCATCTTTCAAAACATCGTAATTTAACCCCTTATCCTTCCCGCCGGATATAAGGATTATTGGACTCGCAAAACATTCGAGAGCCCTAAGAGTTGCACCAGGACTAGTTGATTTCGCATCGTTATAAAACTGTGCACCCCTAAACAAACGCACGAACTCAATCCTGTGTGGAAGAGGGTTGAATTCGGAAATTTCTTTTTCTACCTGTGCCGGGGGGCACCCTACAATCCTAGACACAGCCACCGCTGCCATCGCATTTTCTATGTTATGAGCACCCAGTAATTTCATATTGGTTAAATCGTAAGCATCCTCGCCAAACCTGACGCGTCTCCCGTCGTAGAAAACACCATTTTCCATTGGCTCCTTTCCGAAGGGGATCTTTTTTGACTTTATCGTCGGCAAATACGCGGCGATGAGGTCGTCATCCGCATTGTATATGGCCCAATCTCCACTGTCCTGGTTGAAAAACAGCTTCATCTTCGATTGCACATACTCTTCGAAATCGCCGTGATGATCCAGATGATTAGGGGATAAATTTAGAATCGTGGCTATGTACGGTTTAAATGCATTTATACCCTGAATTTGAAAACTGCTCAGCTCAAGGACGAGAAAATCATAGCCCTGATCCCTTTCCGCCACTTCTATGAGAGGAGTCCCAATGTTGCCGCCGAGAAAAGCCTTTCTTCCCCCTTTCTCTAAGATAGAAGCAATTAAATTACATGTCGTAGTTTTACCATTTGATCCAGTCACAGCTATCACCGGGGTCTTAATAAACCTGGAGGCGAGCTCTATCTCACTCATTACTTCAATTCCATGAGCTACCGCTTCCTGAACAGGTGGTATATTGAAAGATACGCCCGGACTCAATACTACGGTGTCTGCCCACAGGAACGTTTCTTTCCTATGAAAACCAGTTTCAATTCCCACGCCCTTCTTCCGGAATTCATTTATCTCGTGTGGAAGTTTTTCGAGAGGCGTTATGTCACTGACCCGAATTTGCGCACCCTTCCCGAGCAAAAATTTCACGGTCTCGAGCCCTGTTCTTCCCAGACCAACAACTAGTATCTTTCTTTTCTCTAATTCCATGATGACATCACAAATTTGTCAACCAACCATAAAACACTCTTATCTCAACTTCAGTGTTGAAAGCGCCAGAAGAGATAGAACAAGAGAAATTATCCAAAATCTGATTACCACCTTTGATTCCGACCAACCACTCAATTCGAAATGGTGGTGAAGTGGAGCCATGCGGAATACCCGCTTTCCGGTGATCTTAAAAGAGATAACCTGGATTATCACTGACATGGCCTCCATTACGAAGATGCCGCCCACCAAAATTAAAAGGATTTCCTGTTTAATTATCAATGCTGCTGAACCGATTGCAGCACCAAGGGAGAGCGAGCCCACATCTCCCATAAATACTTGGGCAGGATGGGAATTGTACCAAAGAAATCCGAGACATGCACCGCCGACCGCTGCAAGGAAAACCGCCAATTCTCCTCCGCCTGGGATATAAGGGATTTGAAGGTATCTGGCAAATAAAAAATTTCCTGAAAGATATGAGAATATGATGTATGTTGCGATAGCGATGGCTATTGAACCGATGGCTAAACCATCGAGCCCGTCAGTTAAATTAACAGCATTTGAAGCGCCTACAACCACAAAAATTGCAAAGGGCACATAAAACCAGCTCAAATTTATAACAGCCTGTTTGAAAAACGGAATAATTACCGAAGTATATGGGAAATACGCTATCTCATTTACCCTGAGTGACATAGTGAACCCTTTGTACTCATTTATGAGAAACAAAATGAAGAACGCACCAAAAAAAAACTGTAAGGAAAATTTTACTCTTGCGCTCATTCCTTTCCCATTAATCAGCTTTTGTTTATCGTCTATCAGTCCTATGAGCCCGTATGTAAACGTAAACAGTAGGGCAACCCATACCGATTCACTCAAAAAGTTCACCCAAAAAAATGAAGATATTGCAATGGCCATGACAATAAATGCCCCACCCATCGTTGGTGTGCCGGCTTTGTTTTTATGCGCGGGTGGGCCATCCGACCGGATATTTTCCTTAAATTGTTTTCGCACTAAATAGTTAATAAATGTTTTTCCCAGGATCACACTGATCAAAAAAGCTGTTACCCCTGCACCAAAGGAACGAAACGTTATGTATCTAAAGACATTGAAAAGAATAAAATCTTCTTTCAGCAAATACAGAAGATAAAGCATGTAAGAACTACTCCTTATACAGCATTTGAATAATATTTTCCATTTTCATTCCACGCGAACCCTTTATCAGAACCAGGTCCTCGGGTCCCGCATAGTTTTTGAGTCTTTCAGCGGCATCCCCATGTGTTTCAGCATGAAAGCCCCTTGATTCGTCGCTGAATCCTTCCAAGAGGCACCCTGCAAATTTCCCGTATGCAATTACATAATCAACCTCGAGTTCTCGAAGAAACTCACCAAGCATTCGATGTTCGGTCACGCTTTCGCTACCTAGCTCTAGCATGTCACCCAGAACAGCTACGGTCCTCCCGTCTGATTTTAATCTGATTAGCTCTTCTATCGCACTTCTCATCGAATCCGGATTGGAATTGTACGTATCGTTTATGATCTTGAATCCGAAAGGAGAATCCAGGACCTCCATGCGCATGTAGACAGGACTGTACCTTTCCAGACCGGCTTGAATCTCTTCATTGCTGCACCCAAAGCCCAGGGCAATGCCTGATGCGCACAGGGCGTTCCTAACATTATGAATTCCAATTCCTCGCATTCTTGCCGGAAATTCCTTACCATCTATACTCATCTTGAAACTAATTGCCGAGAACCCATCCGACACCATATCTCTCGCGGATATCAGAACTCCGTGCGACTTGATACCATAGGTAATCTTTATGCATTTCACGTCGGCGGCCGCCTTCCGAATTAACGGATCATCCATATTAACAACGAAAGATTTTGATTCGCCGAATCCCTCTATGAGCTCTCCCTTGGCTTTTGCAACGCCCTCTACGCTCCCCAGCTTTTCCAGATGAGCCCTACCGATATTCGTAATTGCCCCAATGTCGGGATTGCAAATTTCGGTCAATCTCTTTATCTCACCGAAATCATTCATTCCTAGCTCTACGACCGCAGCATTGTGGTGTTCGGCAAGCTTTAGTAATGTGAGAGGAAGACCGATAAGATTGTTGAAATTGCCAGAGTTCTTTAAGACGGAATACCGCAGTGACAGTATGCTGGAAGCCATCTCTTTTGTCGTTGTTTTTCCGTTTGAACCGGTTATGGCAGCAAGTTTTAATCGTTGGAATTTATTTCGCCATGCCCCCGCCACGTCGCCTAGTGCCCTAAAGGTTGAAGGTACCCTTATTATTATCTTTCCATTCTTAGAATCGTAACCATCTTTTTCTACGACGGCACCCTGCGCCCCTCTGTCGAGCGCCTCTGAAATAAAGTTATGCCCGTCTAGCCTTTCACCCTTGAGGGCAAAGAATAGTTCATCGCCCAATATATTATTTGAGTCGGTTGAAACTCCTGAAAAATCAACATCCTTGTACGTTGATAAATTGCAACCTTCTATTGACTTCAAGACAAAACTCAGCTTCAGCATAATTTAATAAATCACCCGATCATTTCTTTAATCTTATTTTTTGCGATTTCTCTATCATCAAACGGATTTTTCTTTTTCCCGACAATCTGGTAGTTCTCATGTCCCTTCCCCGCTATAAGCACACTGTCGCCTTCAGATGCAATTTCAATTGCTTTCTCTATCGCACTGCGCCTATCAATCATCCTGAGGTATGTTTTCTCGCTTAATCCTCCCTCAAACACGCCAATTTCAATATCGTCTATTATCTTTTCTGGGGATTCGGTTCGAGGATTATCGGATGTTACGACTAGTATATCTGAAAGCTCTCTACCAATCCGCCCCATTATCGGTCTCTTCACGGGATCCCTATCTCCGCCACACCCAAATACGAGTATAAGTTTACCTCTTGTTAGGGGTCTTACGACTTGGAGAACGTTCTTTAGGGCATCTGGCGTGTGCGCGTAGTCTACAAGTATAGTAATCCCAAGCTTGTTATCCACCATTTCTAGCCTACCTGGAATCGATGATACGCTTGAAACCCCCTTCTGGATCGAATCTGAAGGCACTCCTAGAGAAAGAGCGCTAGCCACTGCAGCAAGAATATTATAAAGATTATGCCTGCCTAGAAGATTAGATTTGATATCAATCTTTCCCCAGGGCGTTCTCACCTGTGACACGATACCATCATTTGTTAATTTTATTTCATCCGCAAAAACGGTTGCATGTCTGTCTTCAATTGAATATGAAATGATTTTACCCGCTGACGCTTCAATTAGCTTCCGCCCATATGGATCGTCGACATTAATAACAGAGCTAATAGCCCTCTTACCACTTCTTTTAAGTACTTCGGTAAATAAACTCCTCTTAGCCATAAAGTAATCATCTAATGTCTTATGATAATCAAGATGATCCTGAGATAGATTAGTGAACACGGCGGCATCGAATTGGCAACCTAAAACCCTTTTCTTGTCCAATGCATGCGAGGATACTTCCATCACAACATATTCAACCCCTGATTTTCGCATATCTCTGAACAACGCCATCAGATCGATGGATTCCGGAGTAGTCATATTGGATGTAATCTTCCTCCCTTGATATCTGTGCTCAACTGTCCCGATTACGCCTACTTTCTTCTTGTCCTGATGTAAAATTGATTCAAGGAGATATGTTGTCGTCGTCTTTCCGTTCGTACCGGTAATTCCTACGAGCTTAAGTTCCTTTGTAGGATTATTATAAAAGTTTGAGGATATTTGAGCGAGTGAAGACCTAGAATCTTCAACCAGAATTACAGAAACATCCCTCAAATCAATCCCATCTATAGTTTCAACAAGAAGCGCCCTTGCCCCTCTATCGACCGCCTGTCCGATAAATGTGTGGCCATCAGTAGTGTCACCTTTGATAGCCGCGAATAAGAAACCTTCATTCACCTGATTGGAATCATGCGTGATCCCTATAATTCTTACATTTTCGGAGCCGAGTAACCTTTTAATTTTCACCCCTACGGTTAGCTCATTCAAAATCATATCGCCTGCTTTAACTCTACCATGCAAACCGTGCCTTCTTTAATCGTTTCTCCTGCTTTAGGTTTCTGAGATGTTGCATAACCAGTTCCCTTAATCCTAACTTCTACCCCTTCATTCTCCGACCACATTAGAATTTCCCTCACACTCTTTCCTTGCAGATCTGGCATGACCTTTGTTCCTACAAACTCAGTTCTCGGAGGGACGCCGAGGTAGAAGAGAACCTTTTCAACGATACCCTTGAAAACGGGCGCAGCCACCGTTCCGCCGTAAGAACCATTTTTAGGATTTTCTACAATGACAACAAGTGTAACCTTTGGATCATCAGTCGGACCAAATCCTACAAAAGAAGACATATAACGATTTCCATAGTAGCCGCCGGTGTTGGGATTTGGTACCTGAGCGGTACCAGTCTTGCCAGCTACCTTATATCCTGACATTGCAGCCCTTTTTCCTGTGCCAGATTCTACAACCTTCTCCATCATTTCAGTGATGTTTTTTGCCGTGTCGTAGGAAATTGCCTTACCCACCACATCCGGTTTATTTTTCGTAACCTCTTTGCCATCAGGACTGATGATCTGTTCAACTATATATGGCTTAACCAAATATCCACCGTTTGCAATTGCGGAAAGAGCAGTCGCAATCTGGATTGCCGTTACAGCGATCCCTTGACCAAATGAAATTGTGGCAAGTTCCACCGGGCCCCATCTACTCGACTTTGTCATCATTCCGCTAGATTCGCCGGAAAGATCTATCCCGGTCTGCCTTCCAAAACCGAAACTGCTAAGACGATCATGGAGCTTGTCTCTTCCCAAGGTTTCCCCTATCTTCGAAGCGCAAATATTGCTGGATTTCTCTAATATTTGAGCCACGGTAAGTACACCGTAGGGGTGTACGTCTCGTATGATAGCTGGTCCAACCTTTCTCCTTCCGTTCTCGCAGTCAAACCTCGTGTCCGGATTTACCTTGTTCTCCTCCATGGCAGAAGCTAATATAAAAACCTTCATGATGGAACCAGGCTCAAAAGAAAACCAGATAGGTAAGTTCTTCCTCGTCTCAGAATTAAAATCCTTGTAATTGTTTGGATCGAAAAACGGATAAGAAGCCATTGCCAGGATTGCGCCTGTCTCCGAATTCATTAGCAACGCCATTCCTCGATCTGCCCTCGCGTTCTCTACGCCATCTTTCAGCTCTTTTTCGACGATATGCTGAATTTTGGAATCTATGGTGAGTACCAGATCGTAACCAGATATACTAGGCTCCAGAAAGTACGGAGTGCTCATTATCTTTCTTCCCCTGGCGTCCTTCTTCACGCTAATCTTCCCTGGTTTGCCTGTTAGTAGCTCATCATATTTGAACTCTATCCCCTCTATTCCCTTTGAATCAATATTAGTGAATCCTAAAACCTGCCCTGCAAGAGCCCCATTTGGGTAGACCCTCTTTGGCTCTTCAATAAATCCCAACTCCGTTAAATCGTCACTCTTGATTCTGGCTATTATATCTGGCCCGACTAGTCTTTTTATCCAAACAAACGACTTCTTCGTCTTAATCTTATCAAGTATAGCTTCTTGTGGAAGATTTAGATATTCAGACAATTTTTTTGAAAACCCCTCAGGGTCTTTTATGTCCTTTGCGTTAACATATATGGATTGAGTGTCAATATTTATTGCAAGCTCTTTTTTATTTATATCATACATCCTCCCCCTTTTTGGAAGCAGCGTATAACTCTTTTGGTGCTGTCTTTTTGCTAGGTTGACCGCCCTCTCACGACTCAAAATTTGAAGGTCTAAAGCCTTTACAGAAACAACCGCGAAGAGAAAAAGAATTAAAATCCCAATAATCGATATTTTCGATGTAGGTTTCGTTAAATCGTTTCCTAACGAGATTCTTTTAGAATTTTTTTTTCCCATTACCTCTTTTCCCCGACTACAGTGGCATGCTCTATATAGAATACATCGTCCTGAGTAGGATATTTAAATCCTAGCTCACGAGCTAAATCCTCAATCCTTTGGGGTGATCTCAATTTCATGTACTCCGCCTCAAGAAAGCTCTTTTCATCTGTGATCTCGTCTTCTGTTTTCTTGTTCACTGATATCTCGTATCCTAATTTTGTTCCCTCAAGGCTGATCCGTAGATATCCCAGAAATAGCATGATTGTAAAAACAACAAAGATCAGGAACTTTGTGGAGAAAATGAACTTCTCTAATTTCGATTTTCCTCTTCTCGTTTTTGTCATGACTAGATACCCTCTCCTACTCTCATTTTTGCACTACGTGCCCTCGGATTTCTGACTAATTCCTCAGTGGTTGGTATTAAAGGAGAATAAGTCAATACTTTCATGCAAGACCTTTTTCCGCATCCACACCTGGGTAATCCAGGGGGACAGATACAAGGGTTGGACAACCTCTTAAAAGTCTTCTTCACAATCCTATCCTCAAGTGAGTGAAATGAAATGACCACGATTCGTGCCCCGACATTAAGAAGCTTGACCGCCTTTTCCAAGAAAACGCTCAGATTTTCCAATTCGTTATTCACCACGATCCTGAGCGCTTGGAATGTCTTTGTTGCGGGGTGAATTCTAGCGGGGTGAAACTTTTTGGGGATAGCGTTCGACACAATCCTTGCAAGTTGATCAGACGTGCGAATTGGATCTACGCGGCGGGATCTTATTATCTCTCTGGCTATCTTCTTCGCCCACTTTTCTTCACCGTAAACTCTTATGATCTTAGAGAGCTCTTCCGCATCCAATTCATTAACCAGGTTGTATGCGGTGAACCTAAGTCCAGGATCCATTCTCATATCAAGTGGTTCATCTCTTAAGAAACTTAATCCCCTTCCACCCAACTCGATCTGATAAGAAGAAATCCCCAAGTCCGCGATAATTCCATCAACCTTACTAATACCCAGAGCTTCAAGCTCCGTGTCCACATGTATGAAGTTTCTATTTGCAAATATCACCTGGCTACCGAATCTTGAAAGTCGATTCTTCGCATACGATAGAGACTCCGCGTCTGTATCGAATCCGATGACGTTGGCGCTATTCTCGGAATGCTCTAGAATCTTCTCGGCATGACCACCGAGGCCTAATGTCGCATCTACATAAATCCGATTAGCGCTGGGGTTTAGGAAATTAATCACCTCCTCAGACATCACCGACTTGTGAAACAAATTCTCCCTTTCCAACAAGGCGTTCTCCATTCTTATAGTCCCTCCGCTGCTAGAATCTCTCTGCTTCTCTTAAATTCATCATACGCCTTTAAAGACTCATCTTCCTCCCACAGTTCCTTGGCCCATATTTCAAACTTGGTAAGCATACCAACCATTACGACCTCGCGGCTAATACGAGCATGGATTCTAAGAGATTGTGGTATTAGTATCCTTCCCTGGCCATCAACGGGGCAATCTGTGGCACCTCCCATCAGATACCTGAGAAAGGATATTACCTCCTGTCGAAACTGGGGAAGCTCGGATACCTTCCGTTCAAGCTCATTCCACTCCCTCAGGGGATACGCGACTAAGCACTTATCGAAATTAGTAATTATAAGGGTCTCGCCGTTATACTTCTCCCTCACGACCTCCCTGAATTTTGAAGGCACGCTGACTCTCCCCTTGTCGGTTACTGAATGCTCAAATCTTCCTCGAAACATGATAGGTCTTTATGCCACTTTATACCAATTTATAACCACTTTGATACCAACACAATGCCACTATATAAAAAACTATGAGCTTTGTCAAGTAACTTCTTGAGATTTTTGAAAATTTTTTTCAAAAGCATTACCGGTTTTTTTGATCTTCGGAAGATGTAGGCCACTATTGATATACATATTTTATATTAACTGTTATTTACAAGATGTCAGAATTATTATATATTTGGTAAGTACGTTAGGAAAAGTCGCTTTAGGCAAGCAATGAATGAGACAATTATGGCACACTTTTAGTCTTTAATACAAAAAATGCCGAATATCTTTATAAAGCTGAAAAACCCAAGCCAGACGGTTTATTTTCAATCAATCATAGGAACATACACTCATATTGCCTGGACCCGAACAGAAAACGCTGACGAGGGAATAATTAAGGTCTCTGCAACAGACGATACTATATCCGAAGCAAGACGCATACTCCAAGAATTGAAGTCCGAAATAGATTTTGAAGAGATTGAATAACCCTGTGGCAAGGAGCGTACCGGCACATAAAAATCGTCTCACGGGTCAATGACAATCCAAGGTAGCGCCTGAATGAATGTCATCGAATGAAACCCCTCGATTCACTCGTAATTTATAGTTTAGATAGTGTGGCACTCCAATTGCGGTCATCTGTGACCTGCCCCTCCTGTCATTCCCGCGGATTGTTAGCGGGAATCCACAGCCTGTCCCCGCACGTCACCCGACTGAAACATTCGAGTGCAAGTTCTGGCGGGGATGGATCCCCGACTACTGATCGACTCCCCCTTTAAAAAAAGGGGAGGAGCGCACGAAACACGGATATGTGGCAAGCTAAGATTCGCCGCTACATTATATCAATGCATGAATGCAAATTCGGGACAAGAATGTCCCGACTATCCATAATAAATACCGTCATCAATGACGATAGGCGGGGTTTTCCAACCCCGCATTGTTACATAATTCGGGGACAGGATCTTAGATTTTAAATGGGCATTCAAAAAATTGCGTCAAGAAAACTAGGAGCGAGGCATCATCACGAGGGCTCCCGCAAAAAAGGACAGGTCATAAGTCTCCTCGAGTGGGCTAAGGACAGGCTTTCTCGTGACATCTGAATATCTAAATACCACCGGGTAGGTCACGAGTCTTGCTCGTGACATTCGACTGAGTCGAAGGATTGCTTATTTGTACCTGTGCTGAACTTGTTTCAGTATCAAGACAATGAAGATAAAAAGAGAAGTAAGATATCTGAAGGAAATGATTTTAATGATTCTGTCTGCGAATTATAAAATACAGCGATGACGAATTTCTATTTAATTTCCATGGCCCCTATAGCACTGATTGCCCCTTGTTTTTCTCTTCACTTAAGAGCTGCAAAAACCCCTCTAGCCCTGACTCGACCCCTCTCCTTATACCAGGAAACAATTCGGATCTTTCAAGAAACTTTTTCAAGTCCTTATCTCTTTTTGAAATAAAATCCAACATCTCTTCTCTATCTTCGATCCCCTTAACGACGAGCCTGTTAATCTCCCTGTACCATATCATTAATTGACTGTGATACTTCCGAAGTAATTGCGACCCATTTTTAGAAACATCAAAATGAGTAAATGCTATCAATTTGGGGTTGAGTGAAAGCATGGTTTTAATGGATTTCAGAGCGAGTTCGAGTTTGAATGGAGGCGGAGATATCGGAAGGAGAACATCGAGGCTGGGGACGTATATACCGGCAGCATCGCCGGAGAATATAACTCCTTCTTTCGCAAAAAATATACAAACGTGATGACTTGCATGTCCCGGCGTCGGAACAATTTCGAACGAGATTTTGCCAAGTTGAAAGCCCATCCTTTTTTCCACCGGGATAATCCTATCTTCCGGGACTGATTCGGGTTTCCCATATATGTCTGCCACAAAGCCCAGAACCCTTTTAGACGCATTCCAAAGGACACTTCCAGGATCGATAAGGTGCTCTTTTCCCCTCCTATGGACTATGACTCTTGCATTTGGAAAATGCGCTATTAAGTCTCCCAGGGCACCAGCGTGGTCAAGATGTATGTGTGTGAGGAAAATAAATCTCACGTCCTCGCATTCCAGTTCAATATCTTCTAAGGCGCTGAGTATTTTTTCATGTGTAGACGCCGGACCAACGTCAATTAAGGCGACCCCCTCTCCCGATTTTACCACGTAAGCACCTGCATACTCGCGCTCCCCGTCCACCTTGAGGTCGATGAACCAAAAACCAGGCATTTCCTCTTTTATCGAATATAACATTGACCTGAACCGTAATTTACTGAGCCCTAAAATGTTAACACAGCATGGTATTTAATAAACACATTCCCTTGATTGTTTTCATCCATCTAATATAAACTACAGCCCTAAGTGAGTCACAAACACGAGATCACACGTTCAGCCGGATTGGTAGGATCCCTTACATTTTTGAGTCGCATCATGGGACTGGTAAGGGATATGGTAATCACGTATTTCTTCGGGGCAGAAGCCCAGACAGACGCATTCTATGTTGCCTTTAGGATACCAAATCTTCTTAGAAGGCTTTTTGCAGAAGGCTCTTTAACTATCTCATTCATACCCGTCTTCACGAGTTATCTTGAAACCAAGTCAAGGGAAGAGACAAAGAGGATCTCAGATATAACCTTCACGTTGCTCTTCATTGTTCTAGCCCTTGTGTCAATAGTTGGAATAATACTTTCTCCTCTCATAATTAAGCTTTTCGCGTCTGGGTTTAAGGGTGCAACATTTCACCTTGCAGTCACTCTGAACCGCATAATGTTCCCATACATCTTTCTTATTTCCCTCTCCGCACTCTCAATGGGAATATTAAATTCCCTCAGGCATTTCTTTGCCCCGGCATTTTCACCGGTGATCTTCAATGTATTTATTGTGATGACAGTCATCCTCATTCACACAAGCCTCAGCATCCCCATCACGTCTCTTGCAATAGGAGTGATCATCGGTGGAGTCATTCAACTTGTGTTCCAACTCCCATTCCTAAAGCAGAGAGATTTTCTTTTCAAATTTAGAAAAAACTTTCGACACCCGGCTGTAAAAAAGATTGGGTTACTAATGGTACCCCAGCTCTTCGGTCTCGCGGTATATAACCTTAACATAATCGTAAACACACAGTACGCATCCTACATGCCGGAGGGGACAGTCTCTTATCTCTATCTTTCCGAAAGACTGATAGAATTTCCCCTTGGAATAGTTGCAGTATCGATCGCCACGGTCTTGCTCCCTAGCCTTTCTTCGCATATATCAAAAGGTGAGACAGAACTTTTTAAAGAAAATTACTCTTATGCTCTACGACTGATGCTCTTTGTAATGGTTCCAGCCCTGGTAGGACTGATCGTCCTCAGAATTCCTATTTGCAACCTGCTATACCAGCGGGGTGAGTTCACCTATCTGTCTACTATAAATACGTCCCAGGCCCTTTTTGGATACGCCGTGGGAATTTGGGCCGTAGGAGGGATACGGATTACCGCCCCGACGTTCTATTCTATGCAGGACACGAAGACCCCCGTCATAATAGCATTTTTAGCATTTTTTATTAATGCCATTATAGGTTATCTACTTGGATTTACATTTGGATTGAAACACACGGGACTGGCGCTGGCAAGCTCGATATCATCTATGTTTAATTTCGCGGTCCTCTTCATAATCCTCAATAAGCGGGTCGGGAAAATAGCAATAAATGAAACCATTATTCTTTGCATTAAAATTGCAATAGCATCTATATTAATGGGGCTTCTTGCATGGGAGATAGCTAAACGCGGGAATTGGACAGGTGGCGAAACCTCAATCGAAAAGATTCTATTCCTGACAATCTCCCTATTAGCCTCATCAGCGGTCTATCTTATAATATCAAAACTCTTAAAGATCGACGAGGTTGACCAGCTAATAGGCCTTTTAAGGAGGAAACCTGTAATCAAATGATAAAGGCTACCTGGCATCGTTGTTGATAATCGCACCTCCGGGAGGTCCCGACCTCCCGGAGGTCTATATCGGAGGTCTATATAATAAGTTAAACTGTGCAATGTTACACAATGCAGAATGTGTAATTTTAATCAATCCAAAAGAGATTCTTGATTTTACCCGAGTTTCTGATATTCTAACCCACTAAAGATGTTAACTTTTAGAAATTAAAGAGCAATTGGTACAAGATTTGCAACCTTCTTCCCTCAGGTCAGGAGTGGATGTATTGATGTATCAATGTAATGTATATACCACCAACTTATTAATTGAAATTGCTACGCCTAAAATAAAGCGAGAATTGAATTGAGAAAAAGAATTTTGGTCACAGGCGGCGCAGGTTTTATTGGATCCCACCTCTGCGAGCGACTCTTGAACGAGGGAAACGAGGTCCTTTGTGTCGATAATTTCTTCACTGGCACCAAGGATAACATCAATCACCTCACGAGAAACCCCTACTTCGAATTCATAAGGCACGATATCTGCTTCCCATTATACGTCGAGGTCGATGAAATATACAACCTTGCCTGCCCAGCGTCACCGATTCACTATCAATTCGATCCGGTTCAAACCACAAAGGCAAATGTTCTGGGAGCAATAAACATGCTCGGCCTGGCTAAAAGGTTAAAAGTAAGGATCTTTCAAGCCTCAACGAGCGAGGTATATGGTAATCCTACTATTCATCCTCAGCCAGAAACCTATTGGGGTAATGTGAATACAATAGGTCCAAGGGCATGCTATGATGAGGGGAAGAGATGTGCCGAGACGCTATTTTTCGATTACCATCGCCAGCACAAATTGGATATCAAGGTTGCAAGAATATTCAATACCTACGGCCCGAGGATGCATCCAAACGACGGTCGGGTTGTGAGCAACTTCATACTCCAGGCCCTCCGGGGGCATGACATAACTGTCTATGGAGATGGAGTGCAAACAAGGTCCTTCTGTTACATTGATGACATGATTGAGGGAATCTATCGATACATGAGTCTTACAAATGGTTTTGTTGGACCGGTAAATCTAGGAAATCCCTCCGAGGTCACAATCCTCGATCTTGCCAAATTAATTATTGATCTCACAGGTTCCAAATCCAAAATCGTTTTCAAAGAATTACCTCAGGATGATCCGGAGAGGAGGATGCCCGATATCTCGTTGGCAAAGTCAAAACTGGGTTGGAAGCCGGAGGTGGATTTAAAAACCGGTCTGATGGAAACAATAGAATATTTCGAGGGACTAATAAGAAATTAATCCCAAAATGAGATCCAAAGGATCACCTACACGACAACCCTATATGTTCTTACCACCAAAATGAAACCTAATTTGTTAATCTCAAGTTAAAACTAACATGATAACCCATAGGAGGAATTCAATTCTACATGAATTACAGTACCAGCACGGCCTCGCACATTGAGTTATTTTCAATTACATCTGAATACCAACGTCCAATTGTAAGGGGCAAATTCATCCATATTGGCCACGAGAACTTTTATGTTCGTGGTGTTACTTATGGTCCATTCCATCCAGATGCGACAGGAAGCGTATATCACAGCGCTGAAGAGGTGGCAAGAGATTTTCTTCAAATGACCTCAAACAATATAAATACAATACGGACTTACACTGTACCGCCGCGGTGGCTACTTGATTTGGCACTAAAATTTGATTTGAGAGTTATGGTGGACTTGCCAGGAACGCACCATACAGCTTTTCTCGATAATGATGAGCTTTTAGAAAATATAGAAGAGAAAGTTATAGAAGGTGTAAGGACCTGTTCATATCATCCCGCAATCCTTTGCTATTCAATAGGAAATGAGATACCTGCTCCTATAGTTCGATGGCACGGACCTAAAATGGTACAAAAATATCTTGAAAAGTTATATCAGATTGTAAAGAAGGAGGACCCGGATGCTCTAGTGACCTATGTAAACTATCCCACCACGGAATACCTGCAGCTACCGTTTCTAGATATTCTATGCTTTAACGTTTATTTAGAGTCACAAGATCGTCTTACATCTTACCTCTCAAGGTTGCACAATCTAGCAGATAATAAACCATTGATTCTTGCTGAAATTGGGCTTGACAGTCGCAGAAATGGTGAAGAAAAGCAAGCAGATTCTATTGACTGGCAGATCCGTACAGCATTTAATTCGGGTTGTGCGGGAACCTTTGTCTTCTCATGGACAGATGAATGGCACAGAGAGGGATATGACATCGAAGATTGGGACTTTGGGCTAACAACCAGAAGTCATCAACCAAAACTCGCACTAGCGTCAACTCGAAAAGCTTATTCGGAAGTGCCGTTTGAAAACGGAATTAGCTGGCCGAGAATCTCAGCGGTCGTTTGCACTTATAATGGAAATAATTCTATTGGAGAGTGTTTAGAGGGATTAGCCAGATTAGAGTATCCAAAATACGAAGTGATAATCGTTAATGATGGGTCAAATCAGGAGACTGCAGCTGTCATAACTCAGTTTGCGAATAAGTATGGCTTCAAAGTTATAACAACCGAAAACCGAGGCCTTAGCAGCGCACGCAATAGCGGTTTAGAATCAGCAGCAGGCGAAATTGTAGCCTATATAGATGATGATGCCTGCCCTGATCCTCACTGGCTGAGCTATCTAGCTTTATCATTCATGAGTACCAGGCATGTAGGAATTGGCGGCCCAAACATTGCTCCGGAGAGTGATGGAATGAAATCCGCTTGCATCAACCATGCCCCCGGAAATCCTACACATGTCTTAAAATCGGACCAGGAAGCAGAGCATATTCCCGGCTGTAACATGGCTTTTCGTAAAGATGCCCTTCTGCAAGCTGGGGGTTTCGATCCTAAATTCAGGATCGCTGGAGATGATGTCGATATTTGTTGGAGGTTAAATCAAATGGGCTGGACTCTGGGATTTAATCCTGCGGCGGTCGTGTGGCATCATCGCCGAAAGTCATTTCGCTCCTTCTGGAAACAGCAACTTAATTATGGAAAAGCGGAAGCCTTATTGGAGAAAAAATGGCCAGAGAAGTATAATGTGTACGGAAACTGCAGGTGGTCTGGGAAGCTTTATGGAAAAGGTTTCGTTAAGAGTCTGGGGCTTTCTAATTCGAGGATCTACCACGGGATATGGGGAAGCGCACCTTTTCAATCGATTTACCCATCTACCCCTGGTTTATTTCAATCTCTTTTGCTCATGCCTGAATGGTATTTCATAATATTTGCCCTCTTTGCGTTCTCATGCGTCGGTTTGTTGTGGAAACCTTTGCTATTTTCATTGCCACTTCTAGCTATCGCCCTGGGTATTCCTATCATCCAAGGTATTGGGAATTCGTTAAGTATTTACGTTAATCATGAAAATCGATCACGTTTTGAAATTGTGAAGATGCACGCACTGATATCGGCGTTGAATATAGTGCAGCCGATAGCTCGATTATTCGGGAGGGTCAGTCATGGCCTGACACCGTGGCGTAGACGCGAACTACATAAAATTAGCTTACCGTGGCCAAGGAACCACTCGACCTGGAGTGAAACATGGCAGCCTCATGGAAAAAGCATTGAATCAATTGAAAAAGAATTGCTAAAACAAGGAACTATTGTGATCAGGGGAGGAGAGTATGATTCCTGGGATCTGGAAATTCGAAGTAGTTTATTTGGATCTGTTAGGATACGTACAGCCGTTGAAGAACACGCTGGCGGAAAACAAATGATGCGTCTTCGCTCATGGCCCAAGATATCCCCTTTGGGAATTGCCCTTATCGTATTCTTTTCAGTCGTAGCAGCATTAGCAGGTTTTGATGGAGCTTGGTATGTTTTCATCATTCTGGGTGGAATAGCTGCAATTACTGGCGTTCGATCAATTGGCGATTGTGCAGTTGCTACAGGTTCTTACCTTCAAGCAATAAAAGTGCAGAAGGACCACAACTCGTGATGTCCAATTCAAATTATTCAGATTTAAAACTCTTTCGACGACTATTTGCTCAGTCAAAGTCGTATCATAAGCACATTCTTTTTATTTTAATACTCAACCTATTGGCTACTCCACTAGCATTGCTCACACCGATACCGTTAAAGATCGCGGTTGATAATGTGGTTGGATCGAAACCAGTAAGCGAGTTTCTAAATACCTTCATCCCAAGTTATTTTACCGCCTCAAAATTTGGTTTACTTGGATTTGTGGCAATTTTACAGGTGTTAATTGTCTTATTGATCCAATTACAATCACTTGGAAATTACATGCTTCAAACCACCACGAGTGAAAATCTAACTCTTAATTTTAGAGCGCGGCTTTTTCGACATGTACAACGACTCTCACTTCTGTTCCACGATGCGAAAGGCACATCTGATTCGATTTATAGAATCCAGTATGATGCGCCATCCATACAATGGACTATGGTTTATGGTTTCATACCCTTCATATCTTCGGCATTCATGTTCATAGCTATGATTTACGTCATAGCTCGAATCGATTTACACCTTGCGCTGATCGCCCTGGCAATATCCCCGCTGATAGTCTTTTACTCGCGAACTTATAGAAGCCGCATGCGTGATAAATATGCCCATACCAAAATTCTAGAGAGCTCTGCTCTAAAGGTCATACACGAAGTTTTAACTGCCGTCCGCGTTGTCAAGGCGTTTGGCCAGGAGGATAAAGAGCAAGAACGCTTCACCAGCCATTCCAAAGAAGGAATGAAGTCTCGAATACGTCTTGCACTGGCAGAAGGTGGATACGGCCTCGTTGTTAATTTAACTACTGCCATTGGTACTGCTCTCGTGCTTTTCATCGGCGTCAGGAATGTATTATCAGGTGTGTTAACGCTTGGAGAATTGTTAATGGTTATTACGTACCTATCGCAATTATATGCACCATTAAGATCGATCAGCAATCAAGTGGCAACCCTTCAGTCGTACCTGGCGGGTGCACAAAGGGCTTTTGAGCTTTTAGACGAGGTGCCTGAGGTCGTTGAGAAACCTGATGCCCGACAACTCAAGCACGCATCGGGAGCAATAACATTTGATGATGTTTCGTTTTCTTACAATGGAAGAAATAATGCTCTATCAAACATTTCTTTTGAAATTACTCCTGGGACTCGAGTTGGTTTATCAGGTCACACTGGATCAGGCAAAACAACACTTGTAAGTTTATTGACAAGATTTTATGATCCCACTGAGGGACGAATCTTACTGGACAATACAGATATAAGAGATTTCAAGATAGCCGATCTAAGAAATCAATTTTCCATAGTTTTGCAAGAACCGGTCCTCTTTTCTACAACCATCGCTGAGAATATAAGTTATGGAAAACCGGAGGCTAAGTACCCGGAAATTGTAAATGCAGCAAAGGCTGCCAACGCGCACGATTTTATAGAAGATCTCCCAGATTGTTATGATACTCTTGTTGGCGAGCGGGGCATGATGCTTTCTGGAGGCGAACGTCAGCGTATATCATTAGCCCGTGCTTTTCTCAAAGACGCCCCGATACTAATTCTCGATGAGCCTACCAGTTCAATAGATGTAAAAACAGAAGCTTCGATCATGGATACAATGGAACGATTAATGCGAGGTCGGACTACTTTTATGATTGCGCATCGGCTGAGTACACTGGAGAAATGTGACTTGTTGCTTGTATTAGAATCAGGACGATTAGTTTCAATAACGGCTGATATACCGACGACTATTGACAAGTCGAAACTTCTTAACGATTCCAAGTTGGTTATGGCGAAACAAATGGCCTGATAAAATTAAATACCGAACTGATTTAAGTCTTTAGCGCTGGTGAGATTCGCTGAAAGTTCACTCATTTTTTATGTTCATCACATCTCCTTCGACTTTTTATGCTTGATATCTTCGATAGGGATTACATGTCGTGATTGTGGGGATTATAAGCAATTAACTTCTTACTTTCTGAATAAAGAAAACACAAATGAAGAAGTAAATATGACAAAATTACGAATCATAGTATCCGGGATGGTAGGTGTCTATCCAGTAGGAGGCGTGGCCTGGGATTATTTACAGTATGTTCTTGGTCTATCAAATTTGGGGCACGATGTTTACTACTTTGAAGATACATGGAGAAGGCCTTATAATCCGGCTGAAAATCAATACGTGGATGATGGTTTTTATTCAGCTAAATTTATTGGCAATTTCTTTAAAGCATATGCCCCTGAATTGTCCAGTAAATGGTACTACCTCCACATGAAAGAAAAAGGTTTCGGAATGGATAAAGCTGAATTCGAAAACGTATCGCGTACCGCTGATTTATTCTTGAATATCAGTGGTGCATGCTTTATTCCAGAGACCCTATCTGAGAGATGTCTAAAGATTTTTATCGATACTGACCCTGGCTACAACCAAATTATGATAAGTGAACGCCCAAAATGGTCTGAAAATATCGAACGATGGTGCTCAAGCGTTTCCTATCACGATCAACACTTTACATACGCCGAGAATATCCATGGTGAAGATTGCATAATCCCCAAGGTGAGATTTGACTGGAAAACAACCAGGATGCCAATTGCCGTAGATTTTTGGAACCATTTTTCAGATAAGGGCCCCTATGAAAATGCTCCATGGACAACCGTGCTGAGCTGGAATGAATTCAATGGAAAAGTTATTTATGAAGGTATAGAGTACAAGGGTAAAGGACATGAGTTCGGAAAAATATTAGAATTACCAAGGAATACAAAATCACCTATAAAAATTGCAGTCGGTGGTGAAAATGCACCCCGTGAACTGCTAAGACGATATGGTTGGGAAGTCATAGATGGTCCTAAGGCAACCTTGTCTCCAAAACTCTATCAAGGATTCATAGCTGGTTCACGCGGCGAAATCTCTGTAGCCAAGAACGTATACGTCGCCATGCGCAGCGGTTGGTTCAGTTGCCGAAGCGCCTGCTATCTTGCGGCCGGTCGCCCGGTAATAACTCAAGACACCGGATTCGGAAAGTTTATCCCTACGGGTGAGGGTTTGTTTTCATTTAAAACAATAGAGGATATCCTGACTGCTTTCGATACGATAAATTCGGACTACAATAAACATAGCCTAGCTGCCCTCGCTACAGCTAATGAGTATTTTAGAGCTGATAAGATATTAGCAAAATTGACTGCCGATTTGGGACTTTGATCTACGATTTTTAAAAATGCTTAATCGTCAATATTAGATATTTCGGAATATCTCAAATTGTAAACCTAGCTGCCATAAGCGCAAATAAACATGGGATTGGGATCCAACAAGTTCAAGCGTAATAGTGCAATGATGAACTGTGATAGAAGCAGACCAGCGAATTTTTTTAAAATATTAACATACTAGTAAGTACGGAAATCATGCTTATTCATCAAAAGAAAATTGAGGAGAATAGAAAGAAGCTACTGGATCTTCTAGAAGGATCATCAGATATTACATTTATAAGAGGATTGGGAAACATCGGAGATCGACTTATTTATGCTGGCACAAGACAACTCCTTTCAAACCACAATTATAAGGAAATAAGTGTACTCAAACTGAGTGGCATAAATGGGCATACAGCGCTGATTTCAGGTTCCGGATCATGGTGCAAAGTCCACCATGGAATGCCTAAATTTTTACCAATTATAGAAGAACTTTTTGAACGAGTTATCATATTGCCTTCTTCATTTGATACGTCAGTAGAACTTGTAAAACATGCTCTTCTAAACACTAAAGCAATAGTACTCGCGCGTGAAGAAGTATCATATCAACAGATACATAATATATGTCGTGCAGATATAGCATATGATTGTGCATTCTACTTTGACTATAGACCGTACAAAAGACAAGGAACGGGAATTCTCAATGCGTTTCGTACAGATAGAGAATCTGCGATGCAGGAATTACCACCGGATAACAACGATATTTCATTAAGCTGTAGTTCTCTTGACGAGTGGCTTTGGACAATAGCAAGACATGATATTGTTAGAACGGATAGAGCGCACGTAGCCATAGCTGCAGCACTTATTGGAAAACGTGTTTATTACAGGTCGTCCAATTATCACAAGGTACCAGCAATCGTGGACTTTTCATTAAAAGAATATTCAGTTTCTCCGGCCATAGACGACACTGGTTTAGAATCCGCTGTCCCTAATGTTTGGGAGAAACAAATACTTGAATTAAAATCTTATATCAAATCTTACATTCCGCCACACAGAATTTTCATTTTGGTAGATGGCGAAGATCTTAAGGTAGAGCTGGGCTTGGGAGACAATGCACTCCCTTTCCTTGAAAAGGATGGAATATACTGGGGACCTCCACCTGATAGCATAACTGCAATCCGGGAATTAGAACGCTTAAGAGAAACCGGAGTAGTCGCAATTGTTTTCGCCTGGCCATCCTTCTGGTGGTTAGATTACTATTTAGAATTCCACGAATACTTAAAATCTCGGTACGAGTGTATCCTTAAAAACGACGGTGTGGTAATTTTCGATCTAGAAAAGCAAATATTCCAAAAAGTAAATTAAGCGAAGGATAAAGAGAGTAACATTCGATTTAAATTATAGTTTTAAGACCTAGAAGAGCCAAACTCAAGCTATCAAAATCATTATAGGGCAACTAGAATGAATTCAGAAAAACATTCAATCTATCGAATAGCGCTACCATAATAAATCGAACAGGTAATTGATGGAGCCACAGTTAACAAGAGAAAATAACCTATCTTGGTTTATACTCTCTCGAATTACTTTGGTTTTATGGAGACTAAAAAATTTATAAAGTTTGTTTATCAGCAAAAACTTTTAATTATCCAGAGGGCGGGGGTCATTTTTGGTGTTATCTAAATTGGGCGCTGGGATTCAAAAACACGGGATGTCGAGTTATATGGAATGAACTTATCGATCCGAACCTCCCTCTTGACATTATGCTAAGAAGACTAGCTGAACTAAAGGAGCGCCTTCATAGGTACGGATTTTCTGAATGCCTTTCCATCTGGTCTAAGACTGATGATCCACTTCCCAAGGAAGTATCTCAAATGTGTTTAGGTTTGGAAGACGCATGTGATGCCGATCTTCTTGTAAATATAAGGCATGATCAACCTTCTGATATTGTGAACCGCTTTAACCGTACCGCTTTTATCGACATAGATCCCGGAATACTCCAACATTGGATGAGTAAGGGCGTCATAGAGCTTGCTCCTCATGATTTTTACTTTACTATCGGCGAAACAGTTGGGACTCCTTACTCGAGAATTCCAGATTGTGGCATAAAATGGATATATATTCCTCCGTGCGTAGATTTGCATTGGTGGTTACCAACTCCACCGAAAGAAAATGCATCATATACGACAGTTTCACACTGGTATATGACGCGGGCCTGGATGGGAGACGAAGATGGAGGATATATAGACGATAAGAGAACCGGATTCCTGCCATATTTAGACTTACCGAGCCACACTTCACAGCCGTTGGAGCTTGCTTTGCATCTTGCTGAAGACGATACTGAAAGAGATATGTTAGAAAAGCATGGCTGGACTGTCCGTGAAGCTCACGAGGTTGCATCTAGCCCATGGGATTACCAGAGATATATACAGGGTTCGCTTGGTGAATTTAGCTGTGCAAAACCTTCAACTGTTCGTTTCCAATCGGCCTGGATCAGCGATCGTACTATCTGTTACCTGGCAAGTGGAAAACCCTGTATTGTTCAAAACACTGGTCCGAGCCGTTTCCTTCCAACTTCGGAAGGCTTATTTCGTTTTGGCGATATTCAAGAAGCTGTTACTTTTTTGGATAAGGTTGCAGAAGATTATGATCGACAATGCTTACTTGCTCGCAAGCTTGCCGAAGAATACTTTGATTCAAAAAAAATCGTTAAACAAGTACTAGAAAAAGCAATATGATAACATAGAGATAAACTACAATATAATTAGGTATAACTGAACGAATTTTAAATCTTTGATCTATCTTTATTGCTAGCACGATGCACCACAAACTTCTATTTTAGCAGAATATAAAGAACTAGCTCGTATTCTAGTTATTTTAAATGATAAATATGAAAAAGAATAAGAATGATAAGAAAACAATTAATAAAAAAAATTCCAACTGAGTGTATTAGTTGGCGTTGGCATGGGAATCTGGGCGATGACATGATATTCGCCGCCCAGGAGGCAATGTTTAGTGATTTCCTAAATCTAGGACAATACATATCCAGCCCAGAAGCACTAATTATCGGCGGCGGGACCTTCGTCCCAAAACCTCCTCAACATCCCGACCTAGTCAAGCTTAGCCAACAATTGCCAACAGCATTGTTTGGAACAGGTATTGGTGATCCGTGGTTTTGGGGTACTGATCACATTCCTAGCTGGCTTGAAATTCTACGGAACTCGCAGTACATCGGGGTTAGGGGACCGTTATCCAAGAAGCGCCTTGAAGATTGGGGTGTGGATGTAAATCAAATAGAGTGGATTGGAGATCCAGCTCTTTATTTTGCAGAGGAAATAGGAAATCAAAAACATTTTCAAGGTAAAATAGCTGTGAATGTAGGAATTACCTATGGTTGGCTTTATGGCTCAAACGAACTAAGTGTTTTCAGTACCATTATTAAGCTTCTAAAGATACTATCAAAGGAAAACTGGGATATTACTTTAGTGTGTGCATGGCAACCTGATGAAATTGCTATCGAATTGGTAAAGAATAATATACCTAAATCAACTGTGGTGCACTGGCATGATGATTATTCAAAGGCACTAAAATCAGTAGAAGAATTTGATATTATGATTTGTGAAAAACTTCATGTGGGCATTGTTGCAGCATGCAGAGGTATACCATTTATTTCCTTGAATTACAGGAGTAAAGTAATGGACTTTTGTCTATCTATAGGATGGGAAGATTTCTGTCTGAGTACGGAGAATCTAGATATTGATCTGCTTTTCGAACTTACTGGTAAAATAGCCAGCGCCAAGTCCGAATATGCTGCTAAACTGTCTTACAATGCATTAAAAGTTAAAAAGAAACTTTTAGAATCTATACAACCCACATTAGCTGCATTAGGATATAACCCTTGATTTTTTCCTTTCGCCAAACCTACACGATAAATTTTTAGAGCAACTATTTTGAATACATTTCTCAGCGTATTAAGATTATGTCGAAACTGTAGGGTGATTACAACTAAATTCTAAACTTCGAGTTATTGTGGCTGAACTCATTGCCCAGTACCCGATCGGAGGGGTTACATGGGACTACCTGCAGTCCGTCCTAGGCTTGGCCCGACCGGGGCATCACGTATACTATCTCGAGGACTCAGATCAGTGGCCCTAGAATCAAATTGAGGCCGGGCTGGGAGGATGGTAGTTACACCGCCAGTTACTTGTCAGATGTAATGGGACATTTCGACCTTTCTGAAAACTGGGCATATCGCTTTCCCGGCGGTGAGCTCTCGAGCGGTAAGATCATTAAAGAACATTGGTTTTGAAAATCAGAGAAATGCCCAGTCGAATTCATGGAATCTAAAGACCTTGTCATCAATGTTTCCAGTGGGATTTGAGATCCATCGCGTTACCGTCGAATCTCAAACTTAGTATATGTGTACACGGATCCGTTTTCACACAGTGAAGCTTTATACCTTAAATAGCCCAATCAAAGTCTTATTACTTCACTATCTTCTCAAGAAGAAACCTCCCTCCATTACACGAATTTCATTCTTAGAAGTTTTTAATATCAGGTTTACGCACTTTTCATTAATAACTAATAGACTTGGAATCATCGATTCGAATTGCATGGATATTTCTTTGGAAAATGAAATTCGCTTACCTTTTTCCCTAAAAATGGCTCTTAATTTATGATTTAAAGCAAATTCTTAAATTTCGAAAAAAAGGGGTTGATTTTGTTAAACAAATAATGTTAACATGGAATTGGGTATGAAATAGCAATAAGGGTGTCAGCTGATTCATCTCACTACATGACGGGGATAGTTAATGGAAAGGAAAGCCGTGTTCAAAATACTTCTTTTTACCCTGATGGCCTTCGCCTTATCTCCATTAGCAAGTGGGCAACAGCTAAATTCCAATAACTTTGTCAATCCAACTCCTGGAAATCTCGCACGACAGCCTAATTCCGATTTTGATACTAATATTCTAAAACCAAAAACCCTACTACTAGACTCATTATCAAGTGATACTGTTAGTGATCTAAATATCTTGAAAATTTCGCAATCACAAAAAACGGAAAAGCCGAAGGATCTACTTTTAACCGGGGAAAGCTGGGGATTTCTTCATGTAGCTACTGATCCCAGAGCTTTTGGTGATTTAATGTCCGTTGAAGGAGAAATGGCATATAGCCCGGTAGATGAATTTGATATCGAGCAAGGGTTCCGAGAATACAAGCCTCAGATGTTCACACTAATCTCTAAAGGTGCATGGGCAGGATTCGAATATGGGGCGAAATATGTGCAAGTTGAAGATGGCTTTGATAGAGTGCCGGGAACAGCGTTGAATAGCAATCAGGAAGGTAAAGAAATTTGGATAGATAGGAATCTAAATGTATTAAAGTTTAAAACCTTCATATCCGATTACTGGGATAATGTTAATTTTAATTCGAATCGCCCAAAGGCAAGAAAAACCCAGGCAGGAGCAGCGTTGGATATAGCATTTCCCTACTGGCCCGTTCTAAGCTTGTCTTACAGTCGTGGCAGTTCTTTAATTGCAACAAGGCGTGATGGATCGGTTTCCAAGAATGAATCTATCCAAACCTTGAATTCTAGTCTCTATTACCTGATATCAAAATGGCAATTGTCGATAAATTCAAGCTATTCAATGGGTAAAGACAAAAACCAGACTGATATGAACAGCAGGATATTACTCTCAGAGATCAGGGGATCCTACACCCCCATCAAATCAATTTCAATATCACCATCTATAGGATTCACAAAAGAGGAATATAAATGGCTAGGAGCCGAGCTTGATTATATGACTCCGGCCACATCCTTAGCTATTAACTATAGTCCCTTGAATAAGGCGTTTAATCTTAAAGCCTATGGACATTATTCACGGTATACGAGTAATGATGGTTTTACAGACGCAAATACCTTCAATGGATTGACTGAATTCGCCTGGAAGCTTGGTAAAACTCCGATTGGTGATCAAACCGTTTCATTAGAATTTGGCTATTATAACTATCTAAATTCGGCATTCTCTAAAAGCTCGTACCAAGAATACTCAGCATTCCTGGCATACAAAATAGCTTCATTCTGAGTGATACTCGTAGATTAAATAAGGACTACCCGCTACACATGCACTCCAATGTTTCCTCCGCCACTGATTCCTCCCCCTTTTAAAAATGGGTAGGCATGTTGTCCCCTCCATTTTATAAAGGAGGGATAGGGAGGATTAGAGGAAATTTCAGGCATTGATATGTAAGGCTCCACTGACAAAGCAGAGACCTAGAGACCTCCACCTTTAATCAAATCCCCTGTAACTCCCCTTTTGTCTAAAAGGGGAGGAAGTGTTGTTGCCTATCTTATATAGAGGAAGGTCGCTGGGGAGGAAATGCTCCCCTCCTTTTTGTAAAGGAGGGTTAGGGAGGATTAGAGGAAATTCCATGCATTATTATGTAAACCTCGACAGAAGTACCTGAGAGCTATACACATCCACCATCAATCAAATCCCCTCTAACTCCCCTTTTATCTAAAAGTGGAGGATAAAATCTATGTCCCAGCTCGAAGGAAGCGTGCGGGGACAGGGCATCGATTCCCAATAAAGCCTG
>JBAUII010000079.1:0-98894 GCA_049682815.1 Thermodesulfobacteriota bacterium | reverse complement strand
TTCTTGATGTTTCTGTTTGCGGCCACAAACGTTGATGCCAGGGGTTTTGGAGGTGGTGGAGGCGGTGGGGGATTTTCTCGGGGCGGTGGCGCCAGTGGTGGCAGTTTCGGGGGGAGGGGTGGTTCTGGAGGTTGGGGAGGAGGAGGAGGTTCTCGCGACTTTGGAGGCGGTGGCGGTGGCGGCGGTGGTGGTGGTTCTCGCGACTGGGGAGGTGGCGGTGGAGGAGGCTTTTCTCAAAGCGGCGGCGCCAGCAGCGGGAATTGGCAATCCGATCGCTCAAGCATGCAGTCAAGCCGCCAGTCCACAGGAGAACAAATGCAGTCGACTGGCTCGGCTAATCAAAGCGAGCGCCAGTCCTCACGGCAAAGCTATGGGCAGCAGTCTCAGGAAAGCCGGCAGAGCTACGGGCAGGACGCGCAGCAAAGCCGACAGAGTTATGGACAGAATGCACAGCAAAGCAGGCAAAATTACGCCGACAACTACGATGACTACCATTACCATGGCGGGGGTTACTACGGGGGAGGGTACGGCTATGGCTATGGTGGTGCCTATGCGGCCGGGGCCGTAACTGGCGCAGCCATCGGTGCGACTATGTCGGCTGCCGCGTTCAGTGCAATGTCCACTCCCCCGACCCAGGTGGTTGTGGGCGGCGTCACCTACTATCAATCTGGCTCGACCTGGTATCAACCAGTGTATCAAGGGAGCGCAGTGACCTATGTGGTGGTGCAACCGCCTCAGTAGGCGATTTGGGGTTGTTGTGAGGAAAAAACCTCACCACAGCCATCTGTCGTTTATACACGGGAGACGGTTAAGGCGAATATGAATCGCCCCTTAATTCTCCCTCAATAATTGGGAGAATCGGGATAAGGCCGAACCGCTGTAAATTACGGGGATTAATCGAGTTGAACTTTACTGATTGAATTGAAGGGACAATGCTATTCTTTTGCAAGGATTAATAGTCGCCCTTTATGCTTCGATCGCTTCACAAGCCTGTCTCGAGTTTACCGAGGGGCTCACTGCTCAGGACGAACGGATGTATCTTGCATTTCATACCAACTCAAAGTATCAGATGTATTCTCGCACTAGAATCCGGGGTAGCCATTAAAGCGATTTTTAGAATATTTTTGTAGTTAGTACAATTGATTAATTTCAATGGGAGATCGGAGGAAATAAAGCTATGAAAGAAACTACCACAGTGATACCAACTCCATCAAGTAAAAGCGCATTCAAAAGGAGGGTTGTCATTGCGAGCGACGGCGAAGCAATCTCGTCTTTTTGGGGATTGCATCGTCGCCGAGTTTATCCTGAGCGAAGACGAAGAGCTCCTCGCAACGACAGTCTTCATTATGCACAATCATTAAATCGAATTCTTAATAAACATTATAAGACCGAAATGACTAGAGAAGCCAGTTGCTACAATTCACTGCTTTCTTTCAAGAGGATAAATACTCCTATTATTTTTGTGACATTAATATTAACTTTTCTGATATTAACTCTTAGCGGCGAATCCGCTTATAGTCAGTGTGCTGGCTTATGCCTGTATGGACCTGACATTTCCGAAACTAAAATCTCTGCTCAACGACTAGATCGAGGACATGGGGAATACGCCAAGGATCATTTTGGATCTGAAGGAACGGAGGGGCCTGATCGAAACCCGTTAATAACCGATCTTCCAGGAGAACCAAGCGGGGATAAATCAAGTATTTTCCCCGGCGAAAGAATCCGTGTATCTCAAGGCCTATCAGATAAATTCGCTACTAACGACATGTATTCGGCTGAAAGAGTTAGTGAAAACTCCGGTCCCAGTGCTTACGCTTCGAACGACGCTGAAGCAAATTCCAACCCCCAAACCTCTAATTCAAAAGATTGGGAATTTATCGTGATCCCCTATGGATGGTTTACGAGTATCAGCGAAGACATAGTTGTCAATGGACAGGGCGCCGAGGGCCATGCGACTTTTATCAATTTGCTTGAGCACCTCGATATTGCAGGGATGCTTTACGGTGAAGTATGGTGGAAAGGTAAATTGGGAATATTCGCAGACACAATATATTCGAAGTTAGCCTTAAACAAGGATGTCACACTGAGACGATTAGGCTCCATAAGTGCCGGCTTGCAGACCACAATGTTCATCCAGGAATTTGGAGGATTATACCGGGTAGGTTCCTGGCCCATCGGGAGTCCATACAATCAGTTCGTGCAAAGATCGAAGCCGTCTGTGACATTCAATATACTTGCCGGTGGACGTTACTGGCACCTGAAAAACGAATTAGATGTCCGTGGCCCATTAGGCATTTTATCGAGACAAATAGACCAAAGTCAGAACTGGTTTGATTTTATCGTCGGTGGACGGGCCAGGCTTGAATTTTATAAGAAGCTATTTTTGGAGTTGACAACTGATATAGGAGGATTTGATCTTAGTTTTTCATCTAAGTTTTCATGGAACGTTCTCGCTGTAGTGGGTTATGAATTATCCTGGTACCGCATAACGCCCCTGATCGGGTTCCGCGCACTATACGACAACTATGCCAACGGAAGTGGGAATAGTCGCTTTGACTCAAAAATGTGGATGTACGGACCAGCGCTCGGAGTTGCTTTTAAATTTTGAAGCGTTAGCAAGTTAAGGCGAGGAGAGAGATAACTAAGTAACAAGTCACCGACCCCCCCCCTCGGCGAGCAACAAGCGGCCACCCAAATTTGAGGAGAATAATGAATAATATGGATTCTATCAGACGATTGATACTGGTTGCCCTTTCCCTCGTCTTATTCGGTCTCTTGGGCTGTTTTGGTATCGGACCCCCGATTCTCATGCGCGACCGCTTCGATTACAACTCTGCGATTTCTGACTCATGGAAACAGCAGATGCTCAACAACTTGGTGAAAATTCGGTATGGGGACACGCCTGTCTTCCTCGACGTCACCTCTGTCATAAGCCAGTACGTTTTTGCAGGGGGGATGAATGCCCAGTTCGGCTGGTCGAATATGGCGGGGGTTGGGTCAGACACACAGTCCCTGGGCGCTAATCTGAACTACATCGACCGTCCCACCATTACATACACACCCCTCTCGGGACAGAAGTTCGCCCAGAATCTCATGACCCCCCTCGAGCCAACAGTAATCTTGAGCCTGGTGCAGTCCGGGTATCCCGTCGACCTGGTATTCCGTCTCGCTGTCCAGGCAATTAACGGCATCTACAACAGCGTCGGGCGCTTGTTGAGGGCCAAACCGGCCCAACCGGAGTTCTACTCACTGATTGAAAGGTTACAGCGCATCCAGGACTCCCAAGCCATGGGGATCCGGGTCGACAAAAAGGAGGGCATGATGATCGTCTTCAAGGGCAAAGCGAACGAAGCTCTCGAAGCGGACAAACGATGGGTCCGTGAAGCCCTTGGGCTTGATGTAAAGCGAAACGATTTCAGTGTGGTCTACGGTGCTGTTGCAGCCAATGACAGGGAGATTGCCATCCTGAGTCGCTCCGTCCTGGAGATCCTAACAAATTTATCATCATTCGTCGAGGTTCCCGCGGAGCACGTTGAGGCCAAACGGGTAAGTGCAATCGTGTCCGAGGAGACCTTGGAGGGCACCCTGGTTCCCCCGCCCATGAGTATTCATAGTTCAACGTTGAGACCGAGCGACGCCTTTGTTGCGATTCGCTATCATAACCACTGGTTCTGGATCGATGACCGCGACTTCCGTTCGAAGGCGCTCTTCACGTTCCTCTATTTCCTGACCTCCCTGACAGAGACCGGCCCCAAGGAGGGCGCCCCAATAATAACGGTTCCTATTAATTGAAGGTGACGACCGACCTCATGTGAAATTATGTATAGGGAATAGAAAAGTTCAAGTAATTAAAGAGGAGCCGTAATGAATCAGGAACAACTTAGACTAAAGGAAGCACATGAAAAGAAGATTCCCTGGAAAAAGTGGGGTCCTTACCTGAGCGAGCGCCAGTGGGGAACCGTGCGAGGGTTCACTATTCCTCCGGGAGGTCGTGACCTCCCGGAGGTGAACAATTTAACGGGGGAACAGATCTTGATCGGTTACCGTCATGCCGTTCGACGCTTTTATCGCTACGGGCCCAGATGTGATAGGGTTTCGTGAAGCGGATCACTGGGCATACGAATCACCCCAACAAATGGCTGATTCAGCTCCACGAGCAGGAAGAACGCACTCGAAACCCATAGCGCAGAGACGAACAGAATAGCTATTACTGTCAAGTTGGAAGGCGCAAACAGGCCGAACCCGAAAAAGATCGTGGTGAACCAGAAAACCAGCAGTGCCAGCACAACCAGGAATGGCACAGGAATCGATTTAACTTGCTTCACAAACAGCAGCCAGCGCGTTTTTGCAAGATCGGAGGCAAGGCCCAGCGCTTGATCCCTGAGCGAGCGCTGAGTCTCGCTCTGCGGCGAGAGTGCCTGGATTTTGTCAATGAGAAGTTCAAATCTAGACGGGGTTGCGTCCAACTGAGCGGGTTTAGAAGCCTCGTCGGGCCACATCTGACTGAGCGTGTCCACAACAGCACTTCGGAGGAGATCACGGCATTCCCTCGTTTCCGGTCCGTAATGGGACAAGACACGGTCCAGGAAAATGATGTTAGCCGACAGTTCCGTAATGTCGCTTTGCTCATCGCGGAATGAACCCTGCGCCGCGGCGATCAACAGACCTAGCACAAGGGCAGCCATGACCGCCATCAGGCCCACCACAATACTCATCACAAGATCCTTCGATTCTTTACTCAGATGATGCTCGGGCAAAATACTACGAAGAAACAAACCGAGCAGGGCGCCTCCAAAGACGCAGGCGAATACAATCAAACTTATTGCAATAGAACTCATGGTCAGTTCCTACTTTCGAACACCGCCATGTGTACCAAAGGAATGTAGCTCATTTTTTGGTTGCCCAACCAGTCATGTCCCTGTTTTACCGATTTCACCTATTTTATAGCACTAATTTCTTGTAAGTTCAAGTAGGTGAAAAATTCTGAAGTAATACGAAAACACCTCCGGGAGGTCATGACCTCCTGGAGGTCAACAATTTTATGATATAGGGCATGTTGTGTTTGCAGCGCAATGGTTTGCAGTGTAACGCCCTATATGTCATACTACACTGCATTTTTACAGCCTCATTAATAGTTAGGCGCTGCATGTGCGAATCCAGTACGGACTATGAGCGGCTCCTTCTGGTGAGGTTGATGTCGTTGCCGGCAACCCCGTCACCCCACAGGAGGTGGGACTCATTCATGTTCCAAGTAAGACTATCTCGGACACAACGCAGGCCGCGGTTCAGGTGGGAGATCGCAAGAAATGAGTAGGCTCATTATGACAATCCTGACCCTACTGGTGACGCTTGTGTGCTGCGCGTGGATGGCTGCCGCGGATCCCATTGCCGGCTCCGAGAGCAACCCTCCCCGAACAGGATTGAGCGGGGCGTTTTTACTCGCGCCTCCAAAGCAAGCAGGTCCCGTCGTGGTTCAAGCCCGCTTTGACCTTTATGACATCAATGAGATCAACGACGGGGTGGAAACGCTCGATTTCACAGGTGTACTCACCCTCAAGTGGCATGACCCACGCCAGGCCTTCGACCCCGCTGTCGCGGGAGTGGATGAAAAGGTCTTCCAGGGCAGCTACCAGTTCGACGAGATCTCGCCTGGCTGGTATCCGCAGGTCGTTCTCGTCAACGAATCGGGCCTGTATGAGCAGAGCGGGGTCCTGCTGCGTGTAGAGCCGGACGGGACCTCAACCCTGATCGAGACGCTGAACGCTGCCGCGGAGGTGGAATTCAGCATGTATCGATTCCCCTTCGACAGGCAGCGCCTGGAAGCCGTCTTTGAAGTCCTGGGCTTCGACAAGGATGAGGTCTTGCTGCAAGTGCAATCGGATGAGCCCGGCTCCTTAGCCAGCGAAGTTCGCGTGCCTCAATGGACCGTCACAGGAGTCAGCGAGTCTGTCCGGGATCGCCCTGCATCTTACGCCGGACGCCGGGGGATTTCGTCAGCGTTTGTCGTGAGCGTGGATGTGCAGCGACAGTCCTTCTTTGTAATGCGACTGGTGGTCATACCCCTCATTGTGATCGTGCTGCTTTGTTTCTCGGTGTTCTGGATGGACCGGTCTTCGATAGGTGATCGACTCAGTGTCTCGTTCATCGGGATCCTGACCGGTGTCGCCTACCTGCTCGTGACAAGTGATCACCTACCCCGCATCTCGTATGTCACACTGATGCACGGGTTCCTGAACCTTAGCTTCCTTACCATGTGCGCGACGGTCGTGATCAACCTCGTGGTAGGCGGGCTGGACAGGCAGGGAAGGTTCGAGCTTGGAGATCGCATCGACCACCTTTGTCGATGGGCATTTCCTCTCGCGTATTTTGGACTCCTCCTCGCCATGGTCGGGGTGGCGTTCCTGTTCTTCTAGCCATGACCTATCCGCGTTTTCCCGAGAATTAGACGACCTCCCGGAGGTAAGTTAGTTATTCCTGCAACTAGATTGATCATAAATTTTAGACGACCTCCCGGAGGTAAGTTAATTTTTTCGATGTTGCGCTTAATCAACTCTTTACAACAGTTAAGAATTATGATATGATGTTCTACAAAAAAAATCTCAACTTTAGTATATTTTTATTAAGCAATTTTTGAATAAATTATCCATATATAATCTTTTTACTTTCTCTCTCCTGCTCCTAATCGTCTTACTCGTCGGGCAAGGGTGTTCAGCGCCAAAACGGCTTGAAGCAGTACCGCCTAATCTTCAGGATAAAGCAAACATCCCAGGGATGCCCGACGTCAGGTACTGGGCGGATGAAGATGCGTCCGACTTCCTTCGTGACGGCGTCGAAGCCTTTTACAGGGAGCAAGCATTCTTAGCCAAATCGGGGCACAAGGGAGCGTTGCCAGTTGCTGAATTTCTTGCCATTTCAGGTGGTGGTGACGACGGCGCCTTCGGGGCAGGGCTACTCATCGGGTGGACTGCCGCCGGTAACAGACCTGAGTTCAAGGCCGTTACCGGGATAAGCACAGGGGCGCTGATCGCTCCATTCGCATTCCTCGGGCCAGCCTATGATCCGCAGCTAAAAGAGGTCTACACGAATGTTTCGCCCAAAGACATACTGAAGCGTCGGAGTATTTTAAGCGCTATATTCAAAGATTCGATGGCCGATAATGCCCCGCTTTTCCAATTGATGAAGAAGCACATTAATCAGGAGATGTTAGCCGCTATAGCGGCGGAACATGAAAAGGGAAGGCTCCTGCTTATCGCCACGACCGATCTTGACGCACAACGTGCCGTCATTTGGAACATGGGAAAGATTGCTGCCAGTGGTCATCCGAATGCTCTAGAGCTTTTCCAGCGCATCCTTTTAGCTTCGGCCGCCATCCCTGCAGTTTTCCCTCCAACACTCATAGAGGTTGAGGCAAATGGAAAAACATTTCAGGAAATGCATGTAGACGGTGGCGCGATGGCACAAGTATTTATGTATCCTCCTTCATTGGGGGTGAAGATGCGTGCTCTTCAAAAGACAAAGGGCTTGTCCCGCGAACGAAGACTCTATATAATACGTAACGCAAGGCTGGACCCAAATTGGGCTCAAACTGAGCGTCGTACGATGAGCATCGCGGGCCGGGCAATTTCCTCATTAATCCAGACTCAAGGCATCGGCGATCTATACATGATTTATCTTACTGCAGAAAGAGACGGAGTCGATTACAACCTCGCCTACATACCGGAAACTTTCAAAGCCCTCCACAAGGAGGATTTCGACACTGAGTACATGCGTCAGTTGTTTGACGTGGGCTATAAGCTTGCTGTCAATGGTTATCCATGGGCCAAGACCCCTCCAGGGTTTGTAGAAACTGAGAAAGAGCAAATTATTAAGATTGACAATCCTAATTAAAAGCAACTTAAGGTCTATTTCCCATATGACTTTGTTTTGGCCATTCACCGGCCCCCTTTTCCTAGTTATCTGAAATTGTAAACCTTTTTGATTTATGACGATGGATCATTGATTCAGTCCTAAAGATTTGATTGACACTTTGAGCGAGGCAACCAACCATAATGGGCACTTCTCGCCCGAAACGAATGTAAAAACTACTCTGTCCCCGGTAGGCATTGATATCACTCTTTTAGGAATGGCGCTTGTAAATCTATCGTCGCGGGCTGTACGCTTTCTAAAGTGGATTCGTGCCGGGTTCGTCCTGGCCATGTTTTCAGCCGCGGGCATTCATGCACAGGAACTCGAGCCCAGACTTTATACAAACACACCGATAGGGATGAATTTCATCGTCCTGGGTTATGGATACTCACAAGGCACCGTTATTGCAGATCCCTCGGTGCCGTTGGAAAACGCCTCCATCAAGATCCACGGTCCCGTTCTCGGCTACGCCAGGTCGGTAAACCTTGGTGGCATGTCCGGTAAGATCGATTCTATACTGTCGTATGTCTGTGCATCGGGTTCCGCCGAGTTGGCGGGGGAACGCATGGAGCGCAATGTGTGCGGGCTAATCGATCCGCGGTTCCGGCTCTCGGTCAACCTCTATGGCGCCCCGGCGCTCACATTAAAGGAGTTCGCCAGTTATAAGCAGGATATTATAGTCGGAGCAAGCATGCAGGTGGGTGTGCCCCTCGGCCAATACGACCCCGATAAACTCGTGAATATCGGTACCAACCGCTGGTTCATCAAAACAGAGGCTGGCGTCTCTAAGGCTCTGGGTCCACTAATTGTGGAACTGGCCGCCGGCGTCACATTCTACACCCCGAACGACAACTTTTTGGGCGGCAAGGAAAAGGAGCAAGATCCCCTCTTTAGCCTGCAGGGACACCTCGTTTATGGATTCAAATCCGGCGTATGGGTCGCCGTAGACGGCACCTATTACCGCGGTGGGCAAACGACCATCGATGGGGTAAACAGCGATGATCTCCAGGCGAACTCGCGCATTGGCCTAACTCTTGCTCTACCAGTGAATCGACATAACTCGATTAAGCTCTTTGGTAGCACCGGCGCAACTGCAAGAGCCGGAGGCGATTTCGACACGGTTGGAATTGTCTGGCAATATCGCTGGGGTGCAGGCTTATAGCGGATTTCATGAAGAGGTATTATACAGGTAAGACCTTCGGGAGGTCGGTCTCCCGGAGTATGTTAACTGTCGATCCGAACGAGTAGCTTAATGACTCCTGTAACACTCAGCATACCTCCGGGAGGTCATGACCTCCCGGAGGTGAACAAAAGGAGGTGAACAATAATATGATTGATGGCTGTATAATTAAGGAAGAAGCATTTGAAATTTGAATTTGTAGTAAAAAAATGCCGTCTAGGAAGAGCACATTTTTCCCCGGTGGATTTTTTCACATATATAACAGAGGTGTAAACCGGAATCAGATTTTTTTTAGTGAAGAGGATTATAGCTATTGCCTATCACTACTCAAGAAACATGCTGAAAGTTATTCTATAACCATTATTGCTTATTGTCTCATGCCAAACCATTTTCACTTTATACTGCGACAAAACTCCGACACGAGCATATCTCAATTCATTGGGGTAGTTTTTAATGCATATGTCCAATCTCTAAACAAGAGATATAGCCGGGTTGGAACGCTGTTTGAAGGACGTTTTAAGGATACTCACATCGATAATGAAAATTACATTTTGCAGCTTTGTCGCTATCTACATTTAAATCCGGTAAAAGCTCAGATTGTTGACGCCCCCGAAAAATGGCCATATTCTGACTATAACGATTGGATAGCAAAAAGAAGCCTGATTCAATTTAATTTCAATTTCATGTCATCTTATTTCAACGATCCGAACGATTATCGAAAGTATGTAATAGAGTATATTAGCTCTGAAGAGGAGAGAGACATAAAGAATTATCTACTGGAATGAAGTCTAGACGACCTCCGGGAGGTCGTGACCTCCCGGAGGTGCATTATTTCATGCGCAAAAAATCAAGAAGTCGGAATAAAAAGAAAAAGGCGGGTGGAGGAAAAGATAGAAAAAACTATGTCACCTTCTCGTTACTAGCCGTCTTAATGGTCGTTTTAATGGGTTTGCTTGTGGCTAAAAATCTATCAAAACGAAAACACCAAGATGAATACGCAATTCAAAAAACCCCATCGACTCAAATTGACGTCTCTGCAACATTTGTGGGCGGTAAAGTTTGTGGCGAATGCCACGAAAAGGAATATGAACTCTGGTCGGGCTCCCATCATGACCGCGCCATGCAGGAAGTAAACGAGAAAACAGTGCTCGGTGATTTCAATGACATAGAGTTCAACTATTTTGGGGTCAAATCCAGGTTTTATAAACACGACGGCAAATTCATGGTACGCACAGACGGCTCTGACGGCGAGCTCCACGATTATGAAATAAACTACACATTTGGCGTCTATCCACTTCAGCAATACCTTATCGGGCTTCCGGGCGGCCGCCTGCAGGCCCTAAGCATTGCCTGGGACAGCCGTTCAAAAAGCGAAGGCGGTCAGCGCTGGTTTCATCTATATCCAAACGAAGAGATCAAGCACGATGACATCTTGCACTGGACGGGACCAACCCAGAACTGGAACTATATGTGTGCAGAATGTCACTCGACAAATCTCAAAAAAGGGTACGACCCCAAGTCTGACACATACAACACAACTTGGTCTGAAATCAACGTGTCCTGCGAAGCCTGTCATGGCCCCTGCTCCAGACATCTAAAATGGGCTCAGGATGCAAAAGATCAGAAGAAATATACCTCCGATTCCGATAAAGGCTTAGTTGTTGATCTAGCTAAACACGGCGAAGTAAAGTGGAGCATTGACCAACATACTGGTTATGCCAACAGGAGTGGCCCTGCACAAACAAACGTGGAAATCGAAATTTGTGCCAGATGTCACTCTCGCCGTGGGGAAATTTGGGATGAATACGTATACGGTAAACCCCTTATGGATACCCATGTGCCTGCCTTGCTGGAAGAAAATCTTTATTATCCTGACGGACAGATTAAAGCCGAGGTTTATGAGTACGGATCCTTCCTTCAAAGTAGGATGTACCATAAAGGAGTAACCTGCACAGATTGCCATAATCCACACAGCCTCAAGCTCCGACAATCGGGCAATGGCGTTTGTGCTCAATGCCACCTTTCATCAAAGTATGACGCTTCGTCGCACCACTTCCATAAAATTGGCTCGTCAGGAGCGAGCTGTATTGGATGCCACATGGCGGAAACGACCTACATGATCGTCGATCCGCGGTATGATCATAGTATTCGTATACCGAGACCGGATCTTTCGATAAAGCTCGGTAGCCCCAATGCATGCAACAAGTGTCATTCGGATCAGACACCCGAGTGGGCGGTGGAGGAAATGGATAAATGGTATGGTACTGAATATAAGAAAAGACGTTCGTATGGAGAAGCTCTCGTCGCGGGTCGAAGTGGAACACCTTTCGCCGAAGAGTTATTATCTCAAATCGCCGAGGACGCTACAAAACCGAATATTGCCCGCGCGACAGCACTCAAGGAATTACGTTATTACATTACTCCAGACTCAATCCTGACAATAAAAAAAGGACTCGGAGATGACGATCCCATGGTTCGCTTGGGTGCACTTGATGCGTTAGAGGAGGTGCAACCAATCGATCGGGCCCCGCTTGCGCTCCATTTGTTATACGACCCGGTACGCGCAGTTCGGATTAAGGCGGCTAGAATGCTTGCCACAGTGCCAAGGGAAACCCTAACGTCGGACCAGAATTCTGCGCTCGATAAATCATTAGATGAATACATCGCCTCCCAACAGATTAACGCAGACCGACCCGAAGCACATATGAACCTTGGGGTACTTTTCGCAGAACTCGGTAGATTCGGTGATTCGGATTCAGAATATCGAAAGGCATTGGAAATACAACCATCTTTTGTTCAGGCCTACGTTAATCTGGCTGATTTATACCGCCTGGAGAGAAGGGATAGTCAAGGAGAGAAATTATTGCATGAAGCGCTAAAAATTGCTCCGCAAGACGCTGATGTATACCACGCACTTGGTCTTCTTCTAGTTCGACAAAAGAGATTAGCCGAGGCTTTAGAGGCTTTAAAACAGTCGGCAGAACTTAGCCCCGACAATTCCCATTACAGCTACGTTTACGCCGTGGCTCTAAATTCAGCGGGCAGCAAGAAGGAGGCAATAGAATCTCTCGAAGAGACCCATTATCGCCATCCAAACGATCGAGAGATATTATTTGCCCTTGTGACTTTTAACCGGGATGATGGGAATCGTCAAGCAGCTAGGGATTATGCCGAAAAACTTGTCGAGCTCTCGCCAAAAGACCCTTCGTTTTGGAAACTTCTGGAAGAACTCCAGATTCAACATAAATAAATACATCTATCAATGACACGTTATTCAGACACACAGATTATTCAATTACCCCTATAACCATTGCTCCCGCAACAACCCATAAGCTCAGTAAGCATTTTGCTTTGAAAAGTCTTTACTTGTGGTCCGACACCATTAGACAGAATTGAAAACGCCAGAACGTCTCCGCTTCTTGTAAAAGCATAGCCTGAAAGTGCCCTTACGTTGTTTATATACCCCGTCTTGGCCACCACTCTCCCTTCTAATCCTGAGCCTCTAAATCTTTTTTTCAAGGTACCATCCACGCCTGCTATCGGAAGGGATTTAACAAAATCAGGACCTATGAGTTTGTTTGTGTAGGCGTATTGCAGAACATCGGTCATCGTTTGTGGAGAAATACGATTTAGGTTCGAGAGGCCTGACCCGTCAACGATTCTGAAATAACTATCGACTCCAATGCCCACGAGAAAATCCGAAATCACCTGGGCACCCGTTTCCCATGAACCCGGTGAACCTTTAAAATGAGCACCTAGAGTTTTAATTAAATTCTCACCGATGACATTAACACTCTCCTTATTGTACTCGTTAACAATCAACGAGAGCGGAATGGAAATGTGTGTATATATTGGGTTGCTCCAATTAGGAACTATGCCTTTACTAAGCGCACCACTGACCATTATACCGGAATCCTCGAGAACCCTCTTAAATACACCACCCGCGTAGAGTGTCGGGTCAATAACGGCCAGCTCTAAAGCCTGTGAAGATCTGCGTGGCGAGATTCGTCCATTAAGGACTACCGCATTACTGCCATCCACCCAGTGTGCCGACAGTCCACCCTTTTTGTTACTGGTAACTGCCTTGTTAAACACCTGAATGTATCCACCAGGGGGCTCGAGCCTTATGTAGGGCGTACCTCCGGACCTAGAAGGAGAAACGTGAATCTCGAATGTATTGTGATTTAAGGTTAAAGCGCTGATAGGAGGGCTATACACATCACCCCTCCAATTCGACTTCCATCCCTTCCCGAAGCGGACCTGCTCGAAGTACGAATCATCGACTATAATTCCTCCCCTAATTTCCCTTATCCCCATCATCTTCATCTGATTCGCAATAAAAACCAGATTATCCTTTTCCAACGTTGGGTCTCCGTAACCTTTAACGTAGAGTCCTCCGTGGAGAACTCCGCCAGAGACTTCACCGCCTGAATAAAACTCTGTTTTAAACCTGTAGTTCGGTTTCAGTAAAGATAGCGCCGCGACCGATATTATTACCTTCTGATTTGAAGCGGGGATAAATAGCTTATCAGCATTGAACTCGAATATACTTTCATTTGTTGTCAAGGACCTTACAACTACGCCGAGTTTTCCGTTACTCCTTGCCTCCCTCGGGATTAATGTGAAAAGCCTATCCGAGTACCCGAGATTCGCTGAAAAAGCGATATGGCTGACAATAAGAACTGAAACAAGATGTAGAAATGTGAAAAAGAATTTTCTCATCAAAAATTTAAATCGAAATCTCCACCCTCCTACTTCGGATTAAGAATTATCAAAAGACCTTTTCATTTTATACCCTTTATTTTTAAATGTCTAGTTATTTTTTTAATTTAGCCGACAAAACTAATGTCTGATATCGCCGATAGCATCTTCTTGTTATCATTAGAACGAAACCTGAGCCAGGACGAAGGGAACCAATGAATCTTAAAAATAGCCAGGAATCCCCACCCGGGAGCCTTTACTTAGCCCCGGGTTTAATCCAAGGGCCAGACCACTCATGCCAGCAGCTCTTACTGTCATTGCGAAATTTGTCAAGCAAATTGAAGCAATCCCTATTTCGACGGTAGGTAGGAGATTGCTTCGCTAACACCCGCAATGACACTGGAAGGGAAGGGGATGAATTCGCTAGAGGCTGCACTGAGCCAGTCGAAGCGCTCGTGATTGGAGGTGTCAAATGCTTAGTGGACAAAATTGTTACAGTTTCTTGAATAGGTCTATTTTCATTTATCCTTTTCAGAATGAAAAGGACTTGAACGGCATTCCAAAAATTGCATTAGGAGAATGAATGTCATAGTTAGTCATGCTGAACTTGTTTCAGCATCTCTTGACTCGATTAGATCCTGAAATGAATTCAGGATGACCAGATTATGGCTAGACCAAATTTTTTAGTCGTTAGGTCATCCCCGAAATCAGTAATCGGGGATCCAGAGGTAAAAGCTTGGATTCCCTATTAAGGAATTAGGTAATGACAATAAGGGCGCGGCCTTGCCCTGAGGCCCTAGTCGTGAGTTAATCTAAGGAACCAAGACAGTGGCGAGTCACCCTAAATGTATCGAAAACCTTTGGCTTTCGAATCGTCATGCTTTATCCGTGCGGAGTTGGAACCCCCCCCCGCCTATTGTTACTGATGACCGTATTTATTATGGATAGTCGGGACATTCTTTTCCCGATTGGTTTTTAATCTCATCGATTTTATGGCGGACTTTAAGACTCAATGCACGAAAGTTCTAACTCTCACAGTGATGAGACGTTGGATCCGCAAATGACTAATGAGCCTCTGCCCAGCTTTTCCCCACACCTATATCTACTTTCACAGGAACCTCAAGAGTAAAGGCTCCTTCCATTTCCTCCTTTACCATCCTCGAAAGTACGTCCCGCTCGTCTTCATGAACCTCAAACAAAAGTTCATCATGAACCTGTAGAATCATCTTGGACTTATAGCCCAAAACCAATTTGTCATGTATTTTTATCATCGCAATATCTAAAATGTCTGCGGCCGAACCCTGTATAGGTGTATTGATTGCAGCCCTCTCCCCAACGCCCCGCACCGTCCTGTCGGTGGATCCCAGCTCTGGTATCGGTCTTCGCCTTCCAAGAATCGTTTCAGCATAGCCCCTATCTTGCGCAACTCGAACCGAATCCTCCATATACTTCTTTACACTGCTGTAACGCTTAAAGTATTCATTCATATAATTCCGGGCTATTGAAACCGAGGTACCAAGCTGCCTTGCAAGGCCAAAGGCGCTTATCCCATAGATTATCCCGAAGTTGATATTCTTTGAAAGTCTTCTCATATCAGCGCTAACCATATCTTCAGCGACTCCGAAGATCTCAGAAGCGGTTCGGTTGTGGATATCACTTCCGGCCTTGAATGCGGCCCTCAGTCCCTCATCGCCAGAGAAATGCGCAAGAAGCCTGAGCTCTATTTGCGAATAATCTGCCGATAGAAGCACGAACCCCTCTTCGGGAACAAAGGCTTCACGGATCCTCTTGCCTTCCTCGGATCTTATAGGAATGTTTTGCAGATTGGGATCGCTAGAACTGACCCTCCCCGTGGAGGTTCCCACCTGATTGAAAGAGGTATGTATTCTTCCCGTTTCAGGGTGGATGAGCTTAGGCAACGCATCCACATACGTGGATTTAAGCTTTGAGAGCCCCCTGTATTCGAGTATTTTCTGGGGAACTGGATGCAGTCTGCTCAGATCGTTAAGCACATCGACATCAGTGGAGGGCTCGCCAGTCCTTGTGAGTTTCTTCTTGGGCAATCCGAGTTTACCAAACAAGACGTCTCTTAGCTGAATGGGAGAATTCAGGTTAAACTCATATCCGACCTGCGCGTATATATCATTTGCCAGGCGTTCCAGACCAGCTTGAAACTCCGTAGATAACTCCTTCAGACGAGAGGAGTCTACTTTTACACCGTTAATCTCCACCCTTGCTAGAACCTCAATTAGTCTAAGATAAACTTCTTTGTAGACCTTCATAACATTCATTTCTTCAAGCAATGGAAGCAGTTTCCTGGAAAGTAACAAGGCGACATCTGCATCCTCGCAGGCATACACCTTAGCCTTCTCCAAATCCACCTCTTCAAAATCGATCTTACTCCTTCCGGATCCTGTAAGGTCTTTATAGGTAATCGTGTTATGACTGAGGTAGATCTTCGCAAGCTCATCTAAGCTATAGCTCATCCTGGAAGAATCCAGCAGGTGCGCTGCAATCATAGTATCACAGACGATTCCGATAAGCCTTAATCCGTATTTTTCGAGGACAATATAATCGTATTTCAGGTTCTGACCTATTTTATTCACCCTCTCATCTTCAACGATCGATTTTAGCTTCCCAAGAACATGATCAAGACTTAATTGTTTTCGGGAATCGACTAGAGACCTGTGAGCGACGGGTATATAAAAGGCCTCATGCGGCACAATAGAAAGGGAAAGCCCGACGATTTTAGCCCTCATGGGTTCCGGAGATGTGGTCTCAAGATCTAAGGAGACCTCTCTCACCTCCTTTAGTCGATTAATCACTGTGTTCAATTCATCGTCTGATAATACAAGATGGTAGTGATCATAATAAACTTCACTTACCATATTACTATTCTTAGATTTTTCCACAGCAGGGCCATTGGTCTCGCCTAGTTCACGCAGTAAGGACTTGAACTCGAGCTCGTCAAAAATTTCCATTACTTTGTCCTTATTAATCCCATGAAATCTAAAATCCTCGAGAGTGAATTTGATAGGAACATCGGTTTTGATGGTTACGAGCCTTTTACTCAACAAGGCATTCTCTTTATTATCTTCTATTAACTCTCTCTGCCTCTTACTCAGTTTGTCGAGGTTATCAAAAAGGCCTCGTAGGGATCCATATTTACTGATTAGCTCTTTTGCGGTTTTTTCACCAATACCCTTCACACCCGGAATATTGTCAACTGAGTCCCCGGCAAGTGCAAATACATCTGTTACCCTTTCCGGCGGCACACTAAATTTCTCGCGAACATCCTCTAAACCCGTTTCTTTATTCCTCATGGTATCGATTAGCGTGACACTCTCCGAAACAAGCTGGCTGAAATCTTTATCCCCTGTAATGACTACGACTTTTAGGCCCTTATCTACTGAATCCCTCGTTATCGTTCCTATGAGATCGTCCGCTTCATAACCCTCCATCTGAAACTTCGGTATGGCCAACGCATCGACCACATCATAGATCTTTGGTATCTGCTGCTTCAGATCGTCAGGTGGCTCCTCCCTGTTGGCCTTGTAAAGCGGGTAGATTTCGTCCCTGAATGTTTTACCCTTCGAATCAAATACAATTGCAAGGTAATCAGGATTATAATCCTTCAGAAACTTGAAAATCATGTTTGTAAACCCGTATATGGCATTCGTAGGAAAGCCCTTTGAATTACTAAGTTTTCTGATGGCATGGTATGCTCGAAATATATAGGAGCTACCATCGATGAGATATAAAACAGGATTATCCATGTCTTTACATTGTAGGTATTAACAAAAGTCGTGTCAAAGTTAGATACTAAGCCGATTCTTGATTATTATTCGGTTTTTCCAATGCAGCTAAGACATTTCGGCCGCCATATAACCAAAATACAGACGATCAGAGGACGATTCTGCGCTTTCACAATCACCCTGCTGATTAGAAAGAATCTCAAAAAATGTTTGACATACAAAATCAAATATCATAAAATGGTCTTTAGGGTTTTATAGGCTCCCGATAAAAACCCTAATATGGAAAACGACTTATCACATTCAAAACATATAAGATTCAGTCTTTGTCAGAATCCGACCAAGTTTCATATACCCATATTAATTAAATTAGAGTCACATAAAGGGGTTCCAATCTCTGGTTCTTGCCTAAAATGATCGATGAGCTTAGCGCTCTTGAAAGGATTAGAGAGCGTTTTCAAAAGGTATCCAAAAGTGTTTGTATTGGCGTCGGTGACGATACCGCGGCGGTAAAAATTCACCCTGATAGACTGCTCCTTGCAACTACCGACTCCCAGGTTGAGGATGTACATTTCATAAAAAAACTTATATCAGCTAGCGATCTTGCGAGGAAATCTATTGCCGTTTCGGCGAGTGATATTGCTGCGATGGGTGGGATCGCCAAATTTTTCCTTGCATCTGTTGGATTTTCAAGCGATGAAGACGAAGTCTTTCTTGAAGAGTTAATGGACGGATTTGAGTCTGGAGCCAATGAATTTGGGTTAGAGTTAATAGGAGGCAACCTGAGTTCATCAGATAAAATCTTCATAGATATAACCGTACTCGGTGAAGTCGAGCCAGAATTGATTGTTAGAAGAAACGGAGCCATACCGGGGGATGTTTTATATGTTAGCGGTACCGTGGGAGATTCGGCCTTGGGTCGTAAGTTGCTGGTGAGTGGCAATATTGAAGAGTCCCATGAGTTTTTGATAATGAGACATAAAAGACCCCACCCAAGGCTTAATCTCGGTAGGGAACTCGCAAAAAAAAGACTAGTCAGCTCTATGATCGACATAAGCGACGGTCTTATACTTGACCTCGAACGAATATCTATCAAACAGGGCTTAGGTGCCAAAATATATGTCGATCGCATACCGTTATCGTCCAGCTATAAACGGCGAATTAAAGACTTTTCAGAAGACATCTACTCCATTGCACTCTCCGGGGGAGAAGACTATGAACTCCTTTTCTCATCGCCTAAAGAAAATGAAGAACAGATACAAGGGCTCGCAAGAACTCAAAAAATAAGGATAACGGAAATAGGTCAAATAACCGACGAGTCTTCAATCCAAATTTTGGATATCGCCGGGAACGACATCCGTTATGAAGAAAGGGGATTTGTTCATTTTGTATAAAAGATGCAAGACGTAACGCTGGTACAAAATCTTCTTTTTCTCTTGCTCTTGCTCTTTCTCTCCGGCTTCTTTTCTATGTCGGAGGGAGCTCTTTTTTCCCTTGGAAAACACCAACGATCCAAGCTTCGAAAGGAAGGGAAGAAGACTGCCACACTCATTGAAAGACTACTAAAGGAACCGTATAAACTGATAATAACCATTCACCTCTCGGATGAAATACTCAATGTCATCTATTCCAGCGTAGTAGCGCTGACTGTGAGAGCAATACTCCACAATGTTTCAGACGAGGCAATACTCACGCTAATATCAATAGGAATCGCGTCTCCGACTCTACTCTTACTCGGAGAAATAGGGCCAAAAACAATCGGTGTGAAATTCCCGAGGCTCATAGCCAGTCTGGTTGCCTATCCTTTAAATCTCTACCATTTGTTGATAACTCCATTGAGATGGATTGTATTGGGATTATCTGTTGGAATTACCTGGCTATTTGGCGGAGGGGGTATTGAATACGAAAGCAAAGAAGGTCTTTCAGATGGTGAGATGAAGGCGCTTCTGGGGTTGGGAAGCGAGGAAGGCGTTGTCACCGAAATAGAAAAAAAACTAGTTAGTAAACTATTTAAGCTTGAAGAGGTGCCCGTATACAAGATCATGACCCCTGCAATCGATTGTTTTTTCCTGCCAGTCTACATATCTCCTGAAGATGCGATATATAGAGTCAAAAAAAGAGGATTGTCCAGGATTCCCATCTATAAAAATGAAAGAGAAAACATAATCGGAATCCTTTATACCAAAGACCTGCTTTCATTAGACTCTTCCCAAGAGAAAACAATCGAAGGAATTTTGAGACCACCTTATTTTATTCCGAGAAGTAAAAGGGCCTTCGATCTCTTACGGGAGTTCCAGCACAAAAGAACACAGATAGCAATAGTTGTAGAAGAGTATGGACGGGTCGATGGCATTGTCACCATGGAGGATATCCTTGAGGAGCTTTTTGGGGAAATCGAAGATGAGAGGAGAGCCATCAAGGAAACCCAGGTTGTTTGGGAAGGTGATGCCCTGATTGTACCGGGAAGCATGAAGATAGACGAGTTCAATGATAAATTCCTATTCACTTTAATTAGAACAGGTGGACTAAAATCTCTGGGAGCAGAACTTGACATATCCGTTCTTCCTCCTCAAGAAGATCATGAAACAATCGGGGGATTTTTGTTCGATCTCTTTGGTAGGTTTCCTCAAGAAGGCGAGCAAGTAGAGCACGGGAGCCTACTCTTTACAGTCAATAAAGTAACCGGGAAAAGGATTTCGGAGGTAAAGGTTCAGAGATCGGAGAAAGAGGTATCATATGTCGCTTGAGATTGTAATACTAATTGTGGCATTTTTCTTAGCCCTGCAAGCCTTTTTCGCAGGTTCCGAGATAGCAATCGTATCCTGCGATAAAGTAAAAATGAAGGAACTCGCGGAAAATGGGTCAAAGAGCGCGACTCTTGTGTTAGAATCATTCCTGGAAATTGAGAAGTTCGTGAGCACCTCGCTCGTTGGTATAAATCTATCGCTGATCACAAACACAATCGTTCTAACGTTCTTCCTTCATAATTACTTGGGTAAGGGGGGAGAGTTTTATGCAATTCTGATACTTTCACCATTGGTCGTAATCTTCGGACAGGTTGTTCCAAAAGCAATCTTTCAGAAGAGAAGGAACACCATGGTTCTGTGGTCAATCTATCCCCTTTGGTTCGCTTCAAAGTTGTTTGCGCCAATCTTGTCAATGGTTAACATTTTCGTGAAAGGTCTGTTAAGACTCATTGGGAGCACCGAAAATCCTTTCTTAACCCGAGAGGAGCTTTTGCATGCCATAGATATCGATGACAACAAATTGAAAATTGGCTATAGGGAAAAGATAATTAAGAGGATATTCCGGTTCTCAGAGACCGCTATCGACGAGGTGATGATTCCATTGGCTCACGTATGCGCACTCAGTGAAGATACTCCAGTAAGAGAAGCGATAAAATTGATTAGAGAAACCGGACATTCTAGAATACCGATTTATAAGGAAAGGATTGATCATATTACGGGGATCCTTATCGCCTTTTACCTTTTGGGAGCAGGTCCAGACGAGCCCATAAAAAATTACTCTCGACCACCCTTCTTCGTTCCCGAAACAAAGGCTGTTGACGAGCTGCTAGATGAGATGAAAAGGGGACTGGCAGGAATGGCCGTAGTTGTGGATGAATATGGTGGAGCAGTTGGAGTCATAACCCTGGAAGATATCATAGAAGAGGTAGTAGGAGAGATCGAAGATGAATACGACAAGGGAATAAAATTCTGGAGAAAGGTATCAGAGAATGAATACCTCATAAATACCAAGATCGGGATAGACTACCTAAACGAAGAATTACGACTCGGCATTCCTGAAGGGGATTATGATACTCTGAGTGGTTTCCTTCTAACCGAATTTGGATCAATACCAAATGTTGGAGAAAAGATTTCGCATAGAAACTACAATTTCATCGTTACTAAAGCCTCTTCTCGCCTAATTGAGGAAGTGAAATTAACAACTGAGAATAAAGGGTAATGATTGGATACAGCCTGATTTCCTGATATGATTCTAAGCATCCATTATGTCAAGAAAAGCAAAAGTTGAAAGAAAAACATCTGAAGTTACTGTATCAGTAGACATCAACCTCGATGGAAAAGGCAAGTATGACATTGAAACTGGCATACCGTTTTTCAATCATATGCTATCACAGTTTGCAAAACACGGTTATTTCGATCTAAAAATTAAAGCTAAGGGAGACATAGATATAGATTACCACCATACGGTTGAGGATGTCGGACTTGCTTTGGGCGAAGCACTCTTGAAAGCACTTGGAGACAAAAGAGGAATAGCCAGATTCGGAGAAGCCTTCGTTCCCTTCGATGAAACCCTTGTTTTTGCCTCAGTCGACCTTAGCGGTAGACCTTTTTTCGTCCATAAGGTTCTCAGGCAAAAGGGAAAAGTTGGTGATTTTGACGTTGAGCTCGAAAAAGAGTTTTTTAAATCACTATCTAATAGCCTCATGTGCAACCTGCACATTGAGCTAAAACACGGGGATAACATCCACCATATCATTGAAGCAGCCTTCAAATCGGTGGGCAGGGCGCTTGATCGAGCATCCATGATCGATGCACGCTCAAAAGGAATACCTTCGACCAAGGGAAAACTCTGATCACGATCCACGATGCACGATACACGATACATGATATAGCTGAAAACCTTGATGAATCTTGGATCCTGCATCGTGCATCCTGTATCATGGATCATGCATCCTGTATCCTGCGTCCTGGAGAGCTACATGATTGCGATAATCGATTATGGAATGGGAAATCTCAGGAGTGTCAGCAAGGCCTTCGAAAGCCTTGGATATTCAACCTCTGTAACAAGAAACCCTGAGGAGATATTAAACTCCAGCGGTATTGTCCTTCCCGGAGTCGGTGCGTTCGGTGATTGCGTTAGAAACTTAGATGAATTTAACTTGATAGAACCTATTAAAAAATGGATGATACAAGAGAAACCTTTCTTGGGAATTTGTCTCGGACTGCAGGTGCTGTTTGAGGAAAGCGAGGAATCACCAGGAATCAGTGGACTGGAAATCTTCAAGGGCAAGATTGTTAAATTTCCAAAATTCGACGACAAGAGGCTAAAAATACCTCACATGGGCTGGAATCAAGTCGAACTTGTTAAAGAAACACCTTTACTTAAGGGCATACCAGATAGGAGCCGGTTCTATTTTGTACACTCATACTATCCGGAACCCGACGATCAAGATATTATCGCAGCGAGGACTACTTACGGTATAGATTTCACATGCGCCGTGAGTAAGGGAAACATCTTTGCATGCCAATTCCACCCAGAGAAAAGTAGCTCGATGGGTTTAAGGATTTTAGAGAACTTTGCATATTTATGCGGAGAGAAGAAAGCTAATATTGCAAAATCTATTTAGCCACAAAGGCACGAAAACACCAAGCATAATTCAAATTCCAATGACCAAGCTCCAAATTATAGACAAATTGCAAGCACCAAAAATCAAACTTTAAAAATTTGGGAATTGAAAATTGTTTGGAATTTGTGATTTGTAATTTTATTTTCAAGTTCGTGTCACAATGGCTGAAAGGTGATTAAGAATCTTCAATCGTAGATGGCCTTATAGGCCCCGTAGCTTCTCAATATCCTCCGAATGTAGTTTCTGGTCTCCCTGAAGGGAATTTCCTCGACAAACTCATCTTTTGAAAGATTAGGAAACATGATTAGCCAATCTTCTGCCCTATTCGGCCCTGCGTTATAACTTGAAAGGGCTAGATGAATATCACCATTAAACATATTCAATACCTTCTTAAAATAATAAATACCCAATTCAATATTGACCCTAGGGATATTCAGCATCCCTGTATTAAAACCATTCATACCTACCTCCCCCGCAGTCAACCTTGCCGTTGATGGAAGCAGCTGCATTAATCCAATTGCGTTAGCAGGAGAGCGAACATCCTTTTGAAATCTGCTCTCCTCCCTCATTATTGAATAGATTAGGTATTCATCCACGTTATATTTTTTTGCATAGGCCCTTACAACCTCGCTATAGGCCCGCGGATAGGACAGGCTAATCGCTATAGCCGAATTTAAGCCCTCGGCTATTTTAACAGAATTATAAAAATCGTTCACTCGGGCATAAAGTAGACTTGCTTGGATAAGGTCTTTATCTGCGTTGGATCGCTTGACCATTTCACCTATTTCTAAGGACGCATCATCAAACATTTCCAGTTCAGCTAATAGATCGACCTTGAGCCTCATCGAATCATTATCGGCCGATTGAGCATAAGCCTCAGGGGTCAAACCCCCAAAGCTGGGTCTTTTACCTGTCTTGATCTGTGCAAGGTAGGAATGATAAGAAGGGGTTTGCGACGTTGCAAGCCCATCATAAATAGCAAAGGCTTCTGCTTTCTTCCCTTGCTTTTCTAAAACCCTAGCCTTCCAATATCTATTATTTGTGGAATTGAACGGCACCGAAGAATTTGTGAAGGCCGAAAAGGTTACTAGCGCCTGATCTAACTTTCCCCGGTTGTAATATATCCATCCAAGATTCCAGGCACCATCCTCCGCAAACTCACTATTTGGATACTTTCTTATAAGCTCATCATAAAAATCGATAGCCTTACTGATGTTGTCATTTATCTGGTAGAGCCTGGCAGCAGTATATAGGCCCTCTGGAGCTAATGGACTGCTTGGATAGGTTAGATGAATCGTCCTATAGAGTTCAGATGCCTCTCCATCTCGACCTTGCTTAGCCCGGATTTTTGCCCTCCAAAAAAGTGACTCAGGGGAATTAACCCCGGCCAATAGATTTAGACCTTCCTCGAGCCTGCCAACATGAAACATGGCGATCCCCATTTTAGTCTTTACATCGCTTGTTTTTGCAACCTTATTAAGATCTATAAGCGAAGAGCTCCACATCGAGTTTTCAAATAATATCTCAGCCCTCTTTAGATAATCCGATTCACTAACTGTGAATGGGATCCCCTGCTTGCTTCCTATATAAATTGCGTTATTATATGCGACATCCTCAAAAATACTGTCAGGATATTCTACCCAAAGCGATTTATATACATTGGTAGCTTCCATATACTTACGCTGACTCTGCAACGAGTTCCCCAATTTACTCAAGAACAAGGCCTTATCCTGTCGATCCGTCTCCTCATTATATAAGGTTCTAAATACATTCTCAGCTCTATCGTAATTACCGGTCTCGAGGTAAATATCGCCCAGCGCTATCAGGGTCCTTTTCCTGACCCCCGTCGAGGGATAGGAGCTTATAATCCGATTAAGAAGTTTCTCCGCGCCGGGCGAATTCGCCAAACCCTTTTGCCCAATGGCTTGATAATACAGAATGTAATCGGATATGAGGGGCAATTCATTTTCAAGCCCGTCAAGCACTGAAACTCCCTCCTGAAACCTTCCTACTTTTATCAAACAGTATCCTCTCTTGTACCTCTCCTTGGCGCCCTTACTTACCTGTTGATTAGCCAGATAAGCGCAATTTATTTCTGCTTGCGATGTTTGGTTAAAAAATACTACGGTCACAAAAATCAAAGAAATAGATAAGAGAGCCTTATGTTTCGAACTCAATACAGAATTGAAAATTCGCCCGATATCTAAAGACAGACTATCCATAGGTTACGTCCTGCTAAGTTTCGGATCTAGCATATCTCTAATGCCTTCACCGAATAGATTAAAAGAGAATGCAGTTATGAAAATCGCGAGACTAGGAAAAACAATCAAATGAGGAAAAGTCCTGATTCCCTGCCAACCGGTGCTGGCAAGCGTGCCCCAGCTCGACTCGGGCGGAGAAATCCCTAACCCGAGGAAGCTTAATGTAGATTCGGCCAATATAGCATACGGAACAGAAAAGGTAACGGTAATGATTAGTGGACTCAGTATATTAGGAAAGATATGAACGGTGAGTATTCTGAAGGGAGATGCACCAAGACCTCGGGCCGACTCTACAAAATCCACCGCCTTAAGTTGTATGACCGTACCCCTAACAATTCTTGCAACTCTCATCCAGGCGGTAAGTCCAAGGGCAATTACGATTCCCAATACGCCTCGTCCTATTACCAAAGTAATGAGTACAATAAGCAGTAGATCCGGAAGAGAATAGAATACGTCTACTATTCTCATCATCGCCTCGTCAAGCTTTCCCCCCACGTAACCGGATATAGCCCCGTAGATCGTACCAATAAAAAACGCAACAAATGCCGTTCCGAGAGCAACGAAGATGGATACCCTCGCCCCGTAAATGACCCTGCTTAAAAGATCTCTCCCCTCCTCATCGGTTCCCATGAGATGGTTCTTGCTGGGCGATTTTAAAAGGTTATTAAAATCTGCTTCATAATAAGCGTAAGGTGTGATATAAGGAGCAGCGACAGCTATACCTATAATAGTGATGATAATGAAACCGGTGAGAAATACTTGTAGTTTTAATAACATATCAATCAGGAACCTCAATTTAATTAATTTTACTAATTCGATTATAAGTATTACATTACCGTGATCAAAATAGGCAAATAATAACTCGATTTTCCGCAAAAATTATCAATAGTTTGGCTAGCGGTAACATAATTTCCCAACTTTGAACGGAATAATCATTTATTCAAATCTTTCTTCTCCCATTGTTTTTTTTAGAGTATGTTGCCCTTACGATCGTTTTTATCCCGCCTCTTACATTAAAATCACCGATTACCTCAGCCCTCAGAGGTTTGCAGGCATCCACGAGATCGTCAAGTATCTTATTGGTCACATGCTCGTGAAACTCTCCGACGTTCCTGTAAGAGTGTATATAGAGCTTAAGAGACTTAAGCTCTATACAAAGTTTGTCAGGCACATACTTGATTCTTATCACACCAAAATCAGGCTGCCCCGTCTTTGGGCATATCGAGGTGAATTCGGGACATGTTATATCAATCTCGTACTCCCTTCCCGAATATTGATTTTTAAATGTCTCAAGTATTTCGCTGCCCATAATCTAATCTTATGACTCGGATGCTACGAATGAACCGTAAGATCAATCTCATAAATCCCCTTGATCCTTTTTACCCTGTTGTCACTATAGCCCTGTAAAATATAGGTGAGTCCTTTCTTAGCCGCCTCCTTTAATTTCTTCGATACTTGTTTTTTGAGCTCCTCTTTAGTTTTAGCCCTAACAGTGATGATCTTTGCAGGCATATGACATTAAATCCTCCTATTTGGGAATTTTAGGCCTAGACAAAATTATTTTATGTATTATATACAAATATGCAATAGAATAGGTCACTAGGCCAGATCTTGACTGAAATGATGATTTTATAAATACTAGAAACCTTCAACTGGGGGATCGTCTAACGGCAGGACGATGGGCTCTGGACCCATAAGTCTAGGTTCGAATCCTAGTCCCCCAGCCACATTAAACAATATTGATGAGGGAAGATCCTGATTTTCAGAAAATAATAATTTTTCTTCTGAATAAATGCCGCAGCTTAAAAAAATCGTCTACTTCATTAACCAATATCTTAAAATAGAAGATATAAGAGACACTTGCTGGAATGGACTTCAATTCGAGGGCAGATCAGAAGTAAAGAAAATTGCCTTTGCGGTTGATGCAAGCATCGATACATTTAAAATAGCCATACAGAAAAAAGCAGATCTAATTTTTGTACATCATGGACATTTTTGGCACACACAAAACCCTTCCATAGTCGGTTGGGCAAAAGAAAGGATAGACATTCTGTACAAACACCAGACCTCGCTATATGCCTGCCACCTACCATTGGACAGACACAGGGTAATCGGGAACAACGCCCAGCTACTAAAACTACTAGGAGCAAATGTGACGAATGAATTTCTGTTACATGAGGGCAAAAATATCGGCTGGATCGGTATGACCATAAGAGCAGTCTCATTGAAACAAATCGAGCGTAAACTAAACACCAAATTGAACACAAATTGTATTGTGCTTCCGTTTGGAAAGGAAAAAGTCAAAACACTTGCGGTTTGTAGCGGCGGAGGAGGCTATGGAGGTTTTTACGAAGCATTGAATTCGGGTGTCGATTTATACATCACTGGCGATGCAATTGAAGTCTATTATACAGCACAGGATTCAAGAATGAACGTGATCTTTGCAGGCCATCACGCCACAGAGACCTTAGGATTGAAGGCCCTCGCAGAAGTTGTTCAGCGGAAATTTAGAATCGACTGCATTTATATAGATTTGCCTACAGGGCTTTGAAGCTTACCTTAGTATTCTTTAGCAATCACGACTTTAATATTTTTCTAGATTTCTAAACCTTCTTTAACCACCCAACAAAGATATTATTACCTTCAATCTTAACATCGTAGGCCGAAACAGAATGGCCTCCTGGGTGGTCGGGCAAGCCAGTCCTGACATCGAATGTCCAACCGTGCCAGGGGCAGGATACAACATAACCGTTCAATTTCCCTTCCCCGAGAGGTCCCCCCATGTGGGGACATATATAGTTAATAGCAAAAAAATCTCCATTAACATTAAAGAGCGCAATCGGTTTTTCAAATGCTCCTATGACTAGTTTCCCGGTTCCAGAGGGAAGTTCATCAATCGTCGCTACCTTTACATAATCAGGCCTTCCCATTTTCCAACCCACCCTTGCTAATAGTGCAATATCACTTATCCACAATTAGCCAGACACTCAAATTACGTTTATCTGAAGCCAATAATAAGGCTCAGGTCATAAGCGAATCGATACTCTATTGAACAGGTAATGTTAGATGGACATTCTCACGATTTAGAAATCGTCTAACTGCCTCCTTGCCTCCTTCCAATATTGATTCCCCATCACCTACAAGCACTATATCAAAATCATGTTCGAGTAAGACCCCGATAGAATCCTTTGCCTTCTGAGGATCGGCGTATTTACCCTCAGGAAGAAGGGAAAATTCCCCCTTCGGCCAGCCGATAATCGCATCCCCGATAAAAAGAACCCCTTTACCTTTAGAAAGAAGAAGTGCTGATTCTCCCTGGGATTTATTATGAGGAATGTTTATTACCTTAAGATCCCCTGGCAATTGATCTCTGTCGCGAAATGTCTGGTCAGGAGAAGATTTAAGAAATGCAGAATCCATTTCATTGACATAAATCTTTGCTGCATATCTATCTCTGAATTCATAGGCCATCCTCTCGTGATCCTTGTTTGTTAATATAATGTATTTCGGCGTTCCGAGCCTGAGAATATCATCGAGCTCCTCTTCGCTCATGAGCGCAGGATCAATGATGATCAGACCATCCTCTCCCTTCAAAGCATACCCATTAAAGTTATATCCGTGCTTCGGAGATAACCAAGACCATGTATAAATGCCTGGATAGATTTCTTTCATTGGATTACCTTTTGACGATATAGTTTGAACACATACGGCAGTGATTCATAAACTTAGCAAAAGTATAAACTATTGATAGAAACTTTTTTGGAAATTCTATGTTATTTTCATTAACGTATGTCAGAGCTTTTGCTCTCGCCGTGAAAAAATAAGTATAAACGCTCTCCAGAAACAATTGACAAAATATCCTTATAGACTTAGAATAAATTCAGTTGTTTTATCGAACTAGAGTGGATTAAATGAGTAGTGATATAGTTAAAATTTTTGATACTACACTCCGAGACGGCGAGCAAGCCCCTGGATGCGGAATGACTGTCGAGGAAAAACTCAGGGTTGCTTACCAGTTAGAAAAACTTGGTGTAGACATTATCGAAGCCGGCTTCCCCATCTCCTCCGAGGGTGATTTTCAATCAGTGAAAGTTATTGCCGATAAAATCAGGGGCTGTGAAATTGCTGGCCTCTGCAGGGCCAATTTTAACGATATAGATAGAGGTTGGGAAGCAATAAAAGGAGCTGAATATCCCAGGATTCATACCTTTATCGCGACCTCCGACATACATCTCAAGCACAAACTCAGAAAAGAAAAGGAAGAGGTCCTGGAAATAATCAGCGCCGCCGTTAAGCACGCTAAGCGATATACTGACAACGTTGAATTCTCGACCGAAGATGCCACCAGGACGGACCTTGATTTCCTCTGCCGCTCTGTGGATATAGCCATAAGAGCTGGTGCTACCACTATTAATATCCCGGATACGGTCGGATATACAGTTCCCGAAGAGTTCGCACATATAATAAGAACATTGAAAGAGAAAGTTCCCGGTCTTGACAATGTAACATTGAGCGTCCACTGCCACAACGATCTTGGACTGGCAGTCGCAAACTCGATTGCTGCAATTAATGAGGGTGCGAGGCAGGTTGAATGCACGATCAATGGGCTTGGCGAACGGGCAGGAAATGCATCGCTTGAAGAAATCGTTATGGCACTTAAGGTACGAAGTGACAGACATCCGTATAAAACCAGAATCATCACGGAGCAGATCTACCCGACAAGCAGAATAGTGTCACAGGTGACAGGGGTTAGTGTTCCGCCGAATAAAGCGATCGTAGGAGCCAATGCTTTTGCGCATGAAGCAGGGATACATCAAGACGGGGTTCTTAAGGAAAGAATTACTTATGAAATAATGAAGGCTGAAGAAATTGGCATTCCTTCAAATAAGATAATCCTTGGAAAACACTCGGGCAGACATGCATTCCGAAAAAGGCTCGAAGAGTATGGTTATTTTCTAAACGAGAAGGATTTTCTCACCGCATTTAAGAAGTTTAAAGATCTCGCGGACAAGAAAAAGTATGTTTTTGACGAGGATATTGAAGCACTTATCAGCGAAGAATTTGTTCGTTCTTCGGATTACTATAAGCTCATTTCGGCTAACTTTTCGGGTGGGACCGATATGAATCCGGTTGCGACTGTTAAGCTCGATATAGAAGGAGAGGAGGTAACAGTATCTGAGAGTGGCGGAGGCCCGGTAGATGCCGCCTATAAAGCCATTTCCAAGGCAACTGGTATAAATCCCAATCTTGAACACTACATGGTAGCCTCGATTACTGGTGGTACGGACGCGCAAGGTGAAGTTACTGTCAGGATTGAAGAAGATGGAATTTTCTCTCAGGGCCAAGGTTCGAGTACCGACATTGTGGTTGCAAGCGCAAAGGCTTACATAAATGCTCTCAATAAGCTTAGATGGAGAAAGGAGCACCCTAAAAGAGCGACGACACGAGGACTTTAGGTTCTGGTAATTCGCCGTAACTTGTTTGGACAAAACACCAAGTATAATTTTCTTATATATGAGATTTTCGGTTGACAGTTGAACTATTGGAATAAGTAAGACAAGTAAAGTACCCTGGATTAGACACAACTATGGCATTTCCATCCGACAAAATAGCAAGTTGCATAAGGGCTGAATATCCACTTATCTACCTTATTAGTTGGGAAGAAGAACGTGTCGAGGAGTCGTTGAGACTGCTTTCGAAGGAGTCGTTTCATGATGAATATAGTGTATACTCCTGGTCCTGTACCAACGGGTTTAGCGGAGGAAATGGGGTATCAGAAGGAATCAACGACGCCTTAAGCGCCTTGAAACAAGTTCGGGAGACCAATCAAAAGGGATTCTTTCTTTTTAAGGACCTTCACTTTTTTCTTAAAGACCCAAAGATAATAAGGGAATTGAAGGACCTACATCAAACTCTGAAAAGTAGCTCTAAAACCCTGTTCATCATTTCCCCATCTGCAGTCCTCCCACCTGAATTAGAAAAGGAAATAACCATATTCGAAATTGGACTTCCAGATGTAGATGATGCCAGGATGATATTTGACGAAGTCACAGCTCCATTTAAAGATAGCAGCCGTCAAAATCATTATACCCCTGAGTTCAGGGAAAAATGCGTTCACGCTTTGCAGGGCCTTGGATCTTCCGAAATGAAATTTGCTCTAAGGAGGATCCTCCTGGATGGAGAAGAAAAAGGTGAAGAAGAGATCGTTACATCCCTCATGGATGAGAAGGCTCTCTTGATAAACAGAACCGGAACACTGGAATACGTAAGAGCTAGAGTGGGCTTGGATGACATCGGCGGCCTGGAAAATCTAAAGGAATGGCTCAAAACACGGGCATTAGCATTTGGCTCGGATGGCAGGAAATATGGGCTTGACATGCCCAAGGGATTACTAATAATGGGAATAAGCGGTTGTGGTAAGAGCCTATGTGCTAAGGCCGTCGCTTCAGTTTGGAATTTACCGTTATTGCGGCTCGACCTAAATCAACTTTATAGCGGTGTGTTTGGAACACCCGAAGAAGCCTTTCGAAACACAATCAAGACCGTTGAGAGAATTTCTCCCTGCGTGCTATGGATAGACGAAATCGAGGCCGGGATCACAAGGAGCGGGGAGAAAACAGGCGATAGTCCTGCATCGAGGATATTCGGCTCTTTTCTTACCTGGATGCAAGAAAAGAAACACCCCGTATTTATAGCCGCCACTGCAAATCAAATTGACCTGCTACCGCCGGAGATCTTGAGAAAGGGCAGGTTCGATGAGATCTTTTTCGTATCCCTTCCGTCAAAAATAGATCGAAAAGAGATATTCCGAATTCACATTGTCAACCGCCATAAGGATCCCGACTCCTTCGATTTAGATTCCCTTGCCAAGAACACCGAAGGACTTTCCGGTTCAGAGATTGAACAGGTCGTGGTATCCGCCCTTTTTGAAGCCTATTCAAAACAAAAGGAATTGGATGACAGAGAACTTATAATCGCAGCGTCTTCTATAGTTCCACTCTCTACAACGATGCGGGAGGAGATTTCGAGACTAGAGAGATGGGCATCAGATCGAGCAGTAGCAGCATCAAAGTGAACCCTCAAGGCGACATTTAAATCAATTCACTCGGAACATGGTGAAATGAATCAATTTCAGACGTACTCTCGTCAATAATTACGACGTAAATTCTCTACCAAGATAATAAGTGGAATAAAAAAGAAAAGTGGGAGTGATCTAAAGGACTTAGAAACATTCCCACTATCTTAAAGGAGGATGGAGGATGATTTAAGTTTTCAAATTAACTACAATTATTAATATAAAGCAATTTACTTAAGTTGTCAAGTGGTTTTTTAATTTAATTAATTAATTTAGTTTTGGTTAGTATTTTTTGGTAATTTTAGATAAAATTTCCAGTTGGCCATGTTTAATGTACAGAGAAACCGAATGTTTGTCTCACAAAAAGTGGGGATGTAGCTCAGTTTGGGAGAGCGCCGCCTTCGCAAGGCGGAGGTCGGGGGTTCGAATCCCCTCATCTCCACCACTTATAAGCCACAAGCACTAAAGGATTTTGTATTTAATTTCAGGTAGTTGTACCAATTATCAATAAGGCCTTCTTGTTCGGGAACTGTTCAGCTCCGTGCGTTTGTATTCAGTAAATTTCTGTTTTACAATCACATTATAATCACAATTAGCGTAAGGATTAATCGTTTTGGATCAAGAAAGTAAACTAGAGACTACTAAACGTCGAATCCAGTTTCTTAAAAGATTTGCCTACCGACCGTTTAGAATAATTGCTGGTCATTATCTTAAAACGAGTCCAGAAGATACGTTTATTAAAAAAGTCCAAGTCGATTTTAGGCAAGAAGCTAAAAATATAATTGAAATATTGAAGGGGTGGGACTCCGAGAAGATTTCTGAATTAGCTGGTGGCAAAAAATATGAAGAGAAGAACCCTAAGAGTTATTATAAGAGAGTTAGGAAGATTCGCAATGAATTGCTAAGGAAGTATTCGGAAATCAATTCGGCTTTCAATCTATATGAGCGTGGGATAAAAAAATTGCCAGAATGTCGATTTATTGAGTATGACCTTATTGAGGCTCTATGTCCGAAGACTTATTACAAAATCCGAGTCGAATACGTAAAAAGAAATGCAGAGTCCCTTTTCAGTAAAGGGAAGTTGTTGACAATTCCACAGGTCTTAGGGCTTCTAAACTTCGTTAAAACTGAAGAAAACGACAACTTAGGTCCCTGGAAGCTATTAGCAGATACAAAACCTATTAGAAAAATCAAATCAAACAGACGTCAAACAATTTATAAATGGATAAAACAGGGAAAACTACGGGCTGTGAAGCTAAAACTAAAAAATAGGCTAACGTGGGCTATAGAAAAAAATGCGTTTGCTGAATTTTCAATGATGGAATCATTAACTGATGCAAGAGTTAAATTGGCTAAACTTACCGGCAACTTCATTTTTCGATATACCTTCCTCGAAAGTGGAGAAATAGACGAAAATACAATTTTCAGCAACCTCAAACTCCCGAGTGAAAAAGTCCATATATTAAAATTACCAATTTGGGAGAAATGGAAGCTAATGAAAAAATACCCCAAAGGCTTAGGTATGAGTCTGGAGGTAAAAAAGCGATGCCCAAATATCGATAAGACCTTTGCAGTAGAAATCGGAGATAGTGATAGCGAAAATCTTAAATGGCTAATGAAAGAAAAAACCGCTCAACAAGTTGTAAGAGGGGCGATAGGTAAGAGATGGATCAGCTTCCAAGAGGAAAATGATTGGATAAGCGAGTTAACCATCCACCTTGTCCAAAACGTAATACCGGTTATCCCCTTAGAAAAAATTAAAAGCATAAATAATCTAAAAAAGTACCTGAAAATGGCAACACGTCATGAATTGGTTAACCGACTTAGAAATTCAAGCAAGAATCAGTTTCCTAAATTAGTTGATAAAGAAGACTATGAAGAAACTGACGAAACTATTTAATACTAAGAGCCACTGACGGCCCTTCCTATAAAATTTCCACCCTAGCAAATCCCCAATTTCTTAAAAGAAGATAAATCTCTAACAGTCTTTATTTACCGCTTTTTTATTTCGTCATGTGCACTTCCCGTTATACATGCAAGTAGAACACATTAGAATCGAGGAGTAGTAAAATGTATAAAACAAGAAAAATCCCGAAGCTGTTAAGGATTCCGGAAGTTGCGAGTCTGCTTGGTATCCCCCAAGGAGCAGTCCGAAAACGAATATTTCTTGGCCAGCTCCCAAGATTGAAAATCGGGCACAACGTGTACGTGCCATACGATAAACTCATGAAAATGATCGACGAAAAAACGATTGATCCGTATTGAAAAAGGGCAATAAAAAACCCTGACTAGGTGAGTCTAGTCAGGGCGAAACTTTAAAAATAGGAGATGTTGCGATGACCAATATTTTAACTTACCCTAAGGGTAATTTCCACCATAAATCTAAGAGTGAGTGCCCAATGTGCAACCCTAGACTGTCAAGACTGCTATATAGAATTGCATCTAAAAAGGGCGTTGATGTTCAAACCCTTAGAATGCAAATAATGCTAGAAGCGTACAATAAACATTGGGATTTTAGGAACTGGGAACCAAAGGAATAAACATGTCAATATTTGAAAATGTCAAAGAAGCTATACCATTTGAAAGGTATTGCAACGATAGGGGAATATTTAATGGTAGCAAGAAAGATACCTGCCCTTTCCATGACGACCATAACCCTTCACTCCATAACTATGGTACGCATGGATATTGTTTCGTTTGTCGTAAACGTGCCGATATCATAGATTTGGAAGCCAGTCACAAGGGATTATCACCCCTAGATGCTGCTCTATCATTAGCAAAGGAATATTATGTACCTTTGCCTGAAGTTTCCCCTAAGGAGAAAGAGAGATTCGATAGACAGTTACGGGCATATGAGCTAATAGAAAGATTTACAGCCCATGCCAATAAGAAGATAAAGAAACATCCTGAAGTAATCGAATTTTTAAGGGCTAAAGGCTTAGATGAAAGCGATATTGACCGTCATTCAATAGGGTATGTAGGAGATAATAACCCTGTAGCCACTAATCTAAAAGATCAAACCGACATAGAGATAGCTGAAGATGTAGGACTAATCAATAAAGGCAATAATGGAAGCTATTACGACCATTTCAGAAATAGAATAATTATCCCTATACTGAAGCATGGAAAGGCTGTCTATCTAACCGGCAGAGCATCCCCTGATAATACGATAACAGAGAATAACCCTAAGTATTTACACCTTAGAAACTCTGACTTGATACGGAAACAAATATATCTATCAGAGAATCTAAACAAGAATGATTGCTGCATTGTGGAGGGGGTATTTGACGCTGTAGCTCTTGATAAAGCGGGGTTTAATACCTGTGCATTATTAGGAACTAATCTAGGCGAACACGCAAGGGATGAACTTTTAAAATCTAAGGCTAAAAAGTACGTGGCGTTTGATTCAGACGAAGCGGGCAATAAGGCTTCTTATCCCTTAGCAAAAGAATTTAGGGGATATATTCTAAACACAGGCTACAAAGAGGATTTTGATGAACTTTTAGTTAAATACGGCATTGACAAGTTTAGAGAAATAATTGAGAAAGGTATAAATGAGGCCACATATTACCTGTATGCAGTTATAGAGAATGAAGATATACCAGAGGCACTAAAAGAGATTAGCAAGCTGGAACTTGCAAGCCACAAGGAAACCTGGATTAACAAACTTTCAAAGAAACATGAGATAGGCACGAGGGGATTACAGAGCGACTTAAAAGCCATATGTAATGAAGTTGAAACAACAAAAGAAGATCAGAAACCATACGACCCTTTAAGCGAATATACAGACGATGAAATAGGGAAAGCAAGGGAATTGTTAGGAGACCCTGACCTATTAAACAAGATTGTAGAGCAAATAGGTAGAAATGGTTATATAGGCGAAAAAGTAAACAAAAGAGTGCTAGTTTTGTCTTTTACCTCAAGATTATTTGATGAAGCAATCTCAAATGTAGTCAAGGGTAAATCCTCTAGCGGTAAGAGTGCATTAGTAAAAGCCGTATTAAAGGTATTCCCCAAAAGTGTGTATAGGGCATATACGGATGTATCGTCTCAGGCACTTTATAGGCTTCCAGGATTAGACCTATCCCATACAATACTTGTGATATATGAATCTCATGGTTCTGAGAAAGCTGATTACCCTATTCGTTCATCAATCTCAGAGGGTGAACTTAGCAAATTAGTGACAGAACCAAACCCGAAAACTGGAAGTTTTGAGGCAAAAGAGATATTTATCCCCGCAAGGGGACTGACCTATGTTGAAACTACGACCAAGTCCCAAATAAACCCTGAAAATCAAACTAGGCTATTTGATTTATATATAGATGAATCCAATGAACAGAGTCGAGAAATACTTCAATCAAAAGCAATACCCATTAATAACGAAATGATTGATAAGGAGAATAGGCCGTATCAAGCCCTACAGTTACTACTAAGATCCTATGACGTTTTTGTACCCTATCTTGGAATACTAGCGGATACTTTTCCGGTAGATAAAGTTAGGTGCAGACGTGATTTTACGAGATTTGAGAATCTCATTAAAGCTCATTGTCTCTTACATCAAGAACAGAGAGAAAAATCAGAGGTAGATGGCAAAACCTATCTTGAGGCAACCATTGAGGACTATAAGACCGCTTATGAATTAGCAACTGTGGTATTGTCTCAGACCCTAAAAGAGATTACACCCCAACAAGAAAAAATCCTGCAAAAGATAAAAGAGCAACATCCAGAGGATGAGATTTCAATGAGCGAATTAGCAAAACTATGCAATTGCAAAGTCAACACAACCTTTAGAACCGAGGTTTATGCTTTAGCTGATTCAGGGTATTTGGAGCATAATGGCGAAAAGGGGATAAAGAGCAAATATAAGTTTATTTCTATACCCCAAGAGATACTTAAACTCCCAACTCCCGAAGCGTTAAAAAAATTATTACTTGAAAAGTCTGACTCATTGACTAATACCACTTTTCTAAAAAAAAGTGCATCATTACAGGAAGTTAAGGCCGAAACATTAGTCAAGATAAGTCAGAGATTAGTCATGACTCACTATTTGAATATAACTCCCCTAAATCATTAGATAGTGACCCCATTAGTCAATTAGTCAACGAAAATGGAAAGAAAATATTTTCTGAGGCGAATGGGGACAAGACAACACCTATACAAAAGATAAGTGATGATACCTATAAGACCGAAACAAGGAGTAGTAATGGAAAACTCATAATCAATATCATTACCCCTGAATGTGAGAATTTCAAACGAGTAAAAGAGACATATGAACAACAACAGCGATCAGATTAAAGAGCTTGTATTGCAAGGGCTATGTATTAAATGCTTTTACTTAACCTTCTCTGAGGATAGGGAGCGGCTTAACTGTGATAAGTACAAAATCACCCTGGAAGGTATTGTTGAGAGTTGCGGAGGGTATATTTCTATATCAGAGGGACTGGAAGAACTCATAATCAGAATGAAAGCAAACGGTGAATTACGTGAATGGATTGATAGGTGAAAGGCTACTCATTGAGCATTAATTAAATAGGATTCATATTTGTCATTCGGCGGGTATATGTCTACAGTAGCATATCCTTCTTGAACTAGTAAAGCATTAATCATAGTACCATCAGCCAAAAAAACATATGCAAGTATGCGTCCGTATTTGTCTCTAGGCTCAGCATCCAATTCCAAAGTTACACTAGTGTTCGGGATTAAATAGGATTGTAAATATGCGGTTGCCAAATCTCCATGAGTCGTCCCAGATTCCGGTGCATCAACTCCAATTAATCGAACTCTGTCTTCTACTCCATTGGGTAAAATACAGTCGAAGGTATCGCCATCAATAACTTGTGTAACTTGACAGGGAAATTTTCTATTTTGAAGCTGTAGCGGATCAGAATTAAGAATAAATAAGAGCTGATCACGATAGCGGAGTAACTCTGCTATTTCCAAAGCATATGCTTGGTACTTGCTGTTTGTATGATCACAGATAATTTCTCTTCCACTATTAGGTGGTGAGGTCTGGTAACACTGCTTAGTATCGTAAAATCTCATCATCTTTTGGCGTTCTTTTATTTTTGCATTTATGGCGTCAATCTCACTAGCAATTTTATTTTTTGAATCGGAAGGTTCTGGGCTATCTTCAAGTATAGTCTTTGACCGTGGCATATCACCCCCTTCTTTATTTACAGTTTTTCCCTGATCTAACTGGGACGGTGTGTTAATTACATTTGGCTTAGATTTTTTCTCCCCACCTGGGCAGATTGTAGTGCTGTAATAAAAGTTGCCGTTCTTGTCAGCGCATTTATAAACATCCTTTGCTTGTAACGAAATAGGGATAAATATTATTAAGATAAGCGGGACTATATGTCCTAGCCTCATTTTTCCCCCCACTTGAGCTGTTACCCTAATTATATTGTCTCTGACATGCCAGTTCAATAATTAAATCCAAATCCCAATAATATCAATAAATTAAATAAGGAATTATAATTAGCTTAAAATAGGAGGATATAGTATGGAGAAAATTCTACTTGTTCAAACAGTATGTCTAATTGTGATTACTCTCTGTGTCTATGATATAAGGAGACATCTTACAGGGCGGGATTGGAGAGAATAATTATCAATGTAAAGCAATCTTTTACACCGTAGATAAATCTTAATTAGTTTAGCTTCTCAAGGGTGCTTTCACTCATTTCCTCTTTTACCCTTTCAAAAAACGCTTGGAGAATCTGTTGATTAAAGCTGTAAAGTTGATCATTTATTGAATGCGGTTCTAAGCCTTCTCCACTCTCTTTATCTCCATCGTAGTCGTCTAACAGCTTAAACCAACAATCGAGTGCAGTCTCATAAGCAAGTATAGTGAGTTTAACAAAGTCTTTGTCGAAGCGGACAGTACAATCTTGAGGCATTATTTCATTGACGCACATAGAGGCATAATTTAGAATCATGTCATTAATCCTTTCAGAGTCAATATTGGCAAAATCAGCTATAACATCTATTTTCTCTTCAGTTGTATAATCAGTCAAATTATCGGCCATACTATCCCTGCTGTGCTAAATACTGTGCTATTAATGAAGTTTTTTGAGGTTTGCCAAATCGCCTCTTCCTCTGCCCTGTCTGTAATTCCAACTGTGCCTGCTTTCGTTGTAACATGTTTCTAGCCAAGTCCAAATCTGCCTGCCGTCCAAATACGAACCCGCTCTGGCCTGCACCCAAATCTATCTTTTGTGTGAAACCGCCTGGCGTGAATCTATTAGGGCTAAGTTCAATGGGTAGAAACCCCGTAGTGGAACGCAAGGCATTAATAGATCCTATACCCAATTTGGGTATTAACATAGCTGATATGTTCTCTAAGTTGCCTGAACCTATAGCAGCAGCTTCCAATAATGTCTTAAGTCCTTCGCCTCCACCTTGTGCTATCTTGGAAACAGGAAATTCCGCTCTTGTAGGTGTACCACCCCTATATTGGCTCAGATGCTCCATGCCTATTCGTCTAAGCTCAGGATTAAAAACACCGATGGGAACTTTACCTGTTCTTGCAATAGCTTTTTTAAAATCCTCGAGCGAATCTAGACCTAGACCGCCTGTGCTTGCCCTGACTAGCTCTTCCAAAGTCATCTTATTTCGCTCCGTTCTTTCTTCATCTGTACGATAATCAAATGTTCTTATCGGCATACTATCTCCTTAAAAATTTACTTACTATAGTTGTCCCCACCGCTCCAGGTCGGGAAGCATATCCTTGGGTAATTCAGGTTCAGACTTCCCATCATCCTCAGATTCGCCTGCTACCCTTCCAGTGGCTATTAATCGCTTTGGCATCAAAGCCTTTTCTCGTTCCAAAATCAAAATATACTTGTAATCCTTCTCAGCTTCAGCCCATGCAATTAATTTATTAATCCTTCTAAACCAATTTCCGGTGAAGTCTTTCTCGATCAGACCAATTGTAATCGCCAACTTAACTGTAGGTTTCCGGTTCATTTTGCTAAAAGCTTCGCTATAGCGTTTCAAACTTAACCCGCTGATCTTCGCCTTATCTTCTAAGCTATAATCGATATACTCAGGTTCAATTTCAACATCAAAAACCATCCTTTCACTTTTGGAAAGCCTATACCTTACCTTTCTGACTCTAGCCATAGATTTATAGTAGGAGTCCTTTTTCTTCTTAGGCTTAGCTTGCCATCCGTTATTCTCAATCATAAGTATATGGCAATACATTATCCGAGAAGGGAAAGCAATTTTTTCTATGGAACTCGAAAAAGAAAACGCATATAATCAACCTTACACCCCTTATCTAGGCAACTAAAATCACCCTAGATAAAAGAAGTAAAGGTTTATCCTATATAGGTATTCCTTTATATGCATTACATTTTGTAGTGAAATCGGAACAAAGGGGATAAATCAAATTTGACTTATTTTTCGATTCTATGGCCTCTGGTAAAGATTCCAAGCAACTAAAATCAAGAAAAGGTACTAAGGTAAGGGTTGAGAAAAAATAACTTATTGAATCCCTCTAGGAACACATTTATCAACCTCTTAATCTATACCTAAAAATTCACTAGCAACCACTGTCGCATCCTGAGACGCTCGGGACGTAGTTATACTAAATCTTTATCCCTAAAACATCAATTGGTTACGCCAAGCAACTCAAATCCTAGCGACCTACCGATACGTCAAAGAAATAACTAACACCTTGCACCCATTCAGTACGGCAAGTCCAACATTAGACCCCGTAGCAGCTTTTCGTCAAATACCGGCTCCTGAATAATCACTTCAAAAGTATCGGGAAGTATATACTGTGGCGCAGGAACGAATACGTTGTATGTGTAGTTAGGGACAATTATCACAGGTTGCTGAGGCCAGGGTTCAACATCAACCATCCACTCTCCTCTTGCTTTGTCCCAGTAAACATCATTTATCGTGTACTGGGCATTGGCTACCCCCGCTATTGACATAACCAATAAAAATGAAACAATGAACGCTAACCTTTTCATGTATTAAAGTATACATTATTAGAATATCGTGCGGAATGACCCGTGAAAGATTTATTTGCAAAGACCAGCAAGAAATTCTTGTCTATAAATACCCTTTTAAGGCCTCTGTACAAGCCGTGGCTGCATTTTCTTTGAATAAGAGGGTTACTTATATACCCTGTTTGCTGTTTTCCTGATTTTTTCCCTGAGAATTTAAACAGGGTTAAGTACATATATGAACCCCCTTAACCCCATGAACCCCCTTTGACTAGCCTATGCCGTCACTAAGATCTCAGTGAAAGCCTAGCATAGAATGATGGGGGACATACTGTCTCTTTATTTTCTAACGCGACCATATAGGAATGCAATCGAATAAGGATAGTAAATTAAAATAAAGGTAAGTAAAGCTTTATTAATCTACGTTTCTACTGGAAAGGTTACTTCATCTAGGTTGTTATAGGCAATCCCATTACATTTAGGAGGCACGTTCTATGCTATAAACTGATCCATCCCTTTTTGTGAAAACCCATAGTTTCGCAAAGTGGTAATCAGTATTCTCGGTAGCCTGGACAATTAAAAGACACTCTTTCTCAGGATCGTACTTTTCTAATTGCTCAAAATATATCTGATTACTTTAAGTTGATTATCCAAGGACGAATACTCAATTCACTCCATCCTTTCTAACAACTTTTCTCTCGAAGTTGTAAATGAGTTGTGATGTGCGTCCATTTCTCATAGCTTTTTTAATCACCGGATATTTAGCCATAAGGTGGCATACTACGGGGTCTTTTTTGAGCTCCTGATATGCCTTAATATCCTCTTCGGTAATATTACTCTCTAGAATTGGTAAGGCTATTCTAAACATATCCTCGGCAGTTACGAGATCGTCAGACATGTAGCGGAACTCCACATATAAGTCTATGACCAGTCGTTGGAAAAGGTCTATTGGTGATAAAAAAAGCGGTGGTTTTATATCGTTTAGTAAAGTTATTATTTGGGTCTTTTTGTCCATGATTTACCTCCATAGATTTATTATTTGACATTATACCTACTTCGTATATAATAATCTATTATGAAGAAACGTCAAGAGAGAAAAAAAAGATTAGGCCAATTTCACCTACACATAGACGAGGAAATATTAGACAGGCTTAAAGCGGTAGCAAAGAAGGAAGGCCGAGCAATGGCGGAGTTGGTCCGTGAAGCAATGGCGGATCTATTAAAAAAAAGAGAATGTAAGGGGGTAAAATAAAATGGCACGTAAACAAAGAGCAAGAGGTATGGGAAGCATCTTCAAACATGGTAATAGTTGGTGGATCGCATACTACAACAATAAAAGGCAGATAAAAGAACGAATAGGACATGTTGGAATATTTACAAGAGGGCAAGCCGAACAAGCCCTAAAAGCAAGAATGGGTGAGGTAGTGCAGGGAAGATATAAACTGCAGAGAACCGAGAAGAATATTCCTCTTAAAAACTTGATAGATAAGTACCTAAATTGGATTACAGAGAATCAGAAAGGCTATAAAAGAGAAGCTCATGTAACAAGAAAGTTTTTTGAATTTGTAGGTAATACGAACATAAGCCAAATTACTTCCTGGCAAATTGAAAAATATAAATCTCTAAGAAAACAAGAAGGAGTTAAACCATCAACTATCAACCGAGAACTTAACGTACTTCGTTCCATGTTTAATCGAGCTATTGGATGGGGGGAGTCATCTAATAACCCGATTTCTGATGTTAAGAAAGTAAAGCCTTTGAACGCAGAGGAATATGAAAGAAAATCAAAATACATTCCGCACGATGCGCTTGATAAGATAACTGACAATGCTCCAATAATGCTTAAGGCCTTTATTTTAGTCGCTAGAAATACAGGAATGAGGGTGAGCGAGTTGATTAAGCTTAAGTGGACAGATATAGATTTGGAAACTGGCCATATGATCATCAGAGATGCTAAGAATTACAATCAGAGAACTGTACCCATGAACTCTACTGCCCATGAGGTTATATGTGGCTTAAATAAAGATAAAGAAAGAGTGTTTAATTATTGTAGTAAAGATTCCGTAGGTAAAGCTTGGAGAAGGGTTTTAGATAAAGTTGAATTAGAAGACTACCGACCTCACGATCTAAGGCATAGTTTTATAACGGATCTGGTAACCAAGGGAGTTGATATAATTACGGTAATGGAAATAACTGGACATAAAGATATTAGAATGCTGAAACACTATACTCATCCCTCGCAAGAACATAAGAAAAACGCTGTAAAAATGCTGGAACCCAACTTTAACAATCACAATACAATCACACTGTATAAACCCACTATTAATATTGCTAATAGTTAGAATAAGTTAGGGATTAATATTTCCGCCTTCGCAAGGCGGAGGTCGGGGGTTCGAATCCCCTCATCTCCACCAATGTAGTGGTCAAAAGGCAACTTGAGATTCTAATTATAACACCATCTACATCCCATCGGCTAATTACCACTTAAATCCTTAACCTTCACATAAATCTCTTTTCTACCTGCTCTTTCAAACATTAACTCCAGCTTTATGGTGTCATCCTTTTTAATTGGTTCAGTTATGCCAGTGAGCATTATATGCGTTGCACCCGGTTCCAATACTACTTTTTTGCCTGCTGGTATTACAAGTTCCTGTATCATATTCGTTCGCGCAATTCCATTATTGTCGATCTGGGTTGTATGAATCCCTGCGTGCCCCGCGAAGCTAGCATTAATCCCTGTGAGCTTGTCGTCATTGTTTCCAAGATTTTCAATGACCATGTATCCCGCGGTAACCGACGGGCCAGGGGGTAATTCTCTTATCCAGGCATCACTTACCACTATTTGCGCCCCCGCATTTGAGGCGGCGACAAATTTTATCGCTAATGAGAAAGTAATAATGAGTTTCAGTACCATATCAACTTTCAAACCCACATTGTCTGTTCAAGAATTTTTAAGATGACTTTCACAATTGCTCCTGAGTCAATTCTATACGAATAATTTTTCGATAACAAACCTCACAAGGTAATAGATGAGAAACTCCAAAGAAGTCTGAATCATCGCATGGCCCTTTTTTGAATCAATTTCTTTTTTTAAGCATTATGCATGGCCTGCAAAATACCTATGCGCGAGGAAAGTTTTAATTTCTTAGATTTGATATTGTAAATCTTTTTTAAAATATGTTATATTGCTTGCCGAAGTTTTAGAATCACAAGCACAGTCCGAGGATCAATCGCTTTATGGGTCAATAAATTAACCTTATTGTAAAGGAGGATGGGTAATGACACGGGAAAATTATAAAATTCATTTTTTCAAATTTGAAAGCACACTACCAAAATTCCTTAACATCAAACTTTACCACATTAAGATAATCCTAATCACATTTTTTGGACTCACGCTGGTATCACTTCTATCTTTCATTATTGCATATAATTTTTACAAGAAAGCTGAAATAAGTACCCATCAGAAAAGAGAACTGGCCGACCAACTGAAGAGTCAGTCCAACGTCCTAAACGAAATGAGCAAAGATGAACTTGTATTGAAATCTAGGTTAGTAGAAATCGAAAAGAAGCTCTTGGAAATGCAAGAGTTACTTGACAAAAAAGGCATAAACAAGGAATTGTCCGTGGGAGGTGAGTACATTCCGGCCGACGGACTGGAATTATCCTATCTTGATAGCATGGAAAAGGATATATATGAGTTGTTTAATGTTATTAAGAGCTATCCCCTGGGTAGGCCTATGATCCAAACCGCTATCAGATCGGGGTTTGGGTACAGAAAGGATCCGTTCAAATCCCGACCGGCTTTTCACTCCGGAATAGACTTCGAAGCCAAACCTAGACAGCCAGTATTTGCCACGGCTGACGGATTGGTCCAAAGAGCAGGTTGGTACTATAGTTACGGCAATACCGTAATAATCAAGCATGAAAATGGGTACGAGACACTTTATGGACACTTGACAAGGGTAGATGTGAAAGAAGGACAAAGGGTGAAGAGTGGCGATCTTATTGGTAACGCAGGCTCCACTGGAAGATCCACTGGGACACACCTGCATTATGAAATAATAAAAAACGGCAAGAAACTAAACCCCTCTAAGTACTTAAGTTTAAAGTAACTTTATTCTCAGCAAACTCATTTTGTAAATTTTTAGAGGGAATGCTCCCGGATTTAGAGACATTCCCAATTTAAAGGAGGATAGCGCATGAAATGCGTTAAGTTTAAGCGTTAAGTCTAAAATCAATTATAAAGTAAGTTACCTGGCGCATCAAGAGGAAAAGTTGTTTCGCTTCTAATGCCCCTAAGTCGTTACAAAAATCCGAATTTTGTCTTGAAAGTTGAACCCGCCATGATATACTGACCAAATCGACATATAAAAATTAAACCCTGCATCGAAAAACTATTGACAATACTCATGTTGGTCTGAAACGTAGTCCACCTTGGCGGCGTAGCTCAGAGGTAGAGCAGGGCTCTCATAAGGCCTTTGTCGGAGGTTCGATTCCTCCCGCCGCCAGTAAAAAATTTTCTGAATATACTATGCCTTTAGAAGGAATCCAGTTTAGTGTGAAAACTTGACTCAGGTTTAGAAATCGAATCCACAAAATTAATTCATAAAACTTCTAAGTACATCCCCCATGTCTGAGTCGGATAGTTTTGCCAGTGCCGCCTTTTCGATCTGCCTAATTCGTTCACGCGTAAGATTAAATATCTTTCCAATTTCATCCAGCGTGTAAGTTGTATTTTGGTCTATTCCGAATCTCAGCCTGAGTATCTCTTCCTCTCTAGGAGTAAGTAATGTTAAGGCTTGCCTTATCCTTTCAAAAAGCATCACCTTTGTCCTAATAAATTCAGGGGCAGGAGATGCCTCATCGATAATAAAATCGAGGAGAGTTGTCTTCTCACCTCGAAGAATTGGTGAATCTAAGCTAACGGCATCATTAGTTGATTTTAAAATACGCTTTATCACATCTACAGAAACCCTTGAGACATTAGATATTTCTTCGGGAGTGGGACTCCTCCCATATTTCTTACGTAGATTTGAACTTATTCTCAATATCTTATTAGTTTGCTCCAACAAATATGCCGGCACCTTTATTGTCCTGGTTTGCTCTTGCAAAGACCTGAACATAGCTTGACGGATCCACCACGAAGCATATGTCGAAAACTTAAACCCTTTGGTATGATCGAATCGGTCCACAGCCCTCATCAGCCCGACATTACCCTCCTGAATGAGGTCCGAAATCGGAAGACCCACGCTGATATATCTCTTAGCCATTGCCACAACTAATCTCAAGTTCGATTTGATGAATCTACATTTAAGAAGTCTAGCCTTTTCAGAATACGCCTTATCAAGGGCATTTAATATTATGATCTTCCTTGAAAGCTCACTTCGCCTCAATTTCTGATGCTTAATCCTTTTATTGTTCCCTAATTCGATTTTGTTCTGAAGCCTCTTAACAATCAGCTTTATCTCTCTCGACTTCTGGTCACATCTTTTTATCTTAGCCGAAACCTCTATCTCCTCTTTTGGTTTTAACAGGGGTTCATTTGCCATATCCCTGAAATAATAATACATAAGTTTATAGTGTTCATCCGGAACCCTACTGCGCTGCTCGATATCCAAGCAATCGGAGTCATTGGATTCAATTTCAGACTCAGAATCGTCAACATCAATTAACTTCCCTTTGAAATCTGGAGACCTATAGGCTTCTAATTCATTTGTAAAACCCAAATGATCATTGCCTGATGAAATTGCGTCGTCGGAATCCAAGTTTTTAGTTCCCAATATAATTCACCCTTGTACTTTTCTCCGGTTACAAAATACTTAAAACAAGTCTTGTATCGCGGCTTAGCCTGATTACTACCTTAAATTGGGATCTTACACAGAACCAGGATAAACACACCAGCACTTTTTTTGAAATAACCTCAATCTGACACGTAAGTGCCCTTGCTTAAGATTTTGTGTGTAACAGGATCAAAAGATTCACTTAAATCCATTAACAAGCAGTAAGTGAGATTTATACACCTCACAAATCATCATAAAGCAACAAATTACAAAGACCTTCCGGTCACCGCTGATTATCGGACGTATAACTCAAAATACCTATTTTACGGCAGAATAATTCTTTGCCACCTGTTTCCAATTGACAACGCTCCACCATGCCGAAATATATTCTGCTCTCCTGTTTTGATATTTAAGATAATAAGCATGTTCCCAAACATCGAGACCTAGAACTGGCCTTAATCCATCGGACACCGGATTATCCTGATTTGGCGTAGAAGTTATTGTCAGTTTCCCGCCTCGATCCACACAAAGCCATGCCCATCCACTTCCAAACCTACCCGCTGCTGCCTTTGAGAATTGGTCTTTGAAATCTGAGAAACCACCAAAGGACGAATTTATAGCATCAGCCAACTCCGCTTCAGGCTCGCCACCGCCATCTGGACTCATTATTGACCAAAACATCGAGTGATTGGCATGCCCACCGCCGTTGTTTCTAACCGCAGTTCGTATGTCTTCAGGAATAGAATTTAAATCCTTCAATAAATCTTCAACACTTTTTTTATCAAGCTCAGGATGCTTTTCTACAGCGGCGTTTAAGTTGTTCACATATCCCTGATGATGCTTTGTATGATGAATCTCCATTGTACGAGCATCTATGTGAGGCTCCAAAGCGTCGTATCCGTATGGTAATTGAGGTAACTCATGTGGCATCGAATACCCTCCTTTTAGCGATTGAATAATATGATATTACTTACTAATCTTGAATTCGTAATCGTTAATAGAGATTTTTTTCTCGATAGTTTAATGTGTTGTTCAACTTATGGTATTTTAACGCTTAAATTTGTGAGTGTCAAAATAATCCGATGTTTTCATCATACTTTTACAACGATATACAAGTTATTTATTATGTAGGTAACAAAAATCCCAATATAATCATCTACTATTACAAGAATAGATCTAGGACCGATATCACGAAAAGCTAAAAACATCTAATTTCTCGGCAATGAATAAAAATTACATAATAGAGCTAAAAAACGTTCATAAGTCATTTGATTCAAAGCAGGTACACACTGGCGTCAATCTTTCCATAAGGAGGGGAGAAAACATTACGGTGCTGGGAGGAAGCGGATCCGGGAAAAGTGTTTTGATCAAAGAGATCATTGGTCTAATTAAGCCAGATGAAGGAGAAGTTATTATAGAAAATGAAAACATAGTCCCAATGGATGAGAGTGAATTAGTCCACGTCAGAAAAAAAATGGGTATGCTCTTCCAAGGCGCTGCACTTTTCGATTCCCTCACGGTCGCCGAAAACATAGCATATCCCCTGAGGGAAGGTAATAACCATTCAGAAGAAGAAATCAACGAAATTATCTCAACGAACTTAGAGCTCGTGGGACTTCCCGGAATTGAAGATAAACTGCCTTCAGATCTAAGCGGTGGTATGAAAAAGAGGGTGGGGCTCGCAAGGGCAATGGCCATGAACCCCAAGATCTTACTCTATGACGAACCAACAACCGGACTGGATCCTCCAAATATCAGCAGAATAAACCACCTTATAAGAAACATGCAGGAGAAATTCGGGATCACCGGGGTTATAATTACTCACGATGTGAAGAGCGCACTTGAAATTTCGGACAGGATTGCATTCCTCTACAACGGAAGGATAATCTTTGAGGGTACCGTAAACGAAGCACAAAACACCGACATAGAACTGCTAAATGATTTTATACTCGGAAGATTAGAATACATCGATTAGAACAGCAAGAACCTCGAATCATTTTACCAAAGCAGCCTATTCATCGATCCTAACGCCCTCAATCTCCTTTATCTCCCAGACACCTAAGGTAGTCTTCTCAAGGGTAACAATAATATTCTCAGGTGATAACTCACTCCCTATTATAGGAAATCGCCTGCCAGTCTTGACTCCGATAACATAAAAATCAAGGCTTGCCACTGCCGCTTGTTCTTCATCCGAATCATTAATCGAAACCTTTAAGTCGCTATAATCACAGTCAAACCCTTCATAATTAGAGAAGAAACTCGTAATGATGCTTTTTACAACAGGATAGGTTGCTCCGTTTTCATCTCTATAGTGAATGGAAAAGTGGTCCATCACGCCATTTAGGTCCTTTTTCCTGCCTGCCATCATAATTTCATCAATCGTAGATTCTATCTCTGTTGTATCGTCCCCAGACGGCAAGAAAAAAAAGAGAATCAGGACTACCAAGACTATTAAACTAAAAACAATCTTTTTCATTACTCTTGGCGCAATCTATTTGTTTAATCGGATACTACATCTTACTAATTTGACCGAAATCAGCGTCGTAGCCTTTACTCCATCACAGTAAGTTTAGAAACATGACAGGATATATGGCCTACGGACTATTTACAACAAATCGGCATTAGTGAACGTCCTAACTCGGAGATCTATGCCATTGGTACTTATGGCAACCGTCCCCTCCTTTCTGGTTTCAATCAATTTCGATTTCTTATGATTACTTAAATTTGAATCACCACTTTCATAAAACTTTCCAATACTACCCAATGTATCGTTGACTATTAAAATATCGGGCGAAAAAGTATTCAAAAAATTATTAGTTACCTCGGAATTTCTCTTTAATGCAGGAACATAAACCACTTTAGGTTGGATCCGATTATGATAAATATCCATTAACTCCCTTTGCACAGACGGGTCTCCTAAGGACTCTCCCAACAGGAAGTCTATTTTTCCAAACGTCAAGTTCAGTATGAGCGGATAGGATCTGGAAGAATCCGTTATTTCGTAATAACCCCTGGGTTTATAAAACTCGATCCTGACGCCCTCTACTTCAAAATTTTCTACTTCGTCCATTATATTCTTCCAGTCTATATTTTTTCTTCTGACTAAATACCAGAGCTCGCCGTCCAACTTCGCTCCATTTGTCCAAAGTCTTTTAACCTCAAACTTCTGTAACAGGTATTTGACACCCTCTAAATGATCCTTGTCCAACGTAGTTAAAATTAGATAATCGATCGTCTTAATATCGGCATTTAGAAGAAATGGGGAAATTACGCTTCTTTCCATATATCCGCCCCTATCAAACAGCGAATAACCACCATCAAAGAGAATTGTCTTCTTTTGAGGAAGCCTGACGAAGGCTACATTCCTATTTGAAATGTCTAAAAAATCTAATTCTAGATACCCACTACTAGAACCGCTCACGGTGCTAATAGTCATCGCCATAATCAACCCCAGAATAAAAAGTGGCAAAATATATTTGAGATTTGGGAAAACCTTCTTAAAACAAATAACCAAAATTATCAATATATAAAGAAGCCAACCCGTAATTCCTAATGATGTCACCGTTAGAGAAGAAAAAGGTATCTCAACGAGCTTTTCTATTCCAAAGATAAGAATTCTAATCAAATAAACATTGAGACTGAGAAACGGTACGGCTAAGTACTCATTTACAGAGAACAACAAAAACGAGATCAACCCCAGGGGAACTATTAAGAACTCAACTAAGGGTACAAATATTAGATTAGCGGGCAGTGATATCAACGATAAAATACCAAAGGAATTCACGATTAATGGTATAGTTGCAAAAGAGGCCCCCATCGTGATCTTAGCACTTGAGATTATCTTTTCGGAGAAGCTGCCAAATTTTGAAGGATAAAACTTATTGACAAATATAATTCCCAAAACAGCGGCAAAAGAGAGTTGAAATGAGAGTTGAAAAAGCGCCCATGGTTGCCACAGCAGAATTATAAATGCAGAAGCACCCAGCGTATTTAATTTATTTTCCTCTTTACCAAGCACCACTGACATAAGATAAACCGCGATCATTAAAAATGCTCTTACTACGGGAGTGGCAAATCCCGCTACTGCCATGTAGATGAATAGAGGTATTATGGCTAGTCCAGCAGTAACCCTAGGGACCTGCAGCCTAATTAAGAAATACTCCGACCTCTTCAGAAGCCATTTTATCGCTAAATAGAAAGCAAGCGCTATACCCCCTACATGGAGTCCGGATATAGCGAGAAGATGTGCTATACCAGCTTCTGAGAAAGTGTCTTTCAGCCGGTTTGGCATCCCCCCCTTATCGCCAACTGTAATTGCGTTCAGTATCTCCCCCTCAGATTGAGGAAACCTGTGCTTTACAAAATACCCAAACCTGGTTCTGGCCATATCTATTACCCTAAGAAAGTAAAAGGGCGTTAATTTTGGCTCGAATAAAATTATCGAATCCATTCCAGAAACGAATCCATAGGCATATATCTTCTGTCTTTCATAATAACGCTTGATATCAAAATTCCCGGGATTCTTAAATGTTCTATACGGCTTTAAAATAGTATCTATAACCCTTACATTATCCCCTCGAGATAAACCCCTAATTCTCTGTTTAGTATTAATGATCACCTTTCCTGTTGCCGACTCTTTCTTACCCTTTACTACAATCTCCTCAACGTCAACAAACAACCTTGAACCCTCAATTCTACTCTCTGGGGATCTATATAAAGTTCCCCAAAGGTCAATTTCATTTCCGACAAAGTTTGCAATGTGATTTTCGGGCAGGGTGAGACTTATTGAAAATAGAACTCCGAGGGGTATAAACAAGAGAAATCTAAGATCCTCCCACAATAATGACAGCAACCCGAGTATCGGCGAGATAAGAAGGATAAAAATCCACTCGTAGCCCAAATGTTCAGCTATAAGTATCCCTGCTATATACCCGATCAGTGGTGGAAGCATAGGATACTTTAAGAAAATCGAGTTCATTTAAACATCAAATTTTCTTAATCAGAACAACCGTATGAGCAGCAATGCCTTCAACCCGTCCCGTAAAACCGATGCCATCTGTAGTCGTTGCCTTGACTCCGATGCAATCTTCTGATATCTCGAGAATCGTCGATAGTTTTCCTCTGATTTGTGCAACGTAATTACCAATCTTAGGCTTCTCACAAACAACTACACTATCTACATTTTCAATATTGAAACCCTTGGATTTGGATAATACGACGGTTTCCCTTAACAGAATTAAACTAGAAATATTCCTGTATCTTGGGTCAGTATCAGGAAATTTACTTCCTATATCGGGCTCTCCAAGTGCACCAAGTATAGCATCACAGATCGAATGAGTAAGAACATCAGCGTCGGAGTATCCTTGAAGTCCCAGCTCAAAGGGTAGCTCGACTCCTCCGAGAATAAGTCTCCTTCCCTCGGAAAACCTGTGCACGTCGTAGCCAATACCTACACGAAACATTGAATACCTCGCTAGTTAACGTATGTAAAGTATACTGCTAAAGTCGGGAACTTTTTCAATTAATTTCATATGATCAGTCATCGTCTGTCGAACTGACTTCTTCCCTCCCCTACTCTACTCAACAATCGAACGTTCTTAATTTCTTGATTAAATATGACCGGTTTTTGCGACGAACAAATCGCTCGATCCAGGGTGATCGGCAATTTGTCTAGATGCTGGCGATCAATTCGGAAAATTAGGAAAGTGAAATGATTAGAGCTAGTTCAGGCTTTTAATCCAGAGACCATACCTCGTTCAATAACCTTCGAGAATATCATACGTCCTGTAGGGGTCTGAAGAACGCTGGTAACAGAAACCTCTATATCTTTACCTACGTATCTCTTACCATCGTCAACGACAACCATAGTTCCATCTTCAAGATAACCTATACCTTGATTTTCCTCCTTTCCTTCCTTGACAACACTTATCCTCAGAGCCTCTCCAGGTAGTACCACTGGCTTGAGGGCACTGGATAACTGATTGAGGTTAAGCACCTTTACCCCATGAAGTCCAGCAACCTTATTGAGATTATAATCATTAGTGACTATTACCCCTTTTAACCTCTTAGCGAGTTCAACGAGTTTTAAATCAGCTTCATTAATTTTCGGAAAATCGTGGCTTGTTATCTTTATGACAACGTTTGGAATCTCTTGCTGCATCCTTTTAAGAACATCGAGCCCTCGCCTGCCTCTGACGCGTTTGATAGGATCAGTGGAATCAGCTATGTACTGGAGTTCTTTTATTATGAATTTTGGCACTATCAGAACCCCATCGATAAACCCGGCTTCAGCCACATCTGCGATTCTTCCGTCGATGATAGCACTAGTGTCTAGAATCTTTGTGCTCGATGGTCCGCTCTTCGCAGTAACCCTTCTTCCCTGTCGATCAGCTTCATAGCCTTTTTTTATCCCCTGAGATATGCCTAGGTAAAAAAGTAATATAAAAATGAACACAGATATGTACTTTGATATATCCGTTGAAATGTTCAATGCCTGGATGATCTCTATGATCGCAAAGAAGGTAAGCGAGGCAGTTACGATACCGATTGCTAATCCTAAAGTTGAATTTGTTGGGAAATTTTTAATAACTAGCTCTATCCCGATCATTACAGCAAGTGTAATGGCACCTATAACCGCGGTGATCATTAAAGAAGTCGTAAAGCTATAGGCTGGATAACTAACCCAAAATCCCGTTACAATGGACAATAAAAAGAAGAGAATTTTTAGCTTCATATCTTCCTCGCCCCGTTCCCTGATCCCTTAACATTGATGGAATTAAAATAATAATTATAAATCCGAAAAGGCGTTTTAACAAGAAGCAAGCTCGATTTTTATTTCAATAGTAGATACTAGCCGAAATCCAAACCGGTAAATAATATGGCTTATGCTACCCCGTCTATTAAGACGGGGCAGCTTGTAGTTTAGAGTTAAATTATGCGTTAGTTAACTTCAACTCTAACTGGCTTTGTTGTCGCTTCTTCTCTCTTCGGAATCTTGATCTCCAGTACACCATCTTTATAACTGGCCTTGATCTTACCCGCCTCAACATTATCCGAGAGGCCAAAGCGTCTTACAAACTTTCCATATTTTCGCTCTACTCTCACATAATTGTCTTTATCAGACTTCTCTTCAAATTTCTTTTCACCCCTTACTGTCAGTATGTTATCTTTGAGATCGATTCCAATGTCCTCTTTCTTTATACCTGGAAGGTCGGCACTTACGATATAACTATCTTTAGTCTCATATATATCTACCCTTGGTGCCCAGCTACCAGTGCCGAGATCTTCAATTCCAAATCCCGAAAGAGTCTTGGCTGTATCGTCAAATATTTTCTGAAAAGTCTCACTAAATAAATTTAGACCCTTATAGGGTTCCCAAACGGATAATCCTAATCTCATGCTAACTACCTCCTAAATTGGTTTTTTTATTATGGGTAGAAATTAATCACGGTCTAGTGGAAGTCAAGGACAATTTTTAATGAATCCGAATAAATTACCGGTGACACTTTTGTCATAAATTAAGCAGATTACATCAAGTCTTCAGTTTAATAAAAGATATTATTACTATGAAACAACTTAGAATTCCCCCAGCGCTGGATAGCCGGGGTTTTCGAACCCTGTTTTTAGGAAAATTCATTGGATTAGAATGCGGGACAAGAATGTCCCGTCTATCCCTTGTTTGGTTTAAAGACGGACTTCATACAGATAATTAAGCGGTCTATTGAGTCATAATTAGACATAACATCCGTTTTGCAGAAAAAATCGTGGTTGGGATCTGGTGTTATCAGTTCGCTTACCGCAACTACTCTGAAAAAACTTAGTATCTATCTTCAATAAGCAGGCAATATGTTGTAAGATGAAGCTCATCAATAATTTTTCAAAAGGGGGCGTACTAATGTACAAGCTCATGTTAATTCTTGTTGTTTTGACAATCGGTTTTTTCTATGCCGGCTGTAAGGATCAGAAAAGTTCAAATGAGAGCGGTGAAGATACCGAAATTAACGAAGAGAAATCAGACGGTGTGGTTCCTGAGATTGAACAGAAGGTCGAGAAGATGCACGAAGAGCATGAAAAGGAAGAACAATCAAAGGCTCCCAAAGAGATCGCCGCTGATCTCTGGAAACTTATGAAGACGGAGAATTACAGAGATCGCTGGAATATGTGGCCAGGGAAGGAAACTCTATACAAAGGGTCAGACCCACACGGTGCTCTACTCACCACATATATAAATGCAATCGGTTATGAAGCGGTTGTCAAAAGGGAAAAACAGCTACCGCCTGGAACAATTATTGCGATGGAAAATTACATGGAGGATAAAACGCTTGAAGCCATTACTGTTATGTATAACCTGGTGCCGTTTGACCCTGAACACGAAAACTGGTTCTGGGTAAAATTTGCACCGGATGGAAAGCCAGTGAAAATGGAAAGGGATGGAGAGACTATAATTCTAGCCGGTAAAGTTGCCGAATGCATAGAATGCCACTCCGCATCATCGTCCGGTACTCAATATATCATGGCTAACCCGAAATAATCAATGTTGTGATCAATTGTGAGTTTGTGTGACGAAGACCATTGGTCTGGGGTTATAGGGTTGGTATTATGTTACTTCTCGACCTTGTTACAAAATAATTGGAAAGTAGTATAAGCGCACCCCCACAGATAATATATAGGCCAATGGGTTGATCAAAGAATAAAGCTGCGAGTATAGAAGCACTAATAGGCTCCAGTAATAGAAGTATCCCTGCGACAGAGGCTTCTATCTTTTTGAAGCCTCTGTAAAGTAATAAATGTGGTATTACCCCACCAATCGAGGCATATATCAAGAGATAGAGCAGAAATACTATTGGCAAATTAACACTTATCCTTGTTATAATGGCGTATGGGAAAAAAATAATAAAAGATCGGCCAGAGTAACATAAGCCAAATTACGGAGACGCCGGTCCAGCCAATTGTAGTTGTTACAAAATGCTGTTTTTGAAGCACACTTTTTCTTCCCCATATCACCCACAGTGACAATAGAACACCTGAGACCAAGGAAACAACAATCCCAGTTAAAGATTTGACATTTTTTATTCCCCAGGGTTTAACGAGCAGAATAATTCCGGACATGGCTATCACGACTGCTATCAATTTCTTAGTTGTTATTCCTTCTCTAAGCAATAACCTTCCGAACGCAATGGTCCATATGGGTTGCGTGTAGAGAAGAAGTGCGACGACAGCAACATGCACACCTAATGCTATACCCCCGAACATCGCTAATTCTAAGAGCCCTCCAATTAATCCGTACACAACGAAGAAGAAGAGCATTTCTTTTTTTATCAGATATTCACGTTTTATCAGAACGATAGGAAGAAGGATTAAACTCGTTAAGAGTGCGCGGTAAATAGAAATTTCAAAGAGCGATAGACCCAGATTAATAAAAAATTGTCCTCCTGCGGTAATCGTACCGTATAGAACGGCAGCTACAATCACGTACCAGTAATGATTATCTTTAGACAATAAAATCGTAAATCCTTTTTTTCTAATCTCCGAAGAATTACTTATTCCAAATTGCGGAAGTGATGACGAGGTATTATAATTGAGAAAATCATGATTGTTTACATATTGTATTTTAACGATCACTACTAAACAGCTAATCATGAATGGTTTAATGACTGGCGGTAATTTCATTAGACACTGGGTATTTGGTCACAGGGCACGTCAATTGTTCTTAAACGGCTTGAGATCGGAAATTAGGACCCGTCTCAACAAAAATCCCTCGCCTATGATTAGAGAGATTAGAGAAGAGGCCCGCAGAATTCAGTCATGTGATGAGAAACTCATAGAGGATGCGCCATCCAGGGGTCATCTTGAATTGACTTCACACATAGTCACGGCATACAGGGTTTTGTTGCCAGAGGTCGGTGCTCAAAAAGCGACGATACAGTTACTCGAACGTGCCATGATGGAAGGTGTTGATACGATGTCCATGAGTTTTTCACTAAAATCAATGCTAACCAGCAGCCGAAATAACCCTGACCGTCTTTATAACATTTTCAGATGGCTCATGAAACAGTATGGAACAACGTTTAAATGGAGAGCCCCCCACGAGCACGGAAAGGAAGGGGGTAGTTTTTCAATTGAGATCCAACGTTGCTTTTATCATAGCTTTTTTACGGCGCATAATGCCCCATTTCTCACCCCTGTTCTTTGTCAGATCGACTCGATTTGGTTCAATATGATTGACCCTCAAAAGCACGGGTTTAGTTTTGATACATCGCGATACAGAAGCCAGGGTTACGGAGCTCCTAAGTGCATATTCCCGATCGTCGAGGCAGTAAAAAAGAAACAGAAGAAGGATTAAGATATTGGATTCTGAGTCGTTTTATGTCTTATACGTTTAAGCCATGATGAAAAATTCAACAAAACTTCTCAAGAAAGCAGAAAAAGAATGGAAAAAGATGATCTCACATCCCTTCTTGATACAGGTTGGAAACGGAACAATCAAGAGAGAAATCTTCGACTTCTGGTTAACCCAGGATTACATTTTTGTTCGAGAGGCAATTAGGTTTCTAGGAGCGCTTCAAGTAAAGTCGCCTGATTATGAGATATCTCTTGTGCTAGCCGATTCATTCGTGGCTTTAAAGAATGAGCTCAAAATGTTTGAAAGATATAAAAGCGGGCTTTCATCGCGCCTTGTACCGACAAATGTTTGTAGATCATATGTAGACTTCCTGGTCAGTACAGCACTCACAAAAGGTTTTGAAGAATCCTTTGCCGCGCTTTGGTGTGCGGAGAAGGCGTATTTTGATTCATGGAGCAGTGTAAAAAGATTGTCAAAGAAGAATAATCCCTATAAAGCTTTTATCGACCGGTGGACTGGCGATGAATTTAAAAAATACGTTAGCTGGATTGAGAAGACGCTTAATCGACTTTTAAAAGGTATCCCGGAACGGCAGTTAAGATCTGTGGAGAAAGCATTTCTAATTACTGCAAATTATGAGTCCCAATTCTGGGATATGGCGTATTCAGAAAATAGAGAAGGGACTAATTTACTTCAGTAAGTTTGTTCATTGTTATGAGCATAAGCGCCCCAACACGTAGAATTAACAAAAAAGAATTAGGATTCATTCATCATTTCATACCTTCTTCAACAAAGATAAATGAAGTGATTTTACTATTACATGGAACTGGTGGAGACGAAAACTACCTAATTAATATTGGCAGAAGAATTTCCCCTGGGGCCGCCATTCTCAGCCCAAGAGGAAATGTTTTTGAAAATGGGTCGAATAGATTCTGTTTGAGATCACCCGATGGCGTTTTCAATCTTGATGACGTAAAGCTAAGAACAGAGGAATTAGCTGATTTTATAATAAAAGCTTCTGAGCGCTATAAATTTGATTTGAACAGGCTTTCAGTTATTGGTTATTCAAACGGAGCGAGCATTGCTGCTGGTGTTATTCTCACCCATCCTGGTATTATCAAAAGAGCTGTTTTATTTCATCCGGGATTACCATTCATTCCGCGAACACCGCTGGATTTAGTAAACAATAGGGTGTTGATTACATGTGGTAGGTATGACACTATCGTAAAGCCGGGTGAATCTTTAGAGTTAGCCAAACTCTTGAAACAATGCGGAGCCAACGTTGAAATATTTAGGCATGGTAGAGATCACGAGCTTGTGAAGAATGAGATAATGACCGCAAAAAGATTTTTGGAATCTTAGTTCCATTTAGTATATTATTAAGACTTATCGCTAACTGATATACAATGTCTTCAGAAAGAAGTCCGAAATTCTCTATTGGTCAAACAGTACACCATAAGATGTTTGATTACCGTGGCGTGATTATAGACGTAGATGAAGTCTTTAAGGGATCGGAAGAATGGTATGCGATCGTGGCACGTTCCCGTCCCCCGAAAGACAAGCCTTGGTATCACGTGTTGGTGCATCATTCCTCTGACCGAACATATCTCGCAGAGCGAAATCTAGAACCTGACAAGTCAGACGAACCAATAAACCATCCCGAGAAAGATGACTTCTTTTCCGATCTCGTTGAGGGCTTATATCTCCCTAAAAGCATTAATTAGTGAGGCAAATCCTGATTTATTTGTCAACAAATATTATCTCAATATCGATAATTGAAAGCGAGTAAAAAGGAGTTGAGAACATGACAAAAAAGATTATAAAATCAGATGAGGAGTGGAAGAACATGCTCACACCGGAGCAGTACCATATCACGAGGAAAAAAGGAACGGAAAGACCATTCTCAGGTGAATATAACAACTCAAAAGAAAAGGGTATCTACAGGTGTGTATGTTGCGGTGCTGAACTTTTCAGCTCTGAGACCAAATTTGAATCGGGAACAGGGTGGCCCAGTTTTTGGGCTCCTGTTAACGAGGAAAACATTAAAGAGGAAACAGATAATAGCTTTGGAATGCAGAGAATAGAACTAATGTGCAATATGTGCGATGCCCATTTAGGGCATGTTTTCCCGGATGGACCCAAACCAACAAATCTGCGTTACTGTATCAATTCTGCCGCGCTGGCGCTTGAAAAAGAGGAATCTTAATCAGCTTAAAAGCGGTCTTTTAAATTGAACTCCCACCAACCATTGCCTCAAGTCTTGCTATCCTATCTTCGATAGGTGGGTGCGTACTGAACAGTGACGCAAAACCACCGCCGAAAAGTGGACTAACAATTAGCATGTGAGCGGTTGATTCGGCTACTTGTTCGTTGACCCCCAGAGGTATTCTTCCAGAAACCTGACCTAGTTTTCTCAGTGCATTTGCTAGATATAAAGGGTTACCACAGATCTGTGCACCGCCTTTGTCCGCTCCATATTCTCTTGTCCGTGATATTGCCATACGTATAATCATCGCCGCCAGAGGAGCAACTATCATCATTACAAGCAGTGTAAAGATATTCCCTCTACCCCTTCCGTTTCCCCCGGCTCCCCCAAATATCGCTGCCCACTGGGCCATATAGGCAAGATAGCTGATTGCGCCCGCAATTGTCGCTGCAATAGTACCAATTAAAATATCCCGATTCTTTACATGGGTTAACTCGTGTGCCAGGACACCCTTCAGTTCTTCGCGGCTGAGTAGTTTCAATATACCGTTTGTTACAGCTACGGCCGAATGCTCAGGATTCCTACCCGTTGCAAATGCGTTAGGTGCGTCTTGTGGTGTGATGTAAACTTTGGGCATGGGAAGCCCGGCGTTTTGTGCCAGTTCCTGTACGGTATTATACAGTTCCGGCGCCTCGTCATGGGCAACCTCTTTCGCACCATACATTGATAGTACAATCTTGTCACTCCACCAATAACTGATGAAGTTCATAACTCCAGCAATCATTAATGCGATTAGAGCCCCGTTCTTACCCCCTATTGCACCGCCTGCCCATATTAGTATGGCGGAAAGTACTGCCAAGAGCATTACGCTTTTTAACGTATTCATAAACTGTCTCCTCAAAAACTAAAGAAATTTAACATCAAATACATTAAGAAAGATTAATCACTTTGTATTTGTTTTCAAGCATCCACTAAGATAATTATAATGATTTCAATGAGATAGAATTTATCTATTCTAAGGCCTTAAGGTTTCCTAATCACTTTGGATTGATCTCTGACAAGGTCGGAATTATAACAAGGAATGCTGGATTAAAGCTTCTGGTTCTCTGGCGGAAATTATACCGATTATTGAACGTGTAACATTACAGCGATGCTTCCGACCTTATGTCTAAAGGCAATGAACACCTTATGAACGTACATAAATTTAGATTCTTTATTTGATCCCAGGGACTTAATTATCTAGTTTTGGTTTTGCGTCCTGTCGTTATTATATCCAGAAATTCTGGCTAGTTCTTTCAGGGATTTTGCTCCAAGATAATATTTGCCTCCTATTTCCCACGTGGGATAACTTGTTACGCCCTTAGATATGCAAAGTGAGGGCTCGGAATTCTTTCCTTTTGGATCACACTCGACATAGTTGATAAAATTAAAAGCCGTTCCGAAAAAGTGCTTCTGTGCCAGACAATGAGGACACTGGAATGACCCGTACATGGTGGCCCCAATTTCTCTAAGGTGAATTGCAAGTCCAACCTGATAATCATTTGCAGTAGTCGCCCTGAGTTCACCGCTATTTTTGAAAAAGAGTGACCCTAAGATAACGAGGATGACTATGAAGATGCTGATTGGCAAAATTTTTGAAAAATTTGCCCGAAGGTCTATGGGCTTCTTAAACAAAATTAAGATAAAAATAGCTGTTATAACGATCGCTGAAAGTAAGCAGAAAGAACATATCGCTTTTAAAACGAATACTTCTACATATGTAAGATAAATTGAATAGACCAAACCAGGCAAGGATACGAAATAAAGCGTCAACCATTTTATTCGATCTGGTATATTTGAAACAGTAATTATGAATAACCCAAAGTAACCTATTAAACCCACAAGCGATACAGGGATGCCATCAATCGAGGAATAACCGCTCAATCTTACAATATCGCAGCTCGAACCCGTAACGCAAAAGCTTGTTTCCGCCTTGTTATAGTAGAGATAAGTAAGATAAGCTGCAACTATGAAACCAATAAGAGAAAGGCCGATTATAACCGCCCTTGATCTGTCCTTGCCGTTCATACCTATCTAACATTATATATAGAAATTATTCATCGTAAAACTTTTTTCCCTGGCTCAGATAATCTTGGAGGAGATTGGATGGTAAAAAAAGTTGATCGTGTTTCGATGACAGAAACTCCAGCTTCTTGATTGTGTTTTCGATACCTAAATTGTCGATAAACTTGAAAGGCCCCCCAAAAAATGGTGGAAATCCAATCCCAATTACAGCACCAATGTCTCCATCCCTTGCACTCCTTATTATCCCATCTTCAAGACATCTTACTGCTTCATTTATGATCGCGAATGAGAGCCTTTCCTGCATCTCAAGCTTTGGGAAGTGTTCTCTAGATTTTCTAAATGGCAGTAATTTGTATATGGATTTATTCACTATTTTTTTATCATTATAGTATGAGTAAAAGGCTTTTCTGTTTTTTAACTGTTTATCCGCACCTTCAAATAGGATATCAAGCTTTGAAGCAGCCTTAAATCTTTCCCCAAAAGCCTCATACATTGCGTTTGACCAGCCGATAACATCGTCGATTCCCATTTTGTCCATCAAGATAAAGGGACCTTGTCGATATCCCACTTCAATCATAGCATTATCGATCTCCTCTAATGAACCTACTTCGCTGAGGAGGCGTATGGCTTCATTTATATACGCAAATATTACTCTGTTAGTGTAAAAGCCGGTCCCCTCCTTCACTACTATCGGAATCTTTCCAATGTTCTTAGAAAAATCAAGTACCGTAGCAATTGTAGAGTCCGAAGTATCTTGCGTTATAACAATCTCAGTTAGAGGGTTTTCGTACATTGGCAGTGAAAAATGAATTCCAACGACTCTATCCAATCGTTTCAGGCGATTGCATACCTTAGTTAATTGAACCGCACTAACGTTCGAGGCGATAACGCATCCCTCACCTATCACGGATTCAACCTCATTCAAGATATTTAGTTTCAGATCTGATTCATCTTGAGTAGTATCGAATACAATGTCTGCCCTTTTAAATCCTGAATAATCATTCGTACAACTAACCAATTCGAATCTATTTCCCAATTCAAACTTTGGAGGTTCGCCCCTATTGTATCTATTTTTAAAGTATTCATGACAGTCCTTCAGTGCCCTCCCTAGGCTTGATTCATCTTTATCCATCAACCTAACTGTAAAACCATTATCGGCAGCCAGCGCTGCAAGAACAGAGCCAGTTTGCGCTGCGCCAACTATACCGACCTTTCTAATCTTCTTTGGTTTGATGCCATTTGCTCGAACGACAGGATCGTTCTTTATATCGTCCGAAGCAAGAGACAAATGGATCAGATTGTGAGACACCTCACCAGAAGCAAGCTCGCCAAAGTAAACCGACTCGACATGTAGTCCTCTACTGAAGCTGGAGTTTAGTCCAACTTCCATTGCTTCAATTGACATTATCGGAGCCAGATTTCTATTGTTTGTCTTAACCAACGCCTTTTTTCTTTTCTTTTTAAGCAGAAAGTTCCTAAGAACGGAATTGCTATAATAAAACGTTCTTAGTCGATTACTTGCCCGTGAACTCTTTGATCTAATCTTTCCCTTTATTAATTCGAGCGCTCGCATTTTCCCTATTTCCAACAATGCCTCATTGGGTACTATTTCGTCGATGAGTCTAATTGCCCTAGCCTCCTGAGAGTTAATGGTCTTACCTGTGGTCATTAAATCAATAGCACACGATATACCTACCTGGAGCGGCAGTCTTTGTGTTCCACCTCCGCCGCATATTAAACCCAGCTTTATATCAGGGAATCCAAATAGCGTACTTGGCCCATCTGTCGCAATTGTATATCTGCATGCGAGGCATATTTCTAACCCTATACCAAAACAGCCTCCATTTATCGCTGCTAAGAATGGAATCCTGGATCTCTCAATTTTTTCTATTACTTCCTGTATCCTAAGGCTATAAGATCGACCTTCGTCGGCTGCCTTGAATTTAAAGAGTTCTCTGAGATCCAATCCTGATATAAAACAATCCTGCTTCCCACTCACGAGAACGATTGCTTTCGTTTCTTTTCCTCCCTCTATTTTACTCTTTGCATTTTCTAGCTCGCTTAATAAGCTTTCGATTTCTATTATATGCTCCAGGGAAAGTCTGTTTTCCATCACATCGGGAGCTTCAATTGTCACAATCCCGATTTGTTTGTCGTCTACTTCAAAGGAACTTATTTTCATCTAACTTCCCCTACTTAATTAATTTCTCTCGAGAATCATGGTGGCGCCTAGTCCACCGGCTGCACAGGATGTAACCATACCGAAGTTTTTACCACGCCTCTTCAGCTCATTCAAAAGGGTGATAGTTAGCCTGATTCCCGTAGAACTAGACGGGTGACCAATTGCAATCGAACCGCCCAGTACGTTTAGCTTATCAAGATCAACTTCTCCAATGGGTTCGCCTTTCCCAAGTCTATCTTCAGCAAATTTTTTAGAAGAAAATGCATTTAAGTTCGACAGAACTTGGGACGCGGATGCCTCGTGCATCTCTATTAAATCAACATCATGCAAACCCAGACCAGCCCTCTGCAAAGCGATCGGGGTTGCATAAACAGGTCCCATGAGCACTTGGTCTTTTGGAGATTGTGCAGAATAGGCGAATGACTTGATATACCCAAGCGGGTCGTATCCCATCTCTTTTGCCTTTTCCTCCGACATCATTAGCACTACACTCGCGCCATCTGAAAGTGGCGAAGAATTGCCTTCTGTGACAGTACCATAAATTTTATCGCAAATCGGTTTTAGCTTAGACAAATCTTCCATTCTTATATCTTTGCGAATTCCGTTGTCAAACCTCACTGCAGTTGAAAAATTAGGTGGGACAAATAAGCTAATGACTTCGTTTTGAAGCCTTGCATCCTCTAAAGCCTGAAACGCAAGTTTGTGGCTGCGCAACGAAAATGCATCCTGATCATTACGACTTATGTGGTTTTCTTTAGCGATTTGTTCTGCATATTTAGCCATGGATATCCCCTCGGATAATTCGGCGATCTCTTTGGGATTTGGGACAATATCTTGAAATCGAAGCTTAATTAATTGCTGGAGTTTTCTTACCGGATTGTGGCTACTCGTGTATTCTTTGAATATTTTTCTAAATCTCTTATTATACAAAATCGGCATGCTGGATATCGATTCTGTTCCTCCCGCTAAAACGACGTCATAATTCCCCAACATTATACCCTCGGCGGCGTTTGTAATGGCTCGGAATGATGATAAGCACGCGCTTGATAGGGTATAAGCTGGAACATCGATTGGAATACCGGCACCAAGTGCTATCTCTCTGGAAACATTCAATGTTTTTATGAATGGTATTGCCGTACCAAAAATTACCTCTTCTATGCTTTCGGGATCAATTTCAGAGCGGTTTAAGAGTTCGATTGTAACCTTTTTACCTAAATCTAAAGAAGATAGATTTTCTATCAGCGTTCCGGCTTTTATAAACGGGGTCCTGAGTCCATAAACAATGGCCGCTCGCCTCCCGTTTCGGTAGAGCTTATTCAAACGCAACTCCCTTGAGAATAACCTATTATTTTATACGCACTTGAGGATAGAACAAATGATATTTGAAGATAATGCCAAAATTCAGATGAATTGAGATCGGTTTTGAAAAAATATCTCTATTTGACTATAATGTATGAGGGTAAATTCTCTATCGGCAAAGGAGGGGAATTTGTCGCTAGAGCATTTGGTTTTAATCGCCTTATTCATTCTAGTAAAAAGAACTTGACTCTAAGGTATCATAAAAATGGTAAATAATAGGAAGCTTGAAAGAGCAGACCAGAATGAATCATTCAATACTACACTTTCAAACAGCTACAGAAGAGTCAGGCAATTTTCTGAAGAACTAACTAGACCTCTTGAAACCGAAGATTATGTTATCCAGTCAATGCCGGACGTTAGTCCAACCAAGTGGCATCTAGCTCATACGAGCTGGTTTTTTGAGACATTTGTTCTATCCGAAGTAAACCCCGATTACAGATCACCTCATCCACAGTTTAATTTTCTTTTCAACTCATATTATGTTCAGGTCGGTGAACGGCATTGTCGTCCAAAGCGAGGGCTTATATCTAGGCCCACAGTTACGGAGGTTTTCAGATACAGACGCCACGTCGATCAGAAAATTTTGGAATTTCTTGAAATTGCCAATGAAGAGCGACTGAGAGAGATCGCTCCGGTTATTGAAATAGGTCTTCATCATGAACAGCAACACCAGGAATTAATGCTGACCGATATCAAACATGTATTTTCTGAAAATCCGCTTCGACCTGCTTACACGGGTAATGAGAAGAAACCTTCGGATCGACTACTACCTGACCTTTATTGGATAGAATATCCAGAGGGCGTATACGGAATTGGTCACGATGGGGGAGGTTTTTCATTCGATAATGAAACACCGATGCATAAGGAATATGCTAATGCATTTAAACTTGCCTCTAGGCTTGTTACCAATCGAGAATATCTCGAGTTCATGGAGGATGGGGGTTATAAAAGACCTGAGATTTGGCTTTCAGACGGATGGAGCACAGTTGAGGTAAATGACTGGAATGCCCCATTATATTGGGAGAAAAAAAACGGCAGTTGGCAGTATTTTACACTTTCGGGTATGCGGAAAACTGCGCTAGACGAACCAGTATGTCATGTGAGTTATTACGAGGCTGATGCATATGCCCGCTGGGCCGGCGCACGGCTCCCTACTGAGGCGGAATGGGAAATTGCTGCATCTAATCTGTCAATAGACGGAAATTTTGTAGAAAATGAGAATTATCATCCTATGGTAATATCGGTAGAAACAAATAATCGAGAGCCTGAACAGATGTTCGGAGACGTATGGGAATGGACACGAAGTCCATACGGGCCCTACCCAGGTTACACCACACTGCCCGGGGCACTAGGTGAATACAACGGGAAATTCATGTGCAATCAGATCGTACTTCGCGGCGGTTCTTGTGCTACCTCCAGGTCGCATATTAGAAAAACATACAGAAATTTCTTCCCACCAAACGCAAGATGGCAATTCATGGGAATCCGGCTTGCAAAAGATGCAAAATAACCTTCATGAATTAAATAAAATTGATCCGCAAGAAAAAGATCTTTTAGCCGAAGTCATCGAAGGTCTGGGTCTATCCCAGAAAAGACTCCCCTGCAAGCTCTTCTACGATCAAAGAGGCTCCGAACTGTTTGATCAGATTTGTAACCTCGACGAGTATTATCTGACTAGGACTGAGATGTGGATTATGAATCGTTATATTGACGAAATTGCGGAATTGATTGGCGAGAAGTGTTTACTGATAGAGTTGGGCAGTGGCAGCAGCACGAAGGTTCGATTGCTCCTAGACCATCTAACCGACCCCGTTGGTTACATACCTATAGATATTTCTTCCGAGCATTTGATTAAAGCTTCAGATTCACTCGCCACGGACTACCCAAGTATTAAGGTTATTCCTGTCTATGCCGATTACACACATCCATTCGATTTCCCAGATATTACATTTGGTTACTCCAAAAAGGTTGTATACTACCCGGGCTCGACGATTGGAAATTTCACACCGAGATATGCGGCACGTTTTATAAGTCGCATTGCCAAAAGATCCGGAAGGGGGAGCGCGCTGCTTATCGGAATCGATCTCAAAAAGGATAAAGATACCTTAGAGGCTGCTTATAATGATACGTATGGGGTTACCGCGGCATTCAACCTGAATATTCTTGAAAGACTCAATAGAGAGCTTGGAGCAGACTTTGATACGAGCCAGTGGAAACACCATGCTTTTTATAATGATGACGAAGGTAGAATAGAAATGCACTTGGTAAGCCTGGAGCATCAACGAGTAAATGTGAACGGAACGCCGATAAAATTGAAAAAAGACGAAACTATATTGACAGAATATTCTTATAAATACACAAACGAAGAATTCGAAAATCTGGTCAGCAATAGTTTTGAATTAGTTAAGGTCTGGACAGACCAAGATGAAAAGTTCAGCATACAATATCTAATCGCTCGTTAACCATCTATTAATCCGCTAAACCTTCAAGCCACGGATGACAGGGATGTTCAAGAAAGAGTAAATATCAACAAAACTTTTATCCTGGAATTCTTTGGGAGCAACCCCCACCTTCTAAAGTCAAGCCAAGTTTAACCTGATGTTGTCGAATGGGAATTGTTCCTATAGTATTTACTGATCAAAAGCAATGCCTATCCAAACGAATAGAAAAGATTTAAATGACCTCATTCGTGATGAGTACGGGAAAATTTTATCCACGTTTACGAGACTATTTGGCATTGAATACATGGAGCTGGCAGAAAAGATCATCGACGAGGCCTATGCCAAGGCACGGTCTAATTCTCAATCCAAGGGTATTCCAAGAAACCTTAAACACTGGCTATGGAATATAGCAAAGATTAGAGGCAGTGAAATACTCAGGCGTGAAAACAAACTGTACGATCACGGTCTCAATATGAACCAGATAAGCGGAGAGGAGTTCAAGGCGCTTATCAAGCTTAACGATGAACTGCTCATAGATAATCAGCTTAGAATGTTATTTGTCTGCTGCCATCCATGGATCCCCAGGGAGTCACAGGTTGCGCTTACACTTAAATTTTTGAGTGGTCTCAATAATCTGGAAATTGCAACTGTTCTCTTCGCGAACGAATCGACTATTGCAAGAAGATTAGAGGAAGGTAGACAGAGGGTTAAGAAGCTTAAGATTGATTATGCACTCCCAGACATATCTGAAAAATGTCAAAGACTTGAATCAGTACTTTCAACTCTAAATAACATATTCAAGCAAGGATACGACTATTATGGAGGCAAAAGTCAGAACAAGATCGAGTTATGCCACGAATCAATCAAATTAGCAACCCTTCTAACCAATCATAAACAAACCAACAGACCAGAGACACACGCGCTTCTTTCATTTATGCTATTTGAAGCCCTAAAGTTGCCGGGGAGATTTGATGAGGAAGGAAGGCTCCTGGATCTGCGAGAACAAGATCGTTCACTTTGGGATAGAAAAATGATAAATAAAGGGCTACATCATCTCGACATAGCCACCAACAGTAATAATGTTTCTGAATATCACCTGAGGGCCGGAATTTCAGCTTGTCATGCAATCGCGGTTAGTTACGAGAAAACCGACTGGGGGAAAATCCTTTCACTCTATGAAAATTACCTGAAGCTAAATGATGATCCTGAAGTTAACCTTGAGAGAGCCATGGTTTTTTGTAACATCTATGGGGCGAGGAAAGGCATAAATGAAATAAAAAGAATTCGCGGATCTAAGCAACTTGAATCAAATCATAGACTCTACTCAACACTGGGCAATCTATATTTACAGTTAAACAAATACAAAGAGGCACTTGAGAATTACAAGAGTGCCATGAAACATTCAATCGCAAAAGATGATCAAACATTTTACAGGAAAAGGATTGAAATTTGCCAGAATCGACTAAATATCACCCATAGATACAGACATCAAAAATCCTTCTGAAAAATCTGTCGACTCAATGATTAAGCTTCATAAGATTTCAAAAACATTTGGCAAAACCAAGGCACTTCATACTACTACTTTAGAAATCCACCCTCAAAGCACGACTGTCATTATTGGTCCAAGCGGTTGTGGTAAATCCACCCTTCTGAGGCTGATAACAGGACTCATAAAACCGGATAATGGAAATGTATATGTACAAGGAGAAATGCTCGGCCCCCAGAATTTATATTCAATTAGACATAAGATGGGATATGTAATTCAGGATGGGGGCCTTTTTCCGCATCTTAATGCACGAGAAAACGTTTCACTGCTGGGCACTTACTTAGGTTATGAGAAAACACAGATCGAGGGTCGAATAAACGAACTTTGTGAATTAACGAAATACCCCGTTAGTGCATTGGATAGGTATCCCCCACAAATCTCAGGTGGACAGAGGCAGCGTGTGAGCCTAATGAGGGCCCTTATGTTGGATCCCGCGATACTCTTGCTTGATGAACCCCTTGGAGCCCTGGATCCGTTAATACGTTTTGAGCTTCAAAACGATTTAAAGGAAATATTTAAGATATTGGGCAAGACTGTGGTAATGGTCACGCATGATATCGGTGAAGCTGGATTTTTTGGACACAAGATTGTCCTACTTAGGGATGGGATGATCATCCAAGAGGGAACAATAGGTGACTTGGTAAATAATCCATCTGAGGCTTTTGTAACTGAATTTATTAAAGCGCAAAGAAGTCCATTTGAATCCATAAATGAAGATACAAGTTCCAAATGACAAATCTCAAATTCCAAACAATCTCCAATCTCCAGATTCCAAAGCTCTGTTATTTGGTGCTTGAAGTTTGTTTGCAATTTGGAATTTGGTGATTGATGATTGGCGTTCTTATGTAGTTACAATAGTTGGGTAGACCCCCAGTCTTACTGGGGGAACAAGATTATAGATCAATTTACTAAATTAATTAAAATTTGACAAGATGTATGACTCCCTCATTTCAGGCGAATTTATTAACTTTTTGTCGCTTCAAGTAACATTGATAGGCAAGCCAAGCTCTGCTTTCACAAACCTCCTTTGGAATCCTAAAGTATTCCGCTACTTTTTCCGCTTCTGTACTTATACAACACGAGGACTCATCTTCCTAAAATATCTCCTCCCCCTCAAAGGGGGAGGATTAAGGTGGGGGTTGAATCTAATCGTATTTATTTCCGTCAATTTAATCTCTTATACCACAGTGAATTCCACCACCCAGATAAAGGTGGGCTCCAAAAAGTTCACAGAATCCGTGATACTGGGAGAATTGGTATCTCAACTGGCTCGGAATGCCGGCATTGATGTTCAATATAGAGAGGAACTCGGAGGAACCAGGGTGCTTTGGAACGCCCTTCTAAGAGGGGATATTGATATTTATCCGGAATACACGGGAACTATCATTGAGGAGATACTATCCAAAGAGGATATTTCCGACGAGGAAGAATTAAGAAATGCTCTGTCTGAAAAAGGCATCCTCGTAAGCGAACCGTTGGGATTCAATAACACCTATGCCCTCGGAATGAAGGAGGAGGTTGCTGAAAAACTGGGCATCAAAACGATATCGGACCTGCGCAGGTACCCCAACCTGAAATTTGGTTTCACAAATGAATTTACGAATCGCCGTGATGGCTGGCAAAGTCTAAAAACTGTGTATCACTTGCCGCAGAGGAATGTTACGGGATTGGACCACGACCTTGCATACCGGGGAGTCGAAAGCGGTGATATCGATGTAGTTGACCTGTATTCGACTGATGCCGAGATCGAATACTATAATTTGAGACGATTAAAGGACGATCTTAACCACTTCACCAACTACAACGCAGTCCTACTTTACCGCTCTGAACTGGAGGAACAAACCCCGGAGGCGCTCAAAATGATATCGAAGCTCCAGGGTAAAATCTCTGAAGAAGATATGATTAAAATGAATGCACTGGTAAAGATAGATGGAGAGCCTGAGCCTGATGTAGCGGCGAAGTTTTTGAAGAAGGATTTACACATAAATACACATCCAATAAACGACTCATTTTTCATACGGCTTTGGCATAACACGCTCCAGCATCTTTTTCTCGTCGCGGTTTCCCTTTCGGCCGCAATTCTGATATCAATACCGCTAGGAATTTTGGCTCACCAAAACGAGAGGCTAGGGCAAGCGATCCTGGGCATTGTTGGGATAATTCAGACTATTCCATCCCTCGCATTGCTTGTTTTTATGATTCCTCTTCTGGGAATAGGTGCTACACCAGCGATTGTTGCACTATTTCTCTACAGCCTGCTCCCTATCGTCCGTAACACCTATACAGGCCTGCATGATATCCCATCCAATATCCGGGAATCGGCCGAGGCCCTGGGTTTATCGTATTTTGCCAGGCTCAGACTTGTGGAATTGCCAATGGCATCTAGGTCCATAATAGGTGGAATCAAAACCTCTGCAGTGATAAATGTTGGGACCGCCACGCTTGGTGCTTTAATAGGCGCGGGCGGATATGGCCAACCAATCCTCACAGGAATCCGTCTTGATAATATTCCTCTTATCCTCGAAGGCGCCATCCCAGCCGCCGTTTTAGCACTTCTTGTGCAAGGGTTATTTGATTTATCTGAATTGGTTTTCGTACCAAAAGGATTGCGACTGAAATCTGAATAAACTCTTTTTTAACCCCCAGAGGTAGATCGTTACATTCTCCATCGTCCATCCTGCATCTTGTATCGTGCATGATGAATCATACATCTTGCATCATACATCCTGCATAGTGTATCCTGCACCATAAAACACAATCCGAATCAGGGAGGTTAACCATGATTAAAAGTAATTGGACTTCATTTCTTGGGGTATTTGTTTTATTAATCCTTATTGCTTTAGGAACCGTCGGCGGATGCCATGATGACGGTGGAGGGGGGAACGGCGATGAAGTCGACGACGGGTTTGGTGGTGGCTCTCCTGTCACAACATTAGAGATAGCTAATCAGGGGCCTGAGACGACAGTCTTTGTCAACTTTGGCAGTGGAAATTGTACGACTGCTGAAATGTGGGCAGAACCTAACGCCATTATGTGCACTACAGGAGATATTGCATGCGATCAGACTGGCCAGCTAAACTGCCATTTCACTATTGCCGCCGGTAGCGCAGCCGACCCCACAATATGCATGGTCCCTTTAGAGGTCGGCTGTTTAAGCTCATTCGTCTTCGGCATTGGCGGTGCGCCATCTTGCGGATCTACTCCTTTCAATGGACCTACCGGGGCTGAAGTGGCTGTCTATGGGAGCGCATGTTCCACCACGCCGGGCTGCAATACACCACCTTGCGACTGTGCCGACATAACCGTCGTAAACGGCTTCACCGTACCCATCAGCATAACGATGAGCAAGGGCCCCACGACGCTAGGGCCGGTGACATCGGGCGGGTTGACGGATAACGAAAACAATTTGGGCGTTTTCCCGGTAGGCTGTACCACCTGTGTTACCCGGGCGAATTGCCCGTGTCCTGGACCCGGACTGGACTGCAATAGCAACGTTGGTTGCCACCCCGAAGTCAATGGAACGCCCGACCCCGAATGCCAATTGACACAGGAAAGTGGCGGCACGATCACGGTCAACATTCTTTCACATTAGAGGATCGTATATCGTATAAAGTTTCACGGTCAGTCCTTAACCTTTACCGGAAGATCATTGATATCACGGATTCCTATCGAGAGACTTAACCCAACAAACTACCGATCAAACCTTGAAGAATTTTGATATAGGAGCTTCAGTGAATAAAATTTTCACATTAGATACTTTTAAGTTAAGTCTAACCCGCCCTAATTTCTCTAGTGCACGGTTATATATTTTTCTGTTGGTGCAAAGGATTATTAGAGAAATAATCCGATGAAATCAAGATATTTTGAAATTACAATCGCACAAGGTTTAGGGCTTACCCTGGCTTTTTTCGAATTCTCCAGTCTCCATTTTATTCAAGCTCTCTGGATGGTATAAATATAATGTAAGACGAATATGCTAATTCGAACCATATTAGTGCCTACACTACTGATCCTCGGCTTTCCCACAGGCACACTCTCATTCTCTATACCCGAGCTCCTCAGAGACAAGGATGTGATAATTGTCGGAGAAACACATAGACGCCCCGAGTCAACAAAGTTCGTAACCAACACCGTAACGGAATATCTTCAAGGTGGAAATTGTCTCATAGTGGGTTTAGAAATCCCCTCACACCAGCAGCCGATTTTAGATAGGGCCCTCAAGCGCAAATGGATTCCAGAGAGATTCTCCATTTCGCCAATCCCATTAAGCCGCTTCATTGACCATCCGGGTTACCGTAAGATGTTAGCCTCTTTTCGAAACCAGATCTGGGAGGGGAAATGCCTCAAAGTCCGGGCTATTGACAAACCTGAGACGGTCCCGGTGAGCCGTGACGAATGGATGGAAAAGCAAATTTTAGAGGTGATGGACGGTACACCCATTCTGGTATTGGTCGGCAATTTTCATGCGATGAAAGAGGTTAAATGGCATTCTAATCCCCTGGCGGGGGAAAGTTTAGGGGAGCGATTAGTCGATCGCGGGATTAAGGTTGCTTCCATGCTTCAATATTGGGAAAAGAAAAGATGTCATATAAGGAGTGAAAAGCTCGTAGACACGGCAGAGTCTGAGTCATCGGAGTACGTTAATCAAATAATGGACGCTATACATGCAGAAACTCCGGATAACGCTTCTGAAGTAGCCGACGGGGTGATAGTTTGGGAATGCAAGTATTGATGCCGTTCAAATGAGATTTGGGCCTATATGTATCTCGTTACCCCCAGGGGTGATTTATTCCATAATAGAAAGAGTGTCTATTTTTTAAAAATTATTGATGCTAAGCAGGCTTCTGTTCATCCGAGATTTCTGCGATCTCTTCGGGATTCAACCTTTTAATCCGGACCCTGCGTACCCTTGTCGGATCAGCCTCCAGCACGGTAACCTCATGCCCCCCCAGTATAGCATTCTCATTGACTGTGGGTATATGACCCAACTCTTGAATCAACACGCCTCCAATCGTATCGGCGTTCGAATCAGATAGTTCAATTTCCAGTTTTTTTTCAATTTCGTCAACCGTGCAAGCAGCATCAACCTCAAAACTGTCGGCCCCTACCTTTATTATCGATGGTGCTTCCGTATCAAACTCATCCTGTATAGGTCCGACCAGCTCTTCAAGCACGTTTTCAAGAGTAATCATTCCGGATACAACTCCATATTCATCGACAAGTATGGCCAAAGCGGTGTGCTTTTTTTGAAACTCGCGAAGTAACGCATCCAGGGTAACGGTTTCGGGAAGGAAGGTAGGTTTGCGTGCAACATCGACAAGAGCCTTAAGCTCTTCTCCCCCCGCAAGAGCCTGAAAAATATCCTTAACATGTACAATTCCAATTATATGATCAAGATCACCATCGCAAAGTGGCAGGCGCGTATGCCCGGATTCTGATGCTATACGTAGCTTTTCCTCCATAGTGTCATTCTTATCCAAATACACTATCTGGTTCCTGGGCAGCATATATCGACGAGCGATCTTATTTTCCAAATCCAGCACATTTTCCATGATCAGGCGTTCGCCTGGAGTGAGGTGGCCCACCGCAGCCGATTCAAGAAGGATAGCCCTTACCTCATCCTCCGTATGGACTTCGCCATGCTCAGGCGTGATTTGAATACCAATAACCCTTAGCATTAAGTTACTTATTGTGTTCAGAATCCAAATGAAAGGCTTGAAAGTCTTATAAAAAATGACCAAGGGCATTGAGATGACATAGGCAGTGGGTCTATGCTTCTTTATGGCTAATATCTTAGGTACCTGCTCACCGGCAGTAATGTGCAGCAGAGTAATTATGATAAAAGCTATAGGCAATGCTACAAAATGTACATTTTCCTCAGGGATACCTAGCGTGTTAAAAACTGGTTCAATCATTTTCGCTACCACCGGTTCGCCAACCCACCCAAGACCTAGACTGGCAAGGGTAATTCCGAGCTGACAAGCCGATAGGTAGGCATCCAAATCTCTAACAATCGACTCAACTAATTTCGCAGTCTTACTTCCCTTCCGCGCTAGGATTTTTATTTCCTGTATTCTAAGCTTTACGAGCGCGAATTCGGCAGCAACAAAAAATCCATTTGCAGCAACAAGTGACAAAACTAATAATATTTTCCAGAACATCTTACTCCTATAACCTCACCCAATGAAATGAATTCATGGTTTTAAAAAATATAAAACTAAATAATCAAGTGAAAATAATGAATGAATAGATGGTTACATTTCAATAGTTTAGCATCAATCTGTAAAAATTCTTACCTTTAGAGACCACTCAGCTATTTTACAAACTTTAAGAATATACTTTCTGACATTTAGTTAATAATCTATTTCTAAAAAATATTTACTCTAGTTAAGTCATTAAAGTTATGACATTTGATGAGTCGCTAGAAATATTATTAAGTGATATCGAATAGTCCAATTAAGATATAAGCCCCCTTTGCAGGAATAGAAGGAATGAACCAAATAACGGGACAAAAAAATACGTTCACAAGATATAGCAAATTTAGTAGTTGACACAAGCTCACCTTGCAAGCTCACGGGGAAAGTAATGGATGTGGGAAATCAGCGGCTAATTGCAATTCCGAGCACTTACAGAGTTTGAACAAAAATCTATCTTTTACTCATAAAACAACTTCTATTCTCATTCTTATGGCTCACCCATTAGACACCAGACTGCTGCACGATGCATCGATCACACCCACTCGATTCTCAATTCTTCTTTATTTTCGGTTTGCCTGCTTTTGATCTTTTTGCCTTTGTAATAAGCCTATTCAGCTCGACCAGGTCGGGATTAAGCAGCTCCTTTACACGGTCACTATTGACCCCGGCTACAATAATATCGCCAATTTCAGTGTTGACCTCGTCATATATGCCCAAAGCTTTCATACCCTTCGTTTGCTTCTGATTATCGTCGGTGGGGTTAACATAATGTACCGAATCACTTTTATAACGGTGAATCAAAAACAAATGGATTAATGTCATTAAACGTTTCTTACGAAAATCCTCGCTAAATGTATTTTGATCTCTAACAGAAAGAATATTTTTCCCCCTGAGATCTTGTATGGATGCATACACAGCATTAGCTACTTTATTTCTCGACCCATCCAAAATACTCAATTCCAACAAATCCGATCCCGCCCTATGTGGCCGCAGTTCAACGCGCAATGGCCCTCCAATTTTGTAGTATTCCGCCCAATGCTCAAGCCAACCTTCCAGAAGTTTCGGTGGAACCTCCGTCTGGACCAAATGCTGATACTGCGTGGATCCCTTTCCCATAGCCTTGGTCGTTGCCGTACGCCCGGAAGTAGCCATAAGGGCACCATCAGCACGGGGCCCACCAACGTAGGTTTGAGGCGTTTTATAGGGTGAATCGAGCAACCTGAACTTTCTCTGTAATCGGGCCAGCGCAAGCATCCCATCTTCCTGCAGAGCCCTGGAAAAATCTTCAGCGGCCAGTCCGTCTATTTGATGACCTCCATATGTGATAAAGTTAAAGACGAACCCGAGCTTTCCCAACTCTTTGGGGAAGTTCGCCATTTCTTCATCGCTCATCCCCGTTGTGTCCCAGTTAAAAGAAGGTGACAAATTGTAGGCCAACATCTTATCCGGATATACCCTGTGGATCGCATCAGCAAATTCTTTCGCATCAGCCAGATCCGCCGTTTTTGTCTCCATCCAGAGGATATCGGCAAAGGGGGCTACGGCAATCGATTTTGCTATTGCATATTCGATTCCGCCCTGAATCTGATAATAACCCTCGGGCGTTCTAGACAATTCACAATCCCACGAAGGGTCTATGCCCATCGACTTGGCTTTTTCATTCGCTTCATGCAATGACACCTTCTTAGCAAATTCTAGCCATTCGTCGATTGTCATATCGAGCTCCCTTCCTTCTTCGATCTGAAAATCCATCAAATCTGCTACCGCTACCCCAAAGGTCTTAAGCCCTGATTCGATTTCCCATGTTTCGACGAACTTGGTCGCGACGTTATCGAGTGGCCTGGTGATACTCCTTTCCCTGCCATCCTTTAAAGCTTGTATGTTTTCATCTATATATGAGATTAATCCTACTTGCTTGAACCACTCGTAAGCCTCTTCATACTCGAAATCGGATATTCTGTACAGCAGGTGACCATTGACATCCTTTATGCCCTTCTCATTAAACGTCTTCAAAATTGCAAGATAACAATTCTTATAACCAGGAAGATTTGTTTTTGTAGCGCCCAAAATAAAGGGATGGTCCCTCTCATCTCCTCTTCCGTCTAGTAATGCGGCTCCTTCCGCGTCGGTTCGAGCAACGATGATTCCGGGTACTTTCATAACGTCAAGTTGGAAGCGCGCCGCATTCAGCCTTTTGATCTGTTCATCGACGGATACCAGCACCTTACCGCCCTGATGCCCGCATTTCTTTGTGCCCGGCTTTTGATCTTCGATGTGGTAACCTGAGACACCGGCTTCCACAAATCTCCTGATCAGGTTTCTGACATGGGCATCGCCACCATGTCCTGTATCAGCATCTGCTATGATAAAAGGCCTGTAATCATACTTTGGAGTAGCCATTCGTTCCTTGTCTGTCATTCGGGATCTCATGAATTTCTGGTTCTTGTCTGCAGAAAGAAGGGCTCGAACAAGAGTAGCTGCTTCATCCGGTACCTGACTGAGTGGGTAACTTGCTAAATCGGGACCTGGATCCTCAGTTGTCGACCCTTTAGCGGAAGTTGCCCAACCCCCCAGATAAATCCCCTTTATACCTGCCCGCTTCAGCATCACTGCTTGGCCAGGAGAATATGGACCAAATGTTGTAATCTGCTCTCCCTTTGAGAACAATTCCCTCAAAAGATTATAGAATTCTTCTGATGCTTTTCGTGCAATAGGGTAGTCAGTCTCAATCGTTCCGCGCTGTTGCACCACCTGGCGGGCAGAATAAAGACGAGTTATGCCCTTGAATCGATGACTGCTAACCCATTTTTTTGTTTCGAGAACCTCTTTTTCAAATGATTCCATTTCGTCTTCGGAAATGGACTCAGTTTTCCTGCTAGGGATAAAATCTAGATTCTCAGTAATCCTTGTGCCATCCTCTTTAAATGTATCCATGTACTGTCTGATTCTCCTTTCAGCTTCATATAAGTCATGATTATTCAGATTGATATTCAAAAGGTCAATATACCAGGGTGCTTTGACATCATCTAAAACGTAGGTTTCAACAATCTCTCTGGCAATTGGTAAGGTTGTTCCTTTTGAATCGTCGTGAACATCTTTATCTTTTGCATGTAGAAGTTTTTCGTATTCTTCAGCCAGTAACCTTCGAAATATGTCGGCAGTAAAAACGTCTCCCGCTTTTGACCCCGTTTCCGGGTCATCTTCGGTTAGTTTCGCACCCTTGTGAACCCATTCCCACAATATGCTGAGACGAATTTCTCCTGTGGCCATATCTTCCATCAGGTACAAGATGTCATCATTATTGAAAAAGTCGGCTGGCTTTAGCGCCGCTGCCTGAAATCCCTGACCAAAGGCATTTCCATATTGCAAACCAACGCTTAAAAGATTTCGAGCTCCCCTAATCGTTCTGGGAGCCGGCTCGAGAAGCGTTAGACCATCAGCGTCCTCCTGAGTATAGGTTAGAGGGGGAAAAGCTCTACCGAGCTGGTTGTCCTCTCCCACCTTTTCCCAAACCGGTCGAATAATGTGAACCATCCTCCAATGTGCTACCCACTTGCCACTTGCACCCTCTTTCTGCTCACGCATAGCACCCTCGACGGCTTTCTTCATACCGCTTGCAACGCCTTCTTCCGAACCTACAGGAATGTTGGGTTCCATTCCACCTTGCCAAAGCGCAAAATTTCCGTTAATATCGGGCGTGTTTACAGCCCTACGGACCCTATCTTCGTAATTTCTCATGTAACCATAAGTCATTGTAATGGATTCGATGTTGGGATTGATAAAATCTTTATCCCAGGTCATAGCATCGGCGACGCTATTAATGTAATCCCATCTTCCTGTATTAAATCCGACAAAATGTCTGCCAAGGGCCGCCCTAATTTCCATCAGCTGAAATGTTGCCTCAAGTTGTTCAACAAGAACATAGACCTTGATTGTGCCAACCGGGAGGTCAAGATGTTCTTCAAGGGCTGATATAATTTCATTCCAAAACGCCGCCTCCTCAGCCGTCTGGATCTTAGGCAGATACAATACTATGGAGGAACCCGCCTTCATTAAATTCTTATAGTTGTTCACAACATACAGTGTCATATCGACAATTGAAGCCGAAAGAGCCACACCATTTTCATCACGGATATGTCTATCGTCTAGGTGTAATCCCCGACAGCGGAATATCTTTGTTGTAAAATCTAATTGAGTCTTCCAATCTTTTATGATCTTTTTGCCGAAAAACCCTGATGACCATTCGTTCATCTCCCTTGCAACCTGCTCAACCACTCGCAAAAAGATTGGCTCTTTTTGTATTGCCAATTTTAAATTTCTTTGATTGTCTAACGACATTGTCTTAATTTGACCAACGGCGTCTTCCCCATCAAACATCCAGCCATCCGCACCTGAAAGCAGTCCATAGGCAACATTCCTTATGCTTTTTTCAATCGGCGAGTTCGGCTTCGCAGCCGGCCCCGTCCCCTGAATCCACTGTCGCTGCAAATCTTTTGGAATTTCTGGACCAACGAACTTCCCGTCTCTTGCCTCTTGCACCTTTATGTTGGTCCGAGGAATATAGTCATTCGAATCCATAAACCTAATTCTCTGTCTATTCCGAGCTCGTTCTGCCCTTCTTTCGATTCTTTTTGCCATGACCATTTTTTGGTCCTCATTAAATCTAGCCAACGATGCCAAAGCGGTCATAACCTCAGGGGTGTATACATCAGGGTAGGAATTCTCGAGATTGTCTCGAATCTCTAACTCTGCATACCCGCTGATGACCTTGAAGGATCGATCATTTGATTTGCGAACGATAGTCATCACCAGTTCTCCTCACTTGTCTTATATCATTTTTATACCTTAGAATAATAAGGCCAATAATTATACAGATTATACATCTTATTTCCAAATGATCGTGTTATTAAGTGTATGTTATGAGAGCTCTGTTGACAAGCAAAAAATCTTTGAAGTTGAGTCACTAATACTATTTTCAGTTGGAACTAGTAGTTATAGATAAAATCGCATATAATAGTTATGCAAATTGTAAACTTAGATACTGTTGTACAAGGAGATAAGAATGAATATTTATGTGGGAAATTTATCATATGAGGTCAGCGAAGAAGACTTACGGTCGGCTTTCGAAGAATTTGGGCAGGTCGTGTCCGCCTCCATCATAAAAGATAAGTATACTGGGGAATCAAAGGGATTTGGATTCGTGGAGATGCCATCTCTGGAGGAGGCCCAAGCTGCTATCAGTGCTCTAAATGGGAAAGAGCTGAAAGGAAGGGCAATTAATGTGAATGAAGCCCGCCCACGCACAGAAAAACGTGTTGGTGACCGAGGAGGAAGAGGAGGCTTTGGCAAGGGAGGAGGAGGCAGAGGAGGCTTTGGCAAGGGGGGAGGAGGAGGAGGCAGAGGAGGTAGCCGGAGATACTAATCATCTGCTTACAATCGATTTAAAAATATCAAACAGGGCTGCGCGTAACTAACCACTTAAGATTGACGGAAAGGCTAATTCTCTTACCGTCAACTTAAGTGTATTTACCTTTTCAGCCCCTCCCCGGGGATGTTAAATTTCCTCCTTAATATTCATCGGGTACAGGTTCACAGCAAACCACTCGTAAGGCCAGACACGTGATCGAAGTGTCCAAAATTCTTCCTCGAAACAGCTAATATTAGAAAATTGAACCGTCTTGCATGATATATTACCAAGATTCTAAATCCATATAATTCGGTCTTAACATTAATTTTGATACTAATTAATGACGGAATGTCTGAATAGTATTTATTACTGATTGCTTAAGGAAGCTATCAATAATATGCGAGAAATGACCGTAGAATGAAGGAAGAGATATTTCCGGGTTTATCCGGCTGAAATCAAGTCCATGTACAAAACACACGAGCGTTTTATTTATAGCTTAATCCCGATATGTAAGTCTCATATGGTATATAAATAATTGATGTATTCATAATTTAGATTATCAAGACGGGTTTTACTATCAAACAATTCCTAGGAAGGAGATCGTGAAATGAAAGAGATGACGAAGGCTGAGTATAAAAGATTTTTGATCCAAGGGACGAAGACAGGCAAAATCGCTACTGTGAAAAAGGATGGAAGTCCGCATGTAGTTCCCATCTGGTTTGATCTCGATAATGGGAATATAGTTTTTACGACTGGTGGAGATTCAGTTAAAGCAAAGAATATGAGGCGTGATCCAAGGGTTTGTCTAACAGTGGACGATCAAACCCCGCCATACGCCTTTGTTCAAATTGAGGGAACAGCTAGCTTTTCGGACGACCTGAAGGAAATGTTGCACTGGGCTACCCGTATTGGCGGGAGATACATGGGTGACGATCAAGCCGAGGCCTTTGGTAAGCGAAATGCCGTACCGGGCGAACTGTTGGTTAGAATCAGACCTGCTAAAGTCATTGCCTATAAAAATGTAGCTGGCTGGTAGATTTTGTAGTGGGAATAAAAATGAGTACCTCGAGGAATGGCCATATACTGATTGTTCGTGCCGGCCCAGTTGGTCCGGCGGTGGCTCTGGGATTCCAAGCCAAAGTTAAGCGTTAGATAGTCAACCAAATGTTTTATTGCACAAACCGGCTTATGATGTCTCACCGGATTTGTTGAATGTAACAATCCATTTGCAAACACCTACTTGTTTTAGGTTATTAGATGTTACAATAACTACTAACTAAATGGCCTATTACATCGTTAAGGTTTTCATTACGGCAACATTGGTTGTATTGATATCAGAGATCTCCAAAAGAAGTTCGCTAATCGGAGCGATATTGGCTTCTCTTCCCATAGTTTCCATACTTGCCTTTATATGGCTTTATATCGATACAAAAAGTGTGGAAAAGGTATCCGAACTCTCTATCGGTATTTTTTGGCTGGTAATCCCTTCCTTGCCGCTCTTCTTAGTACTGCCGCTTCTACTGAAATCCAAAGTTAACTTCTACTTAAGCCTCGTAATCTCATGCGCGATCATGGTTTTATTGTATTTCACCATGCTATCTATCTTAAAAAGATTGAATATCAATCTCTAAGGGTTTACAATTATACCAATCAATTAGAGTTATATAATTTCCGGACGGCAGTAGCGCCGACATCCATTCGGCTACTTTGGCATCTTTGTAAGATTTACCTCAAAATAACTCGCCTGCGAGATGCAGACGCCACTTTTTATCCCTAAAGGTATTTCCCGAATCCTGATTATACTCTGAATGAGTTTAAATAATCGTCGAATAACGAAAATGCCTTCTCAACATTCTTATGTGTAAGATCACGTGTTTCCCTTGTAAGCTTATCGGACATGTTTCTTACAGCATTTATATATTCCTTCTGAAAAGCTACGATACGGTCAACTCCTTCATCTAAAGCCTTGGAATTCCCATTTCCAAAAGGATTAACTTCCTTTGGCAGGTTTGAATAGAATTCCTTCAAGGATTTTACGTAATCCTTTTCGGCATTGATCAGATAATCAACCTGGGTATTCAAAGACTTGACATTTTCTTCCCAGAGGGATACGGAAAATTCAAAGCCATTCAGGTAACTTTCTTTCACGAGACCTGTAAGCTCTTTTACCGGATTCGTAACGTCCTTCGGTCTTTGTGTTTCCTTTTTCTCTACCATTTACGACCTCCTGAACAATTTATTTTGAATCTAATATAACAACTCTTAACGAATTGTCAAGGTTGTTCTTCGCAATTGCAAAATAATGTAAACCTAAATTACACGATGATTATTGAACATTCAAAGCATGCAGATTGAATATCTACGCATATGCTTATTAACTGGCATTCTGGATTTAAAGGAAAAGAAACGCAAATGATTCATACTCTTATGCCCCTGTAGATGAATGAAAAGCCTAAACACAGTTAATCGCTAAGTGAATTCGCCTACCCTTTGAACATGCTCCAAAGACCCTTATGATTATCAGATAATCTCTTTTGAATAAACTATGAATTCGTAATCATCGAGTGATTTAGTTCGCTTTTTTATGAAACAGAATGGACCGATTGATCTGTGACGATTTTCCAATGTTCGAGTATTATTAAGGACTTAATACCATCGGAGGGATAAACCCCTAAAACTAGGAGCTTACGCTATTCGGAGGCATAATCATATGAATGAAGAGGATTTGCTATATAAAATTGAGGCCCTATTTCGAGAAGCCGGCAAGGCCCATCACCAGGCTTTTATTAATACCGACGGCACGGATCCTGAATGGCCTCTTTGGTATGCGGATTATTTGCTGGACAAACTCGGAAGGTTGCTAAATGCTCATTTCACGAAGAGCGAACTCATCTACTTAATTGTATCGGTCGATAAAGAAATGTCCCTGATGGCACCGGGTGCAGACTGGCCCAGCTATTACGCTACTTTCTTTGTTAATAGATACTCATAGCTCTGAGCGTGCCTCAGCGCTTATTCTCTCCAATTCGTAATCGAGTTCTGTTTTGAGACCTAGGTTGTGAAGGGCCTCGTTTGCTTCAGCCAGACTTCTACAATCGGAGATGGTCCTAGCTGGTTTCGATATCTTCTCAAAGACAACACTAGGCGACAAATAGAAGGTAATAGTGGAAATAATCGATAGAGACACACTTCGCCTGCCGCTTCGGATGGCAGTCCTGTCAAATATTCCCTTTGCAGCTTCTACAGGCAGGCGGCTAGCTTCGGTAGGCACAATTTCGACTATTTTCTCGAGCTCTTTCAGTGTATCATGTGTGATACCCCAGCTTCCAAGAAGACCACCTTCCCTCGCTATTTTTCTAATTGATTTTTCCAATTCAGGCATGGTGAGCTCCCCGTCGCAACCAAATCCAAAAACTCCCATCACCGTATGCATTCTTTTTTCTAGTTCCGAAAGTGAGGCCGTCATTATTGCATCCGCGAGTGGACTCATAATCCCCGGCTCATTCCCAAACGCAATCGCGTCGCCACCAACGTCAATCCCGACGATCAAATCAGCATCTAACTTATCAGCAGCATCTAAGAGTCCCTTGACAACTTCTTCCGCACCACAGTTAATGTCAACCAACAAAGTCTCTCTCCCGTAGAATTCCGCTATCCTAGACTCTGCGAACTTCACGCCAGTGCTCGTGGTTGTCTTTTGGTTTGTATACCAAACCGTATCGTTTATCTTCCTGGCATTTCGAGTTTCATGGAAGCTCCTCGGACCCGGAACCGGATCTATAACAGATCGTTCCCAGGAAAGTCCGCCCATAATATGTTCAACGCCGAAGTTTTCTAACAGTTTGGCAGTAGGAATCGTCCCAACAATGTCTCCGCCACCACCTATACCTACTAGTATAGCCCTCTTAGAGTTTTTGAATATATCTTCTAATGTCCTAAATTTGTTCATTCTCACCCATTATAATGTTTTCCCTTTCTAACGTAGACCAGATTCTTACCAAACAGTCAAGATTGGGAAAGTATTATACCTTCGCAGCTTGATAACTGAAGAATAATGCACATTAGTCTCATCCTTGTCTTTGACAATGCTAATATAAAGATTGAGGTCTAACGATTGGAACAATGATTTTGAATCAGGACTTCGGCTTTTCCAAGAGCAAAAAAAGTATATTGTCGGTGAAAGCGGGATCCTTAGTAATGCCTAGATGGTCGGTGAAAAGAAACATCACATTCGACCATAAAATCGGTGACTTGAGTGTAGGTTGCCATTCATTTCCAATTCGTTCGTCCAAAAGGGCGCTGGAACGAGTAACGGTCCCATCGCCAGGAGCAGTACCAGTATACGTTAATTCGTCCGTATCCCGATTATAAGTAATATTCGAATGGGTGGGCACCGCATCACCGGCAATCAGATAGAGTTTCAATCCATCAGGCGGAATAGCTGGGCTATCGATGGCATTTTGAAATTGTTGCGCGCGTTCCAAGGATTTCTTTAGGTGATCTATGGCTATTTCCCGTCTTTCCGAAGGATCTGACACATCCGGTAAAAGATCAATGAGGACCTTGTCCTGACCCGGATTAGCAAGACCCCAGCTATACCTTTCCCAAATATCCGGATTCATGATATCCAGCGGCGCTCCAGTTTCGTCAACTATTGAATTGTGTCTTACTCTCGGGAGTAATTGATAAACCGATGGCATCGTCCCGAGAATAGCTGGCTCGTATCTTGGTAAAAATAATCCCAGGTCTTTACCCTTGATAAGCTGATCGAATGCTTCGACAGAACCTGCATTAGGGGTTCCGATCAAAATAGCCTTATCAACATATTGTGCACCTACCCACGTGACTTGAGGACGAGAACCATTTTCGGGTAAGTCAGCAGAGCCATACATTAAGTAGTATCTCGTAATGAGTCCTCCCATCGAATGTGCAACTATGTCAAACTTAACTTCATGATCCTCGATACCGTATCGCTTTTTAAATTGCTCCTTAATGTAGGCACTCTTTTCGATAATAAAATCATGAAGACGCTTGGCATTCTCGACGTTGTCGAGCCTCCAATCATAAGCAAATTGAAAGCATGTAAAGTGCTCGGCGCCATAGTCGATATCTTCCAAAGTTATTGAATCGTCAAGATAACCACCCGCACCAAGAGCGCTCAATATATTTACATATGCGTTTAAGGTAAGAGGAAGTCCTAGCACCCTAACTTTTACCCTATCAAGCGCCCCATCAGAGTACACACCATCTTTAAGCTCGTCTAACTTTGCGCCTTCGGTCATCGGAAGTGCGATAAGCCGCGCTCCCTCAGGCGTTTCGGGATTGGCATAACCACCGTCAAATGCACCCCATACCACCTGACCAGATTCCCCGTTTACTAGCTTGGAGCCTAGAATTCCTGGAATTACAATCACGGGATTACTGTATCTGTGTGACTGCTTTGCCGATCGGGCATATAAATTCCTCAAATCGGGAACCTTGTATTCGGCCCCGCAGCCAATTAAGCACATAAAAACAATTACGGATAGAAATCTGTTACTATTCATTACGTTAGGCGCTGCTAAAAAACTTTTCCTAAAGTGTAACGTTGGAATTATAATACGATGAAATTCAAGTTACATAAGAATCTCTTGACATTTTATTTTTTTAAAGATTAGACTGAAAAAATTTGAAAAAGGGTTCAAATTTAAATCAGACCCACCCGTGATTAAGACTGGATACGAGATTTGTTACGATTTTTGCGTAATGGAGTCTCCCCGGAGATAGTGTTGGAAAGAGCGTTAGAAAAGGTTTTAATGTTTACCCTGATTCCGGTCATCGCCGTTATTTCCGGCGGGATAATTTCTGCCTATCGACAACCAAGCCGGGGCTTTAGAGTAACGATTCAGCATTTTGCCGCTGGGGTTGTCTTTTCGGCGGTTGCTTTACAGATCTTGCCTGAGCTTGTCCTGAAACTGAGGATTTTTCCTTTGATTGTGGGGTTTTCCTTGGGCGTAGTTTTTATGATTGGTGCGGAGAGGTTAATAGAAAAACTTACAGGTGCTGGTGATCGAGTCGGGGGAAGGAGTTCGGGCGGTCTGGCACTCGCCTCTGGCATCGACATATTCGTTGATGGTCTATTGTTAGGGGTCAGTTTCGGAATTGGTGAAAAACAAGGCATTATGATTACAATCGCCCTAACAATTGAGCTACTGTTATTGGGTTTGTCTGTTTCGTCTTCACTGTTAAGGGATGGTGTAATCAGGAGCAGAGTATTAGCAACAACTACTATGCTAGCGTTTTGCGTAGTGCTTGGTTCTGCAATAGGCGGTCTTTTACTGCAAGGTCTCTCTGGTGCGGCCTTGGTATCGGTCCTAGCCTTTGCAACATCTGCATTCCTTTATTTGGTTACTGAAGAATTATTGGTCGAGGCCCACAAAGAAAGAGACACCACCCTTGCGACAACAATGTTCTTTGTCGGTTTTCTTCTGATGATGGTAATTGAGACAGGTACAGCTAAATAAGATCCGCGTAGTCAGTCAAGTTAACGGATTTCTAATTGAACGCCAATGCAAAAACTTGCTCTTCAATAGGACAGCCAAAATTGAGAGTTTAGAGATCAAGACAACGGTCTCGGGATACGTGACATGGTAGTCATTATAATGGGTGTAGAAGGAACCGGCAAAACGACCATCGGGAAAATGCTCGCTCAAAAGCTCGGATGGAAATTCTATGACGCGGACGACTACCATCCTAAACGCAACATAGAGAAGATGCGAAGTGGTGTACCACTGAATGATGAAGACAGGGGGCCCTGGCTTAGGAATGTGCGTGAACTTGTTGTCTCTTCTTTGAATCTTAATACACCATCTATAATTGCCTGTTCTGCTCTGAAGAACTCTTATCGTGAATATCTAAAACAAAATAAAGAGAAGATAATATTTGTTTATTTAAAGGGCGATAAGAATACAATCCTAAAACGGCTGACTTCTCGCAAAGGACATTTTGCCGGGACTGAGTTACTTGAAAGTCAATTGAAAACACTTGAGAAGCCTGAAGATGTAATAAGTTTTGATATTTCAAAGAAGCCCGAGGTCATAGCCGATTCCATAATCGAAAAATTGGGACTATTATAGTCATAGATTCATCTATTGTCCTTTTATAAGTGATTAACGACTTTGTAACTATATGTGAACATTGCAATTAGTCACTTGTCTTGCAGCCGACAATCGAGATATAATGGTAATTTAAATTGTGACTTTGCAACTATCTTATTGAACCATCTAATACTTAAATGGTTTGAAGGGAGGATTGGCGGATCCCCATGTCGGACAAACCTGAAAATGAATCTCCGCAGTCACTATCATACGATTCATCTACCCAACCTTATAAAATCGGAACCTTAACGAGATTCCTCGAGGCCGAAAAGAAGCATACCCCTGTTCTCTTTTGGGCTTTTCTGGTTGGGAGCCTTGCTGGATTAGTCGGTGCCGTATTCCAAATCATATTGGTCGCAATTACAAAGTGGAGGGTATCGCTTATCGGCTGGGCTCAAAACTATGAATTCGTATCCTGGGCTCTCCCGATTTTATTATCAGCGGTAATGGTATATGTTGCACTGTTTATTGTTCGAAGGTTTGCGCCGGAAACCAGCGGAAGCGGTGTTCAAGAAATAGAAGGAGCGTTGGACGAGGAAAGGCCTCTGCGTTGGAAACGTGTTCTTCCGATAAAGTTTATTGGAGGGATATTTGCGCTCGGAGGGGGTATGGTCCTCGGTAGAGAAGGCCCAACAATCCAGATGGGTGGTAATATAGGAAAGATGATCGGCGACCTGTTTAAGGTGCCGAAGGATGAACTGCATATATTGGTAGCGGCGGGAGCCGGCGCTGGCCTTGCGGCTGCATTCAATGCGCCTTTGGCGGGTATCCTTTTTGTCATAGAGGAGATGCGACCCCAGTTTAAGTTTACCTTTCTCTCGTTTCAGTCCGTCATGATTGCTTCAGCAATGTCCGACATAGTCCTTCGCAGTCTAATGGGTCAGGGACCGGACATTGTGATTCCCCAATATCCACCCCCGGCATTGTCTTCTCTCTGGATTTTCCTTATTTTTGGAGCCATCTTTGGAATTTTTGGATATCTTTTTAACCACTTATTGATCGTATCCCTTAACTTCTTCTCACGATTGCGCGGTTGGTCATATATGTTCACAGGGCTTATTGTTGGTGCAATAATAGGTCTTTTGGGATGGCTCTTTCCCAATACAATAGGGGAAGGTTATGATGTAATACCCAAAGCGATTCAGAATACATTTCCAGTAATGACCCTCTTGGTCCTGTTTATAGCTAGATTTGGAACCACAGTATTCAGTTACGGTTCCGGAGCTCCCGGTGGCATTTTTACCCCGATGCTTGCATTAGGAACGCTGTTCGGCTTATGGTTTGGTCATTTTGCACATGATTGGTTTCCAGGTCATATCGTAGATCCCGGAATTTTCGCTGTCGCCGGAATGGGTGCGCTATTTTCTGCAACTGTTCGAGCTCCGTTGACAGGAATTGCATTGGCTGTCGAGATCACCCTAAACTATTCACAAATTCTGCCTCTTATCTTGACTTGCATGTCAGCTACCATCGTTGCCCAGGGTTTAGGAGGAAAACCAATATATACGGTTCTTCTACATCGAACCCTGAAGCTGGCCAGGTCAAAGACTAACGAGGTTAAGGAGGGGCAGTAGAACATTTAGGGCTGAAATCATAGAACTATTGACACAGTTGATAGTGATATAATATAGTTAGAAGGGTAAACGATGTTAAGCAAGCAATTTAATAGTCTAATAATTGGTTTTTCCGTTACATGTATGACGTAACAATTTGATATATTTAGAGTAACAGGATATTTAATTACTATTTAATCAAAAAACATCCGGTTGTGGAAACAGGAGTAACAATATGAACAACCATAATAAATTCCTATTTATTAATATTTTGCTTTCGCTGATCTTTGTAAGTCCAATGATCGGCTATGGACAGAGTCTCGAGAAACGCGTTAGTAAGCTTGAGGCAAAAATCTCGGCCCAGCAGAAGCAATTAGAGGAAGCCTATAAGACGATATCAAAGCTCCAGGAAGAGTTGAATTCATTGAATGCGGATCTGGGCACATTTCGTAATTTGAAAGGATATGTGAGGCTAGTTCCTGGAACTATGCAAGGGGTTAGGGGACCAAATTTGATCTTCGAAGGAGTTAATGTTCATATACGCAACAAAAGATCTTCCACAACAATGGTTGACGGTTTGGGAAATCTCATTATCGGATATAATGAGATCGGCGACGAGGCCGGCTTATTTTATCCTCCACCAGTCAGAAGCGGTTCACACAACCTCATCGTAGGATCAGGCCATGCATATAGCAGCGCTGGAGGTTTTGTAGCGGGTTACAGAAATACTATACGAAATAGTTTTTCAACAGTTACCGGAGGGTTTTTAAATGTGGCCGATGGAGAGTATTCCTCGGTGTCGGGCGGCCTGCTTAACATAGCCGGTGGAGAGTTTTCCGCAGTATCTGGCGGAATGCAAAACGATACGGCTAGTTTTGCATCATCAGTCGCTGGAGGGTCGTACAATGAGTCTGAACTGATGATATCAACGAGTAGCGAAACCCCTGATAATGCTTTAGGCGGTAACAGCAATAATACGGGACCTGAAATAGAACTTACCTTTGAAAATGATGGCACAAAAAATGAGACCAGTGTTAACAATGATAGCACTGAGAATGAGACGCGGGCCAATACAGGTAAAGATGTTATTACTGTATTGGATGGTTCTAGGTCTCAGCCGAACTTAACAGATAACGAAGACAAGGGTGCCGGAGATTAGGAAGGTTTTATTGATTCCCTGGACAGAATTGCAATTCGGGCTGCTGTAGCAACTGTAATGTAAAGCCCGTGCCAAAAAGGCCTCAGTCGTTTGACCCAATCTGATGGAGAGAATTTTCTCATGAACGGGATTATTCGGTTTAAATCTGATATAAAAACAATTGACTTATTATAGTTAAATGATATTTTCGATTAGCGATATACCATATTTAACTGGCAAACTACGGATAGCTTGCTGCGACGAATTTCATTATTCTTTAATGCATATGCGTTAAAAAAACGATCGGAAAACTTCCGAACGGACTGGAGAGACTTTATTAAGGTGTTAGAATGAGTTTCGACTGAAATTATAGAGAAAATGTACAGTAGGTGGGTTTCTAGACTAAAGGGAATTATTTTGTTTCCAACTTTGTTTTACTTGACCGTTTACACACCATTGGTCTTCATTGTATACCTTCCATATTGGTATAAATTCAATTGTAACTGGAATGAACGCTGCGATACGATCGGTTATGAAAGGGCCGAAAAAGGAATCGATGATTTGACATCATTTTTTTTGCATAAAGGGAAACTGGTATCATTCTGGACGAAAAAGGAAAAGTTACATTTAGGTGAGGTCCGTGATATTTTTGATAAGATGTTTATCATTGCCATCATCTGCGTCATCTGTTTAATGCTGACGTTTGACAGGCTCCGCGTTTCTAGATTTGCGATAGCGAATGCAGCAATTATCTCTGCTTTATTAGTTGTATTACCCTTCTTCACAACTTTTTGGAGGGATGTTTTCCATCCCCTGCTATTTAGCAATCAGCTATGGATGAATAACAGGTTTGATCTTTCATTTTACATAATGCCCAGACAATTCTTTAAATACACCACAGCGCTTTTAGTTGCATCCAGTGTGATACTCAATCTTGCGATCTGGTTGATATCTCGTAGAAGTATCGCGAGCCCACAGTAATCTTGTTAATTTTCCCATTTAAATTAGACATGTGGCTATTGCTATGGTAGAGTATCGGTCGTTACTCGTTACCGAGTCGAAAGCTCCCATTAGCCCACTTAAATCTTGACAAATATAGTGAAGAAGTATAATATATACATCATGGATGTATGATATCCATGATATCCCTTCGGGTTAGAAAATATGCAAGTAAGCAGAACATTAGATTATGCTGTGAGGTCGCTAGCCTATATGGGGAAAAACCCTGTATTAACCTCAAGCATGAAAGAGATATCAGAAAATCAACACATACCGATTAATTACCTTGCTAAGATCATGCGGAGGCTTGTTAAAAGGGGTCTTATAAGATCAATGGTCGGGCCGGACGGAGGTTATGTTCTGCGAAAATCTCCACGAGAGATTAACCTTCGAGAGGTATATGAGGCTATCGAAGGTGAGCTGAGGATCATCGATTGTATGGATAAGGCTAAGATTTGTGCACTTTATGTGTGTTGTCCACAACTACCCGTATGGGACAGGGTTCGAGTATCTATGATAAAGATACTTGAGGACACAACACTCGACGATATGCTAAAGCAGATTGGAACTGATGTGAGTTAATAAAATTATTGATATCTTTAAATTTGGAGGCTTTTAAATGAGCGTAGATTTGGAACAGTTGTCAAAACAGGAATACAAATACGGATTCGTTACGAACATCGAGCAGGAAATTGCACCTAAGGGATTGAACGAAGATATCATTCGAATGATTTCGGCTAAGAAGAACGAGCCCGAATGGTTGTTGGAGTGGCGTCTAAAAGCCTATAGGCATTGGCTGACAATGAAGGAGCCAAAATGGCAAAATGTTCATTATCCTCCCATCGATTACAACGATATTAGCTATTATGCCGCGCCTAAACAGACAACTAAGGCTAAGAGTCTAGACGATATAGACCCTGAATTAAGGGCAACCTATCAGAAACTCGGAATTCCTCTCGAAGAACAGATGATGCTCGCAGGTGTGGCCGTAGATGCAGTCTTTGACAGTGTTTCGCTGATTACAACATTCAAGGAAAAACTTGCTGAATTAAACATAATATTTTGCTCTATTTCAGACGCTGTGCAGGAATATCCGGAATTGGTTAAGAAATACATGGGGTTTGTAGTACCCAGTAACGACAACTACTTTGCCGCTCTCAACTCTGCCGTGTTTACGGATGGTTCCTTCGTTTACATTCCAAAGGGCGTTCGCTGTCCGATGGAATTGTCTACATATTTCCGTATAAACGCAGAGAATACAGGTCAGTTTGAAAGAACGCTTATCATTGCGGAAGAAGGCAGCTACGTCAGCTATCTGGAGGGATGTACTGCGCCAAAACGCGATGAAAACCAGTTGCATGCAGCTGTAGTAGAACTTATAGCTCACGGTGACGCAACAATCAAGTATTCTACGATACAGAATTGGTATCCCGGTGACAAGGATGGTAAAGGCGGTATTTACAACTTTGTCACAAAAAGGGGAAGATGCCTAGGTAGAAATTCTCATATTTCCTGGACTCAAGTCGAGACCGGTTCTGCAATCACATGGAAATATCCGAGCTGTATTCTCGAGGGTGACAATTCGGTCGGTGAATTTTATTCTGTTGCGTTAACTAACAATCGTCAGCAGGCGGATACAGGAACTAAGATGATACATATAGGTAAGAATACCAGTAGCACCATCGTTTCAAAGGGTATATCTGCTGGCCACGGTCAGAACACATATCGAGGGCTAGTCCAGATTGCTAAAGATGCTAGCGGAGCGCGTAACTATACGCAGTGTGACTCCATGCTCATAGGAGATAAGTGCGGGGCCCATACATTTCCTTATATCGAGGTTAAGAACTCAACGGCCCGGATGGAACATGAAGCTAGTACTTCAAAGATTGGTGACGACCAGATTTTTTATTGCCAACAAAGAGGTCTTTCCGCTGAGGATGCTGTGTCACTCATAGTCAATGGCTTTTGCAAGGAGGTATTTCGAGAACTGCCATTCGAATTTGCTGTAGAGGCAGAACGACTGCTGAGTGTCAGTCTTGAGGGAAGCGTCGGATAGACAATCCATACTAAACCTATTACTCATAGTTACGAAAACTACCATTTAAAAGATAACTATTCGGAGGAATTATGCTTGAGATAAAGAATTTACATGTGAGCATTGAAAACCAAGAGATTCTTAAGGGATTGAATCTATTGATTAATTCCGGCGAGGTACATTCGATAATGGGACCGAACGGTTCAGGAAAGAGTACCCTTGCTCAGGTACTTGCAGGCCGCAATACGTATGAAGTTACGAAAGGTGAAATTCTTTACGAAGGGAGAAACCTGCTGGACATACCTCCTGAGGAGAGGGCGCGAGAGGGTATTTTCATGGCTTTCCAATATCCGGTAGAAATACCGGGTGTCGCAAATACATACTTCCTCCGGGAAGCGCTGAATGCCATAAGAAAGCACAAGGGACTAGAACCACTCAAGCACGTTGAATTTGTCAAGATGGTAAAACAGAAGATGAAAGCCCTGGATATGGATGAAAACCTCTTACAACGCTCCGTGAATGAGGGTTTCTCTGGAGGTGAGAAAAAGCGCAATGAGATCTTTCAATTACAGATTTTGGAGCCTCGGCTTGCCATATTAGATGAGACTGATTCGGGGTTGGATATTGATGCCCTTAAGATCGTCGCCAAGGGTGTAAATATGATGCGAACAGCTGAAAGGGCGTTTTTGATAATTACTCACTACCAGAGACTCCTCAACTACATAACTCCTGACATTGTACATGTACTCGTAGATGGAAGGATAGTTAGATCGGGGGGAAAAGAATTGGCACTAGAGTTAGAAGACAAGGGGTACGTGGGGGTTGGCGATGAACTGACTGACGCAAATGTGGCTCAAAATTAACAGGGTGATAGAAAATGGAAATTGAGATGCAGGATATTAATAGCTATCTTGAAGGCTTTTTTAAACATCAGGAGTATTCTCCCGGCAGAGAGATTAAATGGTTTAGGGAGAATCGAGAAAAAGCCATACATGTATTTAAGAAATTGGGGTTCCCCACAATCCATGACGAGGATTGGAGGTTTACAAACCTGGCTCCAATTGAACGGACTGTCTTCAGATTAATGCAGAATGGGATACCAAAGCTAACAAGGAATGATATAGCGCCATTTGTCTTTTCTGATTCGTTACGAAATCAACTAGTCTTTATCGATGGCAGATTTTCGGTTGAACTTTCTTCCCTAGATACTAATGGCGGAGTTAGAATATCAAATCTTGCAAAAGCACTGTTTGATTATCAGGATTTGCTGAGCGAGCATCTCACACGCTATGCTGACTTCGAATATGAAGCTTTTACAGCACTGAACACCGCCTTTATGGAAGATGGCGCATTTGTATTGATACAAAAAGGTGTTTTGCTTTCTGAACCTATCCATTTGTTATACATATCAACGATCGATGATGTTCCCTCTCTTTCAAATCCTCGTAACTTGATCATTCTTGAAGATAACAGTCAGGCTAATATCGTCGAACATTACGTCTCCTTGGGTAGCAATGTCTATTTTTCTAACGTCGTTACAGAGGTCGTTATTGGTGAGAACAGTACGCTTGATCATTATATGATTGAGATAGAAAGCGCAAAGGCCTATAACGTTTCTACTCTACGGGTTGAGCAAAAGCGCAATAGCAACCTAAATTCCCACTCTTTGCTGCTTGGTGGATCTCTTGTAAGAAATAATGTTCATCCGGTGCTTGCGGGAGAGGGCTGCCATTCATTTATAAACGGTTTATTCATGTCTAGAGACAGACAACACATGGATAATTACATGAAAGTAGAACATGTTAGTCCGCATTGCGACAGTCGACAACTTTATAACGGTGTGTTAGATGGCAAGTCGAGGGGAGTATTCCACGGCCGAATTATTGTGCATAAAGATGCCCAGAAGACGGATGCGAAACAGACAAATAGAAATCTTCTACTTTCCGATTCGGCACAGATTGATACTAAACCTCAACTTGAAATTTATGCCGACGATGTGAAATGCACCCACGGTGCTACGATTGGACAGCTAGATGAAAATGCCATTTTCTATATTCGTTCCCGCAGCTTATCAGAGGAATCTGCTCGTGAAATGCTACTGCATGCGTTCGCAAGCAAGAGCCTCGAGAGTATGAAAGTGAAGCAAATAAGAGATTATGTTGAAAGGCTTGTGACGGAGTGGTTTGCGAAAGGGAATTTGGTTCAATCACCCGGCTAGTGTGAACGAAGTGTATTTACACGTGTCCCGCGAGCCCTATTTTTTTGGGGGAATCCGGATAGATATTGACGAACATAATTATTAGATTGAGAACAGCTTAAAGATGAACACTGAGCAATTTGATCATATTCTAGATCACTTTAAACACCCAAGAAACTATAAAAGGCTTAGCGAACCGGATATCTCTTATGAAGAAGGTAATCCCTTGTGCGGTGACGTAATACGTTTCGATTTTAAAATTAAAAATAACAAGGTTAATGAGACAGGATTTTCTGGTAAAGGATGTGCTATAAGCCAGGCTTCTGCGTCAATATTAACTGAAATGATAGTCGACAAGGATTTGGAATCTATCAGAGAAATTACTGCGGATGATTTGCTAGAAGCGATTGGGATGAAAATTAGTCCAGTCAGGCTAAGTTGTGCACTGTTATCTCTTAAGGTCTTACGGTCCGGACTTTTTGGGAAAAATAACTGGCCCGGAGAAGATTGAAGCATTTAAGAAACGTAAGACTAAAAGAGTTATAAATCTTTGCAGGGGAAAATCTAGGAACAATTACATGAATAACGGATTTATCAGGGTTGCTAAAAGGTTCGAAATATTGCCTGGGGAAGTTAAACCGTTTTCTGTAGATAACGAGAGCATCGCGATTTGCAATGTTGGTGGAAAGTTCTATGCAATCAAAGACGAGTGCACCCACATGGAATTTCCACTTTCAGACGGGGTGTTAGAGAGTGAAACCATCACTTGCGCTTACCACGGTGCGGAGTTCAATGTAAAGACCGGTGAAGCCCTTTGCATGCCTGCTGTAGAACCAGTCGAAACATATGAATTAAAAGTCGAGGGGGATGATATATACATTTTATTTGATTGATAGCGGACAAACTGGTGGCTAGTTATGCAAAAGGAATATCTAAATTCTATAAAATTTGAATGCGATGAAATTAGAAAAGACTTTCCTATTTTCAAACGAAAAATAGGAGGCAAACCGCTTATCTATCTTGACAATGCCGCAACAACTCAAAAACCAAGACAGGTGATAGAGGCCGAGAAAATATTCTATGAGACAGCATACGCAAATATTCATCGGGCTGTCCACACGCTGAGTCATGAATCTACTGTCCAATATGAGAACGCGCATAAGTGTGTTGCAGATTTCATCGGTGCGAAGAGTTGGAGAGAAATAATATTTACAAGAAATGCCACTGAGGCAATAAACCTCGTAGCATATGCATGGGGTCTTCACAGTCTTCAGAAAGGGGACGAGATCGTAACTACCATTATGGAGCATCACTCAAACATAGTTCCCTGGCAAATGCTTAAGGAACTAAAGGGAATTAAACTCAAGTTTTTGGACGTTGACGATGAGGGCAGACTGAGGGTTGAAAATCTTCCAAAGCTTATTTCGGAAAGGACAAAACTTGTATCCGTAGTTCATGCATCAAACGTTTTGGGTATAGTTAATCCCATAAAAGAGATCGTTGACGAGGCTAAGAAGGTTGGAGCCTTAGTATTGGTAGACGCAGCTCAGTCCGTTCCCCATTTGCCAATTGACGTTTCGTCCCTCGGTTGTGATTTTCTAGTAGCTTCGGGACATAAGATGTTGGGGCCGACGGGCATCGGTTTTCTCTACGGACGAAACGAACTCCTTGAACAGATGGAACCCTTTAATTATGGCGGTGATATGATAGAGACGGTAACTACTGATAAATCAACATGGAATGAACTACCATGGAAATACGAAGCGGGAACGCCGAATATCGCAGGTGGTGTAGGCCTAGGTGCAGCTATCGATTACTTGAATAGGATCGGCTTCGAAGAAATTCAAAACTATGAAAAATCACTTACAAACTACACTCTTGAAGGACTGCTGGACCTGCCATGGATCGAGCTTCACGGTCCAAAAGATTTAGATAAGCTTGGAGTATTTACATTTAACATGAAGGATATACATCCGCATGATATTTCATGGATACTGGATGGTGAGGGAATCGCAGTACGCTCTGGCCATCACTGCGCACAACCTCTTATGAGAAGGCTTAACATAGATAACGCTGTTAGGGCAAGTTTATACCTATACAATACTATGGAGGAAATCGATAGCTTAATCGAGGCGCTAAAAAAGACCCACAATCTGTTTAAAAATTAATATATATAGCGATGAAGCCGATTCGAATCAAATAAAAAATAAAGATTACTGATTCATAAGATTGAGAAATTCCTTATTAGTTTTGGTACCACTCATTTTGTCTAAAAGAAATTCCATTGCCTCGGTTGTATTCATGGGACTGAGTATCTTTCTAAGTAGCCATACCCTATTGATAACATCCGCCGGAAGTAATAGTTCTTCTTTCCTTGTTCCGGATTTTTGAAGATCAATTGCCGGAAAAATCCTCTTGTCGGCCAATCTCCTGTCTAAGTATACCTCCATATTTCCAGTGCCTTTAAATTCTTCAAAAATGACCTCGTCCATCCTGCTCCCAGTATCTATTAAGGCCGTGGCTATAATTGTAAGACTGCCACCTTCCTCCGTATTCCTGGCGGCCCCAAAAAATCTCTTGGGTCTTTGCAGAGCGTTGGCTTCCATGCCTCCGGACAATACTCTTCCACTGGCCGGAGTTACCGTGTTGCTAGCACGCGCAAGCCTAGTGAGACTGTCGAGAAGAATAACCACGTCTTTCCCGTGTTCAACGAGTCGCTTTGCCTTTTCAAGCACCATATCGGCAACCTGGATATGACGCTGCGCCGGTTCGTCAAAGGTTGAACTGACGACTTCCCCTTTTACCGACCTTTCCATATCAGTCACTTCTTCAGGACGCTCATCTATAAGTAGTACTATAAGGACTATTTCTGGGTTGTTCTTTGTGATTGCGTTTGCGATTCTCTGAAGAAGAATGGTTTTCCCAGTTCTTGGCGGCGCTACTAGGACGCCCCTCTGGCCTTTACCCACAGGTATGAATAGATCCATCACTCTTGAGCAAAATTCATTCGGGTCATACTCCAGGTTGATTTTCTCATCAGGATGAAGCGGGACGAGCCCTTCGAAGGGAACCCTATCTTTGCATGATTCAAGTGAATCTTGGTTTACTTG
>JBAUII010000078.1:0-123503 GCA_049682815.1 Thermodesulfobacteriota bacterium | reverse complement strand
ATTCCGCATCGGGCTTTAGAGATGTTATGAACTGCCAGAGGTACGGGCCGAGACAATAAGAACAAACGACAAGGAGGAGGATGTAAAAGCCCAACTGCCTCATTCCATCCCCCTTCTAAGAAGTTTTACGTATAGGATCGTAATGACACCCACGCAGAAAAATATCGCTATAGAGATAGTTGAGCCATACCCAAATTGTAGCGTTTGAAAAAGTACCTTGTAGGCGTAAATTGATAACGTCTCTGTTGTGTTGGCTGGCCCCCCGCCTGTAAGGACATATATCGCATCAAAAACTCTGAAGGCATCCAGTGTTCTGAAGATGAGAACAATGAGGATTACGGGCGTCAGAAGTGGGATAGTTATGCGCCTGAAGATATACCAGCCCGAGGCGCCATCAACCCTTGCAGATTTATACAGGTCTCCATCGATTGTCTGAAGACCTGCCATGAGGAGAAGCGCTACAAACGGAGTTGTCTTCCAGACCTCCATGAAGACGGCGGCATTCATAGCCCAAAAGGCACTACCGAGCCAGTTGATATTGACCCCCAGAAGGTGATTTAAGATTCCAAAGTCAGAATTATACATCCACTCCCATATCTTGGCGGAGACAACAGTCGGAATTGCCCAGGGGATTAATATGACGGAGCGCATCAGTCCCCTACCTGTGAACGTCCTGTTCAAAAGGATGGCTATCGAAAGTCCAAGTATAAGTTCTAAAGAAACTGAAACTGCCGTGAAATAGACAGTATTGTATAAGGCATTCCAAAACCTGTCGTCCCTAAGTAAAAAACTGAAGTTATCAAGTCCAACAAACTTCGATATATCAAAGATCAGGAGGCGACGGTGAAGACTCAGCCAGATGACATATACAAGGGGATAAATTATGACTCCGGCCATGATAAGGATGGCCGGTGCCAAAAAGAAAATGTAGGACTTACCCTTTACGGATGTCAACAATCAATCCTCCACTGTCAATATATGTTCTATCTGCTCTCCTGCAGCTTTTAACGCCTCTTCAGGCTCCATTATCCCGGATAACACAGCGCTGAGCTCAGGCTGAATTACCTGAGATATCATCATATAATAAGGGGTTATCGGCCGCGGATTGGCATGTTCAAAGGCATCATAAAGGCTGGTAGTGAATGGCTGTGCTCGAATTAGATCGGGGTCTTTGTAAAGCAACTTGAGTGTCGGCTTATAGCCGATGGTTAGTGAAAGGGTCTTCTGTGCCTCGGAGGAAGTTAGAAACTCGACGAACCTTTCGGCCATCTCCGGATGCTTAGAATATGCGTTGATTCCCAGATGCCATCCACCGAGTGTGGGTGAAGATTGATGACCGGGAAACGCTGGGAGAATGGAAACACCTATTTTCCCCTTTACAGGAGAATCGTCCCCCTGAAATATGTTCCAGGCGTAGGGCCAGTTTCGCATAAAGAGAGCCTTTCCTTTGCCAAATATATGCCTCGTGGGTTCCTCAATCATAGTTGTTACAAGCACAGGCGTCACGTGATATTTATATATCAGGTCCCGCATGAATCCAAGCGCCTCTTTATTCTCAGGGCTATCAATAACAAGCTGGCCGTCTTTCAGGATGTCCCCACCGTTACTGTGGATATATTCAAGGGCATTGCAAACAAGGCCTTCATACTGCTTTCCCTGCCAGATAAAGCCGTAAAGATGGGGCTCCTTTCTCGAGACCTCCGAGGCAATTCGGACAAGGTCATACCATGTCTTTGGGGGAGAAAAACCGTATTTCCCCAGCAGATCCTTTCGATAGTAAAGAATTCCGGCATCAATGTACCACGGTATTGCGTAAACCTTGTCCCGATAGAAGGCAGCTTCCATGGGGCCCTGGAAGAAGTCATTTCTCTTTTTCAAGGGCAAGACATGGCTCAAGTCCCTTAGCCATCCTGCCCTTGCAAACTCCTGCACCCATATGACATCTATCGCATAGACATCAAAGTCCGATGACCTTCCCTCCAGGTTAATCACATAGAACTGGTGCTGTTCATCTGTGGAGGAAGGGAGGGTCTCATCTTTTATCTCGATATCCGGATTCGCTTCCTCAAATTTCCTGATTAATGCGTTTAGCGCTTCAGGGTCTCCGGCAACCTTTCCATGCTTGAAGACAATGGCTGTCGTTTCCTTTTCATCCGTAGAAGAGTCTCGAGTACAACCCTGGAAGAAGAGAAAAGACCATAATACAAGGAGAAGCAATAGACATTTTCTTGGGCTGAGGATATCCAAGATCGAAAAAGAAGCATTTGTGCCATTATCCTTTAATTTCATATTTCTTCCAGAATATGACGGGGTCAAAGCCTACATGGCAGCATAAATGGATTCCCTATTACAGATTTCAAATGACCGAAGACCCCACCGCATGGCGACCTAAAGGTCGCCGCTACATTTGAGTGATATCTCATGTAGCGGAGGACTTTAGTCTCCCACGTGATCCTCTTATGTTACCCACTTGGAGCATGCGGGTACAGGCTTAATCGTGGTCCAAATCATTTCTGATGTGGATTCACGATTAATGATTAGTAATTACCACTGATGAGATTGCTTTGGTCCTTCGGTCCTTAGACCCTTCGACTAACTCAGCGAAGGCTCTTGAAGCGTTCTTCTCCCTCGCAGTCCATGGCTACTATAGGAACGCATACTTCTCCTGAGCTTGGTCGAAGGATGTGCGTTCCTACATGCTTTTGGCGATTGTTCTAAGAATTAAACTACCTTACAGCCTTTTCGAATCTCTCCATTCTAAGCTGAACGAGCGAAGGATCAATCTTCGTAGCAGGCATTTCCTCAGCAACTCTCGCTATGCGGTCTTCCGATCCTGGATGGGTTTTCATTATACCCCCGCTCGATCCCTGCCCCTGTTGCATTAGACGTTCAAGTATAATCTCTAATGCTTGAGGGTCGTAGCCCGCTCTTGAGAGGTAAATCACTGCACTCTCATCGGCGCTGTATTCCTGGGACTTACCGTAGCCATTGACCACAAGGGTCTTAAACACATCATCTACAGAGCCTTCAAAGAGGCTTACGAGTTGTGATATCTCCGCAGGAGAATAAGTCGCTGCAGCTTCGGTGGCTATAAGAGTCGCAACCCCGGTTAGACGCGCTTTTTGAATTGCAGATACACCATCCCTATGGTTTATATGGGAAACCTCATGTGCGATTACCGCCGCTAGCTCGTCCTCATTCTGCGTTTGATTTATCATTCCCCTTGTGATCAGGATAATTCCCCCGGGACACGCATAGGCGTTTATCTCATCGGTGTCAAGAATGGCAAAGTGATACCCCCCATAGGTAATGGGGTCGTCTGAGTGAATAGCCACTGTCTGACCGACAAGATTTACGTATTCTGTTAGGCTTCTATCTTGCAATACTGGGTAGGTAGATAGGATGTTTGCCGCTACGGAACGGCCAACGTAATATTCCTCCTCGTCGGAAAGGGGTCTTGCAGCCTGAAAGGTCTGCTCCGCAACTCTCGCCACGCTTCCCACATCGAAACCGGCACAGCCCGTTATTACGCAAGGAATAAATATTAAGATTATAAGTATAGCTTTGGTCATTGGAGATTGAGCTTTCCCTTTTCGATAAAATTCAGAAGCTCATTTTCGGAAACTCTGTAATTTTCAATTATTTCAACTGCTTGGAAATTCAAACTGGGATTTTGTCCTTTATACGCGGCCTCGACCTGAGGGTTAAACCCCTTACCCGCAAGGGCAACTTCTTCTCCAGAAGCGGATTGGCCCCCGGACCCAACGATCTTGCTCAAAGAAATCGATTTCTTCTCAACGGCAGTCTTATGAATGCATCCTTGTATTCCCTTGAAGCTGACCTGGTACCAGTCACCGCTCTGGGAGATTACTTCAAGCATGTCATTGTGATGAACCGTTGCTTTAACAGGAGAGAAGAACCTACAAGATTCTCTTATCGCGTTTTGTTTGGTAATGACGGTGACAGTTTCGGCATTAACCGATTTTGCCGAAGCGATAATAACAGTAATGAAAAAGAAGAATTTTAACGATGTCCCGATCCTCATTTCTCAGTAAACTTTATAATATTCCAGTCCTCTGTCAAGTCGGTGTTAGATAGTAAATATTCACAACGCCTCTTGTAAAATTCCGAAGGACCATCCTCTGGATACTTCTTAAGTATTTCGTCGAAGATCTCTATGGCTTCTTTAAATCTCTGCTGGCCATGATACTGCATGCCCTGATGGTAGAGCTCCGCAAGGCCTTTAGTTCCGGGATCGGCGCGTTTTTCCTCATCCATGAGCTCAAATATCTTAATCGGTAACTCCTTTCCCTTCACGGCAATGGAGCCAAGTTCCCTGGTAATGAATGTGTTATCCGTTTTTTGTATTGTTTCTTCACTTATGATTAATCTCGTCTTAAAGAATTTATTGGCAGATTCAAGCCTTGACGCCAGGTTTACGGTATCCCCAATCACAGTATAATGAAAAAGCCTGTCGCTACCAATATTTCCAGCTATGGCATCGCCGGTATGTATCCCAATTCTTATGTTCAAGTCCGGGGACCCCTCATTTCGGAATCCCTCATTTAATAGATTAATAGACTCGATACACTGAATAGCGGAGTAACATGCGTTTAGCTCATCGTTTTCACTTTCAAAGGGTGCACCCCAGAAAGCCATAACACAATCGCCTATGTATTTATCAATTACCCCCTGATTTCGAATTATGACATCGGTGAGTGAATTCAGAACTGTATGTAACAATTTGGCTATTTTCTCAGGCGTTGTCTTCTCCGACATGGTTGTAAAACCCGCAATATCGGCAAAAAACACGGTGACGCGCTTTTCCTGACCGCCGGGTTTGATAAGAGAGGGATTCTCCAGCAGGAAATCAGCTATCTTTTTGTCCATGTACTGCGAAATGGTGTTTTTAAGAAAAAGTCTCTGTCTTCCCTCGGTGGCGTAACTATAGGCAACTGCAATCATAAAGCTAACCAGAAGGGAAGATATAGGGGGTATTATCTTCATGTATATCGCATTCTTAAATAATAATGCATCGAGCAAGACTATGATTGCCAAAGTTACCAAGAAAAGGGAGAGATTTATCGCCAGTGAGTGGCGTTTTATCACAGAGTAACTGACAAAAAAGCTTATTAGTAATATAAAAACAACAACTAAAACGTCGTTAACGGGTCTTATGAAGCTCTTGTTGATGACGTTATCGAGAGTAGTGGCATGAATCAGTACACCTGTGGAAATCGGAGAAATAGATGTTGGTTTAAGGTCGTATAGACCTGCAGCGCTAAGCCCCAAAAATACTATCTTACCTTTAAAGAAATCCTCTCTTATTGCGGGAGTTTTTGAGGAGTTAACGTCTAGGTATGACTTCAATATCTCAGAGGCTGAAAACGTCTTGAATGGATTATTATTTTTATAATATCTGAGCAGGAGTTTTCCATTCACAAGAGGAATTTCCTTATCATTAACGTAGATTCTGTTTTTTCTGATCTTTACCATACCCTTATCGAGCAGGTGACTAAGCAGAAAATGAGGGATTAGGTATTCCCTTAATTGAAAAACAAGAGGTATCCTTCGATACACTCCGTCGTCGTCTGGAGAAATTGTGACGTTCCCTGATCCTCTGATAGATTTCCTCAAAACGTCTATTGGATAAACTATTGAATTGAACTTTAGGGCTGTGGAGATTTCATCCCTGATCGCTAAGTGATCCAAAACTTCCCTATCCTTTGAGGTGATCGGTTCGTCTTTATTTGAGAGAAAGACGGGAAGATGGACATTATTTGCCTTTTTAATCGCCTCCGAAAAAATTAAATCGTCTTCCACACCATATGACGAAGGCTCCGTAAAGAGAATATCTATGAATAGAGCTTCCGCCTGAGACAGATACTCTACTATCGGGGCGTATATCTGCCTTGGCCATGGCCAGGTTATCCCTTCTTTACTCAATGCTTCTATGCTTTCCTGATCCACCTGAACAATCGCTATCTTTTCCGATGCACCGGTTGGATTCAGATACCTTGAAAACAGGTCAAAGGCTTTAAGCTCAAATAAATCTAAGGCGCCTGATAAAAAGATTATTAAAGAGACGATGAAAGAGGACGAAGTTAGAAATAATACCTTTCGAATATTGCTATTAATAAGAGTCTTGATCTGATTATTACCTATTCCAATATGAATCTGAAAGAACCCAACCAGCTGGATTACAGGCAGGTCATCTCGCGTGTAACAATTAAAATTTGTTCCGTTGCGATCATAGCAAAATCAATTTCTTGCGGAGGGTTAAAAAAATGACGCCCATTTCCCTGTCCTATTTCAATAGATTGATAATTGCTAACACTATCGCTGCTAATCCTAGAATAAGGCTACTAATGACCATAAACCGTATATTTGCGATCACCCTCGTCATATCCTGGAGCTGGTTTGCCATTTCCTTGATCAGTTCTGCCTCTTGTTTGTCATCTTTCCTTTTGGAATCATAGAGCTTACGAGCTTCTTCAACGATCGTGGGTGCATGCTTGAGCACCTTTTCCCACGGGACGAACCTGATTGCTATCGGTATCAACTTCCACGACATTTTGAAAACAACTCCGTATAACGTTTATTACTACTGAATTATACATTATATTGCCATAGATATGACCGTAATATTTTTTTTCAAGCGACTGATTGGAAATTATGGAGCAAGCGACCATAAACAGCATCCGGAACACGAAGTGTTCAAATATGTAGCGAATCATTTTCGGGCGACAACATATGAGATCTCCGCGACCTGTCCGATCCTTCGATGAACTTAGGACTTAGGAAAATTCTAACAAAAGACTGCTAGAATCCTCCTTAATCCTCCTTTAGAAAAGGAGGAAATTGACAAAGTGCACAGCTTCTGAGAATGGACACTCCACCTTACGTCCTCCCCTTTTACAAAGGGGAGTTAGAGGGGATTTTAGTGCCCTCGTTTCTGATTTTCTCAATACTGAATAGATCCTGACCTATAGTCGGGACATGGTTCAGCACAGTCCGCAATTTCTGCAATGCCCGGCAAATCCGTTACTGCGCAGATTCTATCGGGTCTAAGGAATGAGATGGACGGCAGATTTTGAGAACATCAAATCTCCATGTCTAAAACTAAACCCGACCAGGTAAATCGCTCCGCCCCATAACCCTCACCTGTGAAGGGGTTGTAATATTCTCGAAAACCACTCCTCTCAATTAGAGATATTACCACTTTGCGCAGCTTTATAGCCTCGTCGACAAATCCTTCTTCTTTCAGACAACGGAAAAGAAACCAATTATAAAACGCCCATGTCGGACCGCGCCATAAAAAATCCTGTCCCCTGAAGTGCTGCCTGTCGGGAACGAAGGATTTTTCTGATTTTGAAACGGAAGGAATAGGAAATGGAAGAGCGAAATGCTCCTCCGAATTTAAGTAGCGCATTATCATCTTCTTCGACAAATCGGTTGGCACCTTCGGAAGCACGATCGGAAATAATGCTGTGGGTGTAATAACCTTTAACTTTATATTATCAGGACCGTAAACGTCATAAAACGCATCATCGGCTTCATCGTACATCACCTCAAGCATCCGCGTCGACATCTTTATTGCATGTGCCTTATAACTTTCTCCATCATCATCATTTGCGATCTCACAAAGCCTGCTAAGTGCGTAAAGATCAAGCGCGTTTATAGTATTAATCCCAACATCCTTTACGAGGAAGCGATTCGCATTCCTAATTCTTTTAAGGTCGTACCTATCGAAGAAATTTCTAGTTTGAGAGAAAAGCATTTTAAAATACAATTTCCAATTTGCCGGTCCACCGGAAAACTTCAACACCTCGTCATATGAAGGTTTCCAATCGATTCCAGATTCAACAGGAGCTATGATTGTGATCAGGCTATCTCCGTCAAAGGTGCGGTTGGAGATTACCCATTTGTGGTATTTCTTTATCTTCGGAAGCATCAATCTCAAGAATTCCCCGTCTCCGGTTTTTTCGTAAATCCTTTCCAGCGACTGGGCTACGAAACTCGGTTGAACAAGGGCACTCATGTGAGGCCTTAAATACCCTCGAGGGCGCTTCGCTTCTATGATAGTGAATATATTTTTGGGTAATAAGAGCTGCCAATAAACCATATGCCCGACAAAACCGTCGGGCTCCTGCATAGCGAAAAGACTCATCAGATTCTGCTTTGCAAGCTCGTATTCTCCCAGGGCGCAGAGTATGTAAATATGAAAACATGTATCCCACCACCATTGGTAAGGATACTTCTCGAAAGAAGGTTTGTTATAAACATAATGGGTCTTCAGATAATGAGAATAACCCGCCTGAAGGTTTAGAAACATTATATCTCTGACTTTTTTCCTTAGCTCGAGTTCATCCATTTAATTCCCTCAAAATGAAAGGGTTTGCTACCTAGCAGTTGACAGGTAACTTAAGTATCGAGACCATTTATGACACTTAATCGTAAACACAACCCTTAATCCCTTTTTCTATAAATTTAGAACTGAGAAACCGCCGGAATCACTTCTCTACCAAATACTTCAAGTGGAGTGATCTCATGGACGTTTTGTATACTATAAATGACATGCTGGATGCCTATTCCGGCAAGGATACGGCAATTCTTGATAATATGCGAGGAATTCGACGAATCCGGAGCAATTCTTACAGAATCGATAACCGTGCGTTCTATTTCATTGTACGGTCGACCTAACTCCTGACAGTGCCCGTTCAAAACATCGAGCTTGTGAGCCATCTCGTCAACCGTATTCCCAAATGCGAGTCCATAGAGATTACAGGCATCTCCATATTTAGCCACCAAGCGGAGGGTCTTTTTTTCGCCCGAACCGCCTATGAGGATCGGTGGATGCGGTTTGGTGATTGGCTGTGGATTATTTAACGGCTCGGTTAACTTATAGTGTTTGCCGTCGTAAGCAATGGTTTGCCCTGACCACATCTGTTTTGCTATCTGTAATGTTTGCTCGAGGCGTTCAAAACGCTCGTTTAGTGGGGGGAACAGCAACCCTAATCCCCTGGCCTCCCGTTCATACCATGCGGCGCCGATACCCAGGTTTGCCCTCCCTCGCGATAAAATGTCGAGAGATGTAACGGCTTTGATCAATAAACCGGGGTCTCTGTAAACCACCCCTGTCACCATAGCTCCAAGGCGTGCTCTTTTTGTATTTCCTGCCAGAAAGCCAAGAGTGCTGTATGCTTCCAACATGGGATCTTCTACAAACATGTCGAACTTCTCCATATCAATCTGAAATAGGTGATCCATGACCCAGATGCTTGAAAAGCCCACATCATCAGCGGTCTGAGCAATCTCCGAAAGCCTGTCTGCGATAACAGAAGGCCCCTCAGGAAATTTGAAATTTATGATCTGTAATCCTATCTTCACGATATTACCTCTTTTAACTTTGTGGGGCCTATGCTAAGTATAAACGAAACCAAACCTTTTTCATTCGTGGATTGCCAACTATCGATCCCCTGTTCTTCCATGGGAGTGTTAGCTCTTGGTGATATTTCTCCGCTCGGGACTGGAGTGAGTTTGCCTAGGCAGAGAGTTTACACTGAGAAAATCGAACGGGTTCTCGCTCTTGGACGTGAGTCTGCTCAATGGCGGGAGGAGGATTATAACCTTCGTAACTTCCCAAAAATTCTAAATAATTCCTTGACAACCCTACAATTAAAGGTAATCATAATTCGTTATTCACAAGGGAGTTTATTGATGAGCTTTGTAAAGGGACTATTCTGTAAGGAATGTGGTGATGACTATCCAAAGGAACCACTCCACGTGTGTGAATTCTGTTTTGGGCCGCTAGAGGTAAGCTATGATTATGATGAAATAAAGAAGGTTCTAACAAGGGAGAGAATAGAGCAGAGAAAGCAAGACATATGGCGATATGCCGAGCTCCTTCCCATTGACGAAAAACCAACTATAGGGAAAGATGTCGGGTTCACACCCCTCTTGAGAGCCCACAATTTGGCAGACGTGCTGGGAGTCAGAGAATTATACATCAAAAACGATTCTGTATGCTTTCCAACACTTTCATTTAAGGACAGGGTCGTCTCTGTCGCCCTATCAAAGGCCCGAGAATTTGGTTTCAACACTGTAGCATGTGCATCGACCGGGAATTTGGCAAATGCTGTTTCTTCTCTCTCTTCTTCTGGAAACCTAGAAAGCTTTATTTTCATTCCCTATGACCTGGAACTGGCTAAGATCATCGGAACGACCATTTATGGAACGCATCTCATTGGAATACAAGGTAGCTACGACGATGTCAATCGTCTTTGCAGCGAGATTGCTGGTAGATTTGGCTGGGGTTTCGTGAATATAAATTTGCGTCCATATTATGCTGAGGGATCTAAATCCCTCGGTTTTGAGGTCATGGAACAACTCGGCTGGAGAGTTCCAAATCATTTTGTCGTTCCAATGGCAAGTGGATCATTACTCACGAAAATTTGGAAATCCGTAAAGGAGTTTGAGAAACTAGATCTTGTAGATATTACTGAAACTAGGATCCACGGAGCACAGGCTAAAGGGTGTTCGCCAATCAGTACCGCGGTGAAAAATGGCTGGGAGATCTTCAAGCCACAAAAACCAGATACAATTGCTAAATCCCTAGCTATTGGAACGCCTGCCGATGGCTATTTCGCGATGAGTGTGATAAAAGAAAGCGGTGGTTGGAGTGAAGACGCCACAGATGATGAAATTGTCGATGGTATCAAACTCCTTGCTGAGACCGAAGGAATCTTTACTGAGACAGCTGGTGGTGTGACAATGGCTGTTACTAAAAAACTCATTGATCAGGGATTTATCGCTAAGGATGAATCAGTTGTGGTGTGCATAACGGGCAATGGGCTCAAAACCCAAGAGGCGGTGAGGGATAGCGTGGCAGTACCTCAAATTATTGACCCCAATATTGAGGAATTTGAAGAGCTTTACTGGAGTATAAAAAGCAACGAAAAAGGAGGTATTCAGCATGCCGTCAGTAAGAATACCCACTCCACTTAGGAGATTAACAGGGGAAAAAGATGAAGTTTTGGTGGAAGCTGCAACGATTGGAAATTTGATTGAGGAGCTTGAGAGTCAGTTTCCTGGAATTAAGCAAAGGCTATGCGATGAGGATGGCAACGTCAGGAGATTTATAAACCTTTATGTGAATAATGAGGATATTAGGTTTTTAAAGGGGACTGACACCGAGCTTCAGGAAAAAGACATCGTCTCGATTATTCCAGCAATTGCCGGCGGGCATTAAAGCGACAATTATCACCAAGGCAATCCCGTGTAATTACCTTTCCCGAACGGGTTTTATTAATACTTTGTCTTGATACTGAAACGAGTTCAGCACAGGTACAAAGAAGCAACCCTTCGACCTAGCTCAGGACAAGGCTTCCCAAAAAGTCGCTAAAAATCATCAACTCCCACTAAAAAATTTAATCCGACCGCAACCCGGTCATCCTCAATTCATTTCAGGATCTAAAGGGAGCAAGTGATGCTGAAACAAGTTCAGCATGACTGACTATGATATTAATGCTCTTAACTCAATTTTTGGAATACCAGTCAACTTTTTTTCGTAATGACAGAAGAACGGAATAATTGCCGAAACATAAGCCCAGAAACTAAGGCTATTTAGGATATTATTAACAAATCTTACCTAAATAATTACAATATATAAGATGCGAGATTAATTGAACATATAAGGAAATACATGAGGTATTGGTCGCTATTTACCTATATCACCTAAGAAGTTCTTGTAACTTTTCAAAAAATTTACCGACCTTCGGACTATGGCCTTGTTCGTAGGTTTTCCCAAATTCCTCTAATAGCTCTCTTTGTTTCGAGTTAAGATTTACAGGAATCTCCACGTGTATTTTTATAAACAGATCGCCCTTCCCTCTACCATTTAAGTTTTGCACGCCCTTATCCTTAATCCTTATAACTTGTCCGGATTGGGTCCCGGCCGGTACCTTTATCTTGGTTTTTCCATCGAGTGTGGGAATCTCGATTTCATCTCCCAGAGCTGCTTGTATGAAGGTAATCGGCACCTCGCAGTAAATGTCTTTCCCTTCCCTTGTAAAGAACGGATGTTCTCTGACATGCGTTTCTATGTACAAATCGCCGCTTGGGCCTCCGTATAAACCAATCTCTCCCTCGCCCCGAATCCTAAGCCTTGCACCGTCCATAATACCGGCGGGAACCTTCACGTTGACCAGACGTTTTGACCTGATTAATCCCTCCCCTCGGCAATTTGAGCAAACTTTTGTGATCCTTCTCCCTGTTCCTCCACAATTTGAACAAGTCCTGCTTATAGCTAAAAATCCCTCCGAGTACCTAACCGAACCCCTTCCTCCGCAGGTAGAACACGTGATTTCACCTCCCGGTGCAGCGCCCCTTCCGCTGCATTCTTCACAGATTAATCTTTTCGGTATTTCCACTTCTTTTTCCACCCCAAAGGCGGCTTCTTCAAATGATATCTCCAGATCATACTTTAAATCTCTGCCTCTCTCCGCTCGGCTCCTTCTGCCCGTGCTGAAAACCTCATCAAATAGATTTCCAAAGATATCATTAAAGTTGAATCCGAAATTCGCATCCGTAAAAATACCCTCCGACGACATATGTCCGAAGCTATCATACTGAGCCCTTTTATTTGCGCTACTCAATATTTGATACGCTTCGTTTATCTCTTTAAATTTTGCTTCGGCGCTCGCGTTTCCGGGATTTCTGTCCGGATGGTATTCGAATGCGAGTTTTTTGTATGCCTTTTTTATCTCGTCCTGGGAGGCATTTCTGTTTAGCCCAAGAACATCATAATAGTCTGCCTTAGCCATCAGTCGTTACCTATATAGTTGATGAATTAGAAAATTAATACTAAATATCCCCTTTGATCAATTTTGTCTTGCCATTGCCGGTACTCTCTGAAATGTCAACCCCTATCTCATCCTCAGCCAATTCAACCGAAGCATCTACAGCTTCTCCCTTTGATACTGTTACAAGAGAAGGTCTAAGGAGTCTATCCTTTAGCACGTAACCCTTTAGCATTTCAGAAAGGATTAATCCTGGCCGAATCTCACTTGACTCCACTCGTTCGACCGCTTGATGAAGGTTAGGATCAAATTCGTCCCCTTTATGCACTTCTATTGCTTTAACTCCATATTTCTCCAGGCAATCCAGAAACTGCTTATGAACTAATCTTAAACCCTCAATAATTGGATTTGTATCTCTGTCTGTCTCTGAATGTTCGATCCCCCTTTCTAGATTATCTAACACGCTCAGGAGAGATCTGATAAGCTCCTCGTTACCATAGGATATGAGGTCTGCTTTTTCCTTCGCGATTCTCTTCTTGTAATTATCAAAATCCGCTGCTAATCTTAAATACCGATCGTTGAGTTCTTCATAACCCTTTTTGCTTTCCTCGAGTTCTTTCTCTAGAGATTCTCCCTTAGAAAGCTCACTTTCTCCTGTTGAATTCTCATCCTCTTCTGTGAGCCTTTCGTCGGCTTCGAATGTGAGTTCGTCACTCTCCTGCTGTTTATCTTTAGAGTTAGGCTTCATCTCAACCTCCCGTGCTAACGATTTTGCTGACGATCTTGGCTGTATAATCGACCAAGGGTATGATTTGGGCATAGTCCATATGTAACGGACCTAATACTCCAAGAGTCCCTATGTTTTTATTTGTACCGTAAGGAGCGGCTATTACGCTATAGCCAGCAGGTACACCGTTCTCTGCTCCCAGGAACACTATGGTGCTATCTTCATTCATTGCTTTGCCAAGGATTTCGACTAGAAAACTTTTTTCCTCTAAAGCCCTAAATAAATCCTTAAGTCCGTCTGGGTTATTTAGACTATAATTGTCAAAGATTGAGGGGTGACCCTTGATATAAACGCCAGATTTAAGCCCTTTATCAGATTTACCAGTCCAAAACTTCATTACTCGCTCAAGGAATTCACGATAGACCTTCCTTTCATGTCTAAGCTTGTGAATAACGATTGAGTCAACCTCATTTAATGTCAGGGCCATAGTAAGTTTGTTTACATAGTCACTCAATTTTCGAATCATACCTTCGGGTATTTTTCTGCTCAGTCGGATCATCCTTTGATCTATCATTCCATTTTCAAACACAATTATTACAAGAACCTTCTTTTCGGCGATTTTTATCAGTTTAGTAGATTTAATTTTCATAGATCTGGTAGAGGGAAGCGTAGCCAATCCGGTAAAGTTCGAAATATCGGAAAGCATTATGGTAGTTTCATAAATAACCTCGTTAAAAGTGCCATCCAATTGTCTATAGCGTCTTTTGATTACGGTCCTCTTAGACTTCGGTAATTCTTTTTGGCTTATCAGTGAATTAATATACATTCTTATACTCTTTTCTGTTGGTACCCGCCCCGCGGATATGTGAGGTTGAACCAGATATTGTTTATCCATCAAATCAAACATAACACTTCTTATTGTGGCTGGACTCCATGGCAACTGATACTTCGATACTAGCCATGACGATCCTACCGGCTCGCCTGTTTTTATATAATTATCAATGACTGAGTAAAGTATCCTTTTTTCTCTTTCTGAGACTTCCAAATTTGTCATAATTAAATAGTACTAAAAAATATAATAACTGAGAGATTGATTGTCAACGAAGTTCATTCATAACTAACTAAAATAACTACAATATTCAAATCAATGTGCAATCGACCAGACTCATCGCAACACCCTCAAGAAGGCCCCCGTCGCTTACTATTACCTCGTCTTTCGAAAACCAATGCATGGATTTTAACAATATAATTATTCCGGGAATGATGACATCTTCTCTTCCCTTTCTAAGACCAATTACGTTAATCCTTTCATCTGATGGAAGTCTTATCAATTTATAAAATATTCTTGATATCATTTCCCTGTTTAGCACAAATCCATTTACGAGGTCAGCATCGTATTCATCCATTCCAATCTCAATAGCAGCCAGTGTCGTAGGCGTCCCGGCCGTCGCGATCAACGAGAATGAATCGGCGGCCATAATAGTTCGATCTTTTAATTTAGAACTTATTACATTTTCTATGTGATCTGAGAGATCCTTGATGGCAGCTCGAGTGGGAATGTCGGTATCTATAAATTTTTCTGATAGGTGAACCACTCCCATATTTGTAGTTACTATATCCATTCCATAATCACTGTCTAGAAATATATACTCCGTGCTTCCTCCGCCAATATCAAGTATTACAACATATTTGCTTCTTATCTTTACGGAGTTTAAAACCCCTGCCGCGGCGAGCCTGGCCTCTTCCTGCCCGGAGATCAATTCTATGTCAATTCCCGCCTCATCTTTGACCCTTCTGATAAACTCATGCCCGTTCATAGATTCCCTGACGACACTTGTAGCAACTGCTCTAGACCTGTCAACTCCATAGCTCTTGATCACCTTAGAAAATTCCTTCAGAACATTGATGGACCGCTTTATCGCCGTGTCGGTTAATAGTCGCTCATCTCTTTTAAATCCACCACCCAGACGGGTAATTACCTGGTCTATGTATATTTTACTAATATGTTTCCCCGCCGTCTCGCATATCAGGATACGAAATGTGTTAGTTCCAATATCGATTGATGCAATTCGCATAAATATCGATTTAAATTTCTTGGGGATCTTGAAAAATCAGAATGGCCAAAGTACACAAGTACTGCCGAGATACTGCTTTTAATTTATACGTAACGGTTGTCAAGCATTTATCTATGCATAAATAATTGAGAATGTGTATCCCTCTCTTACGCTATGCTTCAGATCCTCCTTCTTTGTTAGCTTCCACTATTATTTTATTCGCGATATGCGAAGGTACCTCTTCGTAATGATCGAATTCCTGGGTAAACGAGCCACGACCGCTGGTGATCGATCTTAGCTCAGGAGCGTATGTCAAAACCTCTCCCATGGGCAACAAAGCCTTGATAAGGTGCCCGGGAGCTTGAGGTTCAACGCCTAAAACCTTGCCCCTTCTTGAATTAACATCGCCAATAACGTCCCCTACTGAATCTTCCGGGGTGAATATCTCCATACGCATTACAGGTTCAAGAAGAACGGGATGAGCCGCTTCCATTGCCTTCTTAAAACCCATGGACCCGGCAATCTGAAAAGCTATATCCGATGAATCAACAGTGTGATACTTACCGTCAAAAAGAGTTACTTTTACGTCCATAACGGGGTACCCAGCTAACACCCCTTTTTTTAGTGCCTCCCTCACCCCCTTTTCGACTGATGGGATAAAGTTTCTGGGAATTGCCCCTCCAACAATCTTGTCGACAAATTCAAAATCTTTTCCCCTCGGTAATGGCTCTATATCAAGCCAGGCATCGCCATACTGTCCCCTACCTCCTGTTTGTTTTATATATTTACCTTCTGCTTTCGCACTTCCCTTAATAGTTTCTCTGTAGGGGACCTTTGGGGTCTGCAATTCGACGTTTACACCATAGGTATGCTTTAATTTTTCAACGACGACCTCGACATGCGTCTGTCCGGTGCCGGAGATTAGAAATTCTTTTGTTTCATCATCAATTCTAAAAGATATCGTTGGATCCTCTTCTTTGATTCGGTGCAGCGATGGCATGAGTTTATCCTCGTCTGACCTCGATTTGGGCTGAATAGCATAGGACATCACAGCCTGTGGAATTGTCACGGGAGGAATAACAACCGGCTTTGACATATCTGAGATTGTCTCTCCTGTCTGAATGTTCTTCAATTTGTTAACAGTTACTATGTCGCCGAATAAAGCACTGTTAACCGGCAGCTGTTTCTTTCCGATGATCCTGTATAACTGACCAATCTTCTCACGCGATCTACTGTTAGAAATGTAAATATTTGATTCTGACTTTAATTCACCCGAAAAAATTCTAAAAACGCTTATTTTCCCCGCATACGGATCAGAAATCGTCTTGAAAACGTATGCGGAAGTAGCCTCTTCAAGTTTGGGAAATACCTCTTTATCTTCTCCCCCGATGTCTTTGACCATCAAGGATCGTCTGTCTATTGGCGACGGCAAAAAGCGGTTAATTCCATCCATGATAATATTAATTCCAATTAACTTTGTAGCAGAACCTACATATAGAGGAACAACCTTTGAACTAAGCACACCCTCACGCAGCTTATTATTTATAACCTCGTTGCCAAGAGTTTCTCCCTCTAGATATTTTTCAAGCAACTCATCGTCTAATTCCGCAACTGCTTCGATAATTCTCTCTCTATAACCCTTAGCCAGTTCTTCCATTTCGCTCGGTATCTTGTCTATCGTGTCTTTACCATCGACTCCGTATATATGGGCATTCAATTCTATTAAATCGACTACTCCAGTAAAATCCTGCTCTTTACCAATTGGGATTGTCAAAGGAATAATTCTGGCCTGTATGTCCTTTCCGAGTTCTGCAATTGCATTTTCAAAACTAGATCTCTCTTTATCCAGTTTATTAATGAACAACAGCTTAGGAATACCTTGCTCGGAAGCCATTTGCCAAAACTTTCCTACCTGTGTTCTTACGCCGGGCACGGCGTTTAACATCACAATTGCGGAATCTACTACCTTTAGAGAGCTCGCAGTTTCATATAGAAAATTCATAAATCCGGGAGTATCGATTATGTTAACCAGATGATTATTCCACTCATAAAAAGCAATATGAGAGTTGATTGACATCCTTCTGTTCTTTTCCTCAAGTTCATATTCTAATGTGGAAGAACCATTGTCTACACTCCCCAGCTTATCGGTAGCGCCCCCGAGAAATAACATGGCTTCTGCAACCGAGGTTTTGCCTTCGCCGTGATTGCCGATAATAGCCAAGTTTCGGATGCTCTCTCTAGGTAAGTCCGTCATATGATCTCCTTCCTATGGGAATTTTGATATTATAGAGTAATAGGTATTTACTTGTAAAGTAATTTTTAAAAAATTGCTCAGTTTAATTATAAGGACGGTGTGAGTCGGTTATGGTTTTAAAACAAACTAAGAAGCTTTATTATCTTTGTATTTTCTCCGAAAACGTTCGACTCTACCTTTTGAAGCCGTTGCTCGCTCCCTACCCGTATAAAATGGATGACAATTCGAGCATATTTCCACGGTAAAGTTTTCGATCCTCGTAGATCTGGTCTTATGAACAGCACCACATGCGCACGTTATAGTGACCTCTTTGTACTCTGGGTGAATCCCTGCTTTCATGTATGACCTCCATTAAGGCTTTTGAGAAATAAAGACATCAAAGCCTTAATCCATTTATCTTCTGTGTTCAAAGGAAAAATGACGTGATCGCTATAAAACTAACATTGAAACAACACACTGGCAACCCTTTCAGAAATAATCATTGATTAGTAAGATTAGAGAAGACAATATTTTGTCTAAATCGCTATTTATCTATCTTCACCGGCGAACTATTTTTCGGTGAATTCCGCATCTATAACGTCATCTCCTCCGTCCTTTTTCTGTTGGGTACCAGCCGATCCCGCTGCCTCACCTTCGGCAGGCCCCTCAGCACCAAAGCCATCTCCACCCTCTGACACACCACCCTCGGCAGCCTGCTTATACATCAGTTCCGCTATCTTATGCGATGCCTTGGTAATTCTCTCCACTGAACCTTGAATTTTGGCTAAGTCCTCGTCCTTTACTGCCTGTTTTCCTTCTTCCAGTGATTCTTCGAGCTCTTTCCTTTCGTCATCAGACAGTCTATCTTTAACCTCCTTAAAGCTCTTCTCTGTGCGATAGATCAATTCGTCAAGTTTATTCCGATTATCAACTAATTCTCGACGCCTTGTGTCTTCCTCTGCTTTTTCCTCGGCGTCTCTAACCATCTGGTTAATTTGTTCCTTGCTTAATCCACTAGATGCCTCAACCCTTATCTTTTGTTCTTTCTGTGTGGCAAGGTCTTTTGCAGAAACATGCAAAATCCCATCAGCATCAATATCAAATGCCACTTCAACCTGAGGAACACCCCTCGGAGATGGGGGGATTCCATCGAGGATAAATCTCGCCAGTGTCCTATTATCTCGCGCCATGGGACGCTCCCCCTGAAGCACATGAATCTCAACCGAAGTCTGGTTGTCTTCTGCAGTTGTAAAGACCTGACTCTTTTTCGTAGGTATAGTCGTATTTCTGGTAATAATTGAAGTCATGACCCCACCTAGTGTCTCAATGCCGAGAGAAAGAGGCGTGACATCAAGCAGAAGCACGTCTCTGACGTCACCACCTAAAACAGCGGCCTGTATCGCAGCACCGACAGCCACAACCTCATCCGGATTTATTCCCTTATGAGGCTCTTTACCAAAATAGTCCGTTACCACCCTTTGTACGAGTGGTATTCTCGTTGATCCGCCCACCAATACAACCTCGTTTATGTCGCTCGCCCTCAAGCCAGCGTCCTTCAGGGCCTGGCGGCAAGGCTCCAATGTTCCCTTTATAAGGTCTTCTACGAGCTGTTCAAATTTTGCACGCGTTATTTTCATTACGAGGTGCCTGGGACCAGCCGCATCAGCTGTGATAAAGGGTAAATTAATCTCCGTTTCCATCGTTGAAGAGAGCTCGATCTTCGCCTTCTCCGCGGCTTCTCGGAGTCTTTGAATTGCCATTTTGTCTCTTCCTAGATCGATCCCTGAATCCTTTTTAAATTCGGCTATTATATAATCCATCAATAGCACATCAAAGTCGTCGCCGCCAAGGTGAGTATCACCATTAGTCGATTTTACCTCTATTACATTATCACCGACTTCAAGGATTGAAATGTCAAATGTACCTCCGCCGAGGTCATAAACGGCGATTATGCCCTCTTTTTTCTTGTCGAAACCATAAGCGAGAGCAGCAGCAGTAGGCTCGTTTATAATCCTCTTCACGTCTAAGCCTGCAATCTTTCCCGCATCTTTTGTAGCCTGCCTCTGACTGTCGTTGAAATAGGCTGGCACCGTTATGACAGCTTCTTTGATTTCTCCGCCAAGATATGTTTCTGCTGCTTTTTTTAGCTTCATCAGAACATGAGCGGATATCTCAGGCGGGGAATATTCCTTTCCACTCACGCTCACCCACGCGTCTCCGTTCTTATTCTTTACCAGTTTATAAGGTAGCCTCTTAATCTCATCCCCGACCTCTTCAAAACGTCTCCCCATCAGCCTTTTGATCGAGAAAATCGTATTTTCAGGATTTACTACAGATTGTCTTTTAGCAGGCCCACCAACTAAAATCTCTCCATCCTTTGTAAACGCCACGATTGACGGTGTGATCCTGGCACCCTCTTCATTTATAAGCACCTTAGGCTCACCACCCTCTACTAATGCCACAACAGAGTTTGTGGTACCTAAATCAATTCCAATAATTTTAGCACTGGCCATAAATATCTCCTCCTAAAGACTCAATTTCTCTAAAAGTATTAATTGAATTTGTATTGACATATTGTTTTTCTATGACTGAGCGAATTTTGTTCAATGCTTCTCTTTCAATCTGTCGAACCCTTTCTTTAGAGATTCCTAATTCTTCCCCAAGTTCTCTCAGTTTTTTAGCAGGGCTAGAAATGAATCTCCCTTCGATGACGTAACGCTGTTTTTCAGAAAGCTTGTCAAGTCCCTGCTGAAGGCCTTCATAAGTTAGTTCATCAGCTTCGCGTTGTTCAACAATTTCTTCTTGATTCTTTCGAAAGTCCGGCAATGAATCAATATAGGTTGTTGATTCATCATCGCCGACATGTTTGTCGAGAGAAAAATCCCTTGAAGCAAGTCTAATCTCCATAGTTAACACATCTTTCTCTCTAACTCCGAATGAATCGGCAACAGACTTAAGATCTTCAGGCCCCAATTTGTCTCTTTCTATATTCAATTTCTTCTTCGCATTCCCAATCTTTTGGAATAGCTTTCTCTGAGCTTGAGTTGTCCCAATCTTTACTAAGCTCCAGGAACTCATAATAAAATTATGTATCCTTGCTTTAATCCACCATACTGCATAAGAGATTAGTCTGTAACCCTTATGGGGATTAAATCTCTTTACCGCCTGCATCAAACCTATCGTTCCCTCTTGGATTAGATCTGAAACAGGGAATCCATATGAGATATATTCGTTCGCAATTTTTATGACAAATCTCAGGTTTGATACAACAAGTTTCTTTGCCGCCTCAATATCATTATTCTCATAGTGCTTTAGAGCAAGCTGATATTCTTCCTCCCTGCTGAGTAGAGGATACCTCTCAACTTCCTTAAGAAATAAGTTTACAGGGTCTCGTAAGGCAATTTGTTGCATATTTTTCAATCAGCGTCCAATACACTCAAACTAATCACTATAAGTTAAAAGTCAAGGGAAGAAGGGTGGTTACAGGAGCTATAAACGTAAAATTATGAGCACTTCGCTTCCTATTGAAGCCGAATAGTATCCTTTTTATTGTTATTGATAAATGAAATACCCGATGATAGACCTATTTGGCAACCGACACTACCCGTCCGGCTGCTTCTTGCATATCGGCTCCCGTGAGAATATTTAGCCCAGATTCGGATAGCGTTTTCCTCCCAAGTTCCACATTGGTGCCCTCAAGCCTAACAACAAGTGGCACATTTATTCCAACGTCCTTCACCGCCGTGATTATGCCAGATGCTATGGTGTCGCATTTCATTATACCACCAAATATATTCACAAAAATGGCCTTAACGTTTGGATCACTTAGGATCATCTTGAACGCCTGGGTTACCTGTTCTGAGTCTGCACCCCCGCCAACATCCAAAAAATTAGCTGGCTCGCCGCCATAGTATTTAATAATGTCCATGGTCGCCATTGCCAGCCCGGCCCCGTTAACAAGGCATCCGATATTGCCACCTAGTTTGACATAGCTAATTCCCCAAGATTTCGCCTCCAGTTCCGCTGGATCCTCTTCCTCCGGATCACGCAGCTTTTCAATTTCAGGGTGACGAAATAAGGCGTTGTCGTCAAAGTTAAGCTTTGCATCCAATGCTAAGATCTCTTCTTCGTTCGTAACAATAAGCGGATTAATCTCAGCGAGAGAGCAATCATTTTCGATAAAGGCTCTATAGAGACCCGTGATTAGACCAACTACTCTGTTTACTGCCTTTCCTTCGAAACCCAAAAAATATGCTATTCTCCTGCACTGAAATGGAATAAGACCGAGAGAAGGGTCTACATATTCTTTGATAATCCTTTCAGGGTGTGTTCTTGCAATCTCTTCGATTTCTACTCCGCCCTCTCCGCTCGCCATGATGACGACTCTTTCTTTTTCCCTATCAATTACCATTCCTAAGTAGCACTCTCTCTTAATCTCTGAAGCCTCCTCTATTAATACCTTTCTAACTATCTTACCTTCCGGTCCAGTCTGATGTGTTACGAGACCCATTCCTATTAGTTCAGAAACTATCTGAGGGATTTCACTTGGAGAATTAGAAAGCTTTATGCCACCTCCTTTGCCTCTACCGCCTGCGTGTATTTGTGCCTTTACAACGTATTTATTCACACCTAGATCCTTTGCTATTTGTTCTGCCTCATCCTCGCTAAAAGCAACCTTTCCGGTCGGCACCTTTACCCCGTATTTAGAAAGTAATTCCTTTGCTTGATACTCATGAATATTCACTTATCTGGCGCCTCCTTTGAGATTACGCGTTATGATGTTAATAAATTAATAATTGCCAATATAATGAGAATGTGGAACAAATTACTCAAAAGATATTAATTTTACTTCAAGATCGACTAGCAGTTTTAGGAAAAGTTCCACAGAACTACGGCTGTGAGGAGCGTTCCAACAATTGCACTTCCATAGCAAATTACTGAAATCGCAGGGCGAAATTTCGAAAGTCCTACGTCGATTAATATCGAACGAAACCTATGAGCGAAGTGAAAAAAAGGAAAAATGATAAGACAAAAAATCAAAATCCTAATAATTGGGTTCGTAACTGCTCCGTGAATTCTTTCGTAAAGAAACGCATCTTTGCCTGTCACTGTAAATGGGATTACGATACCACTGATTAAGATTAATATAGGTATAAATAGGGCTGAAACAACTCCGCCAGCCGCAAATAAAGACCACCAAATTGCATCGTTTGACTTGCTCATTATTATACCACCGAGATTATCCAGACCAGGATAGCGGAAACCGCGACCCATGCAACAAAATTCGCCCCCGATATCAGAAATGGAGGTATTCGCTCCTCTCCAATCCTTAAGATCATTATCTTTGGAGTAAGTTTAAACCAAGTAATACTGTGATACACAGCGAAAATGAAGGCAATTATGTGGAGTATTACCGATAAAGGGGACTTCAATGCTTCGATCACTCCGTAATAGGAATCCGGACCCTGGGAAAGCTTATGTATGAAATACAAGAGAAAAACGCAATACCCGGCAACAAAAATTGAGGTAAATTCTCTCACCATAAATAGGAAGTAGGGGCGCCTACTCAACCACCAGGTATTTGGGTAATGACGAACATAGGGATTCATTTACTCTTTCCTCCCCAAGGAATTATCACATTCTTAAAATAATCGATTGTTCCAGACACCTTACCCCTCTGAATAGCCGCAGCAGGATCGACGTCCTTCGGACAAACCTCTGAGCATTCGCCAACGAAGGTGCATTCCCATACCCCTTCGTTACTCGCGATGACTTCCTGTCTTAATTCGCGGCCCTGATCGCGAGAATCCATGTTGTATCGCTGTGCCAGGGCAATTGCTGCGGGACCGATAAACGAGTTATCAATAGCGTACACGGGGCAGGCAGCATAACAGAGCATGCAATTGATACACATAGAGTACTGCTTGTATGCAGCCAGTTCAGCGGGTGTTTGCAGATATTCACCTTCTTCTAGTGATTTTTCTTCTCCCTCCTTCCGAATGATCCAAGGCTTGATTTCTTCCAATTTATTTATGAAGTCGTCCATCACGATGACTAAATCCCTTTGAATAGGAAATCCATTCAGTGGTTCAACTCTAATCTTTTCAGGATAATAATCCTTAAGAAATGCCGCGCATGTGAGTTTTGGCACACCGTTGACCATCATACCACAACTCCCACATACACCCATCCTACATGACCATCGGTATGATAAAGACCCATCTATATGATCCTTTATGTGATTAATGGCATCTAAAACGACCCACTCCTTCTTGAAAGGTATTACATAGGTTTGAAAAGAGGGCTTTTGGTCCTGCTCCGGTCGATAGCGTAGAATCTCCAATTCCATGGTCTTCTCTGTCATTCGTTATCTCCCATACACTCGCTCTTCGGGGGGCCAGCTCGTGATTACCACATCTTTATACTCTATCTTTGGCCCGTCTGGCGTTCGCAATGCGAGAGAATGCTTCAGGAATTCCTTATCATTCCGATCCGGAAAATCTGTTCGCTGATGCGAACCACGGCTTTCTGTCCGCGCGAGCGCACTATGAGCTAGAGCCTGTGCGACATCTATCATGAAATCCAACTCAAGCGCCGAAGCAAGTTCTGTATTAAATGTGAGACTCCTATCTTCAATTACTATATTACCGAATCGACCGCGGAGTTCGGCCAGGGTGTCACACGTATCTTTTAAGCTATTCTCAGACCTATAAATGCCTGCGCCCGTCTCCATTGCCTTCGTCATTTCCTGCCTCAGATCTGCTATGCGTTCTGTGCCGCCTTGCTTACCGGTGAAGTTATTTTTAATTCTTGTCAGCTCATCTGCGCCCTGTTTCTGCAGCGAATCCATGTTTAGTCCAGTGTTTTCCATCGCAAATCTAGCCGCCGACCTGCCCGCCCTAGCTCCGAACACCAGAAGTTCGGTGAGAGAGTTTGAACCCAGCCTGTTAGCGCCGTTGATTGAAACACATGCAACCTCTCCAGCCGCGAATAGTCCTGGCAAACTGGTTGCACCGTCATTATCAGTATCTATGCCACCCATGCAGTAATGGACCACAGGGCGTACAGGTATGGGATAGTACACGGGGTCTATTCCAACATATTTAGAAACAAGTTCCCTTACGAATGGTATTTTCTTATTTATTTTTTTCTCACCAAGGTGTCTTACATCCAGGTGAACATAGTCACCGAATTCACCAGTGAACGTCCTCCCCTTTTCGACCTCTTTCACGAAGGCCTGGCTAAGTCGGTCTCGAGGTCCAAGCTCCATACTCTTTTTCACAGGATGGTCGGGGTGAGAGACATCTAAGGGTTTACCCAGATCGTAGTCCTGAAGATATCTATAGCCTTCCTTGTTTACCATTATCCCACCCTCTCCGCGAGCAGCCTCAGTGATTAAGATACCAGTTCCGGGAAGACCTGTTGGGTGATATTGTACAAATTCCATATCCTTTAAAGCTACGCCGGCACGATAGGCTAAAGCCATTCCATCTCCGGTTTTGATCGCTCCGTTCGTTGTAAACGGAAATACTCGACCGGCCCCGCCCGTGCATATTATCACCGCCTTAGCGGCGATTACCTCAACCTTGCCGGTCCTCAATTCCAATGCTGTTATCCCCTGGCATCTGCCGCTTTCAACCAGAATATTTGTTGCAAACCACTCATCGTATGAAGTCAAGTTTCCGTATTTTAACGAGGTCTGATAGAGTGTGTGGAGCATATGAAAACCCGTCTTGTCAGCGGCAAACCATGTGCGTTCAATTTTCATACCGCCAAAAGGTCGAACTGCAACCTTCCCATTCGGCTCTCTGCTCCAAGGGCAACCCCAATGTTCCATTTGAATCATTTCTTCAGGAGCTTCCTTAATAAAAATCTCGACAGCATCCTGATCTGCCAACCAATCACTTCCTCCCACGGTATCCCTAAAATGGTCATCCAGGCTGTCATTATCCTTAACCACCGCGGCGGCTCCACCCTCTGCAGACACGGTATGGCTACGCATAGGATAAACTTTGCTTATCATTCCTACGCTGAATTTTGGGTTTTCCTCGGCAACGGCTATAGCAGCGCGTAATCCAGCCCCACCACCTCCAACAATGATAACGTCATGTACTGGCATCTTTATTTATCCTATTTTTCTTGTGAAGTTGAACGAATCTAAACGAGACGAGGAGATTTGTAACTCATTCCCACATACTCGGGGGTCAAAGTATAATAATTTTATATGGAAAGTCAAGAAGGCGGAAGTTAAACCTTGCAATAAGAAATCCATGTCATTCTAAAAAACAGTGGTTCGGTCTGATTATTCTTATTTCAGAATAACTTACTCTGATTTTAAATCTTATAAGACTCCTAATTCATGTATTCTTTCGATTAATTCTTTTACATGATTGGCTGAAACATGTAATTTAGCGAGTTCTTCTTTTGTGAGGTCTATTTCGAAAATCTCTTCAATACCTGCTCTCCCAAGTTTTACAGGCAGTCCTACAAACGCATCCTTAATGCCATATTTGCCATTTGCCAGGACGCAGCACGGGAGGATTTTCTTCTTATCTTTAAGTATTGACTCTACCATTTCCGCCGTTGAGGCAGCAGGTGCATAGAAGGCACTCCCCGTCTTCAACAACTTTACAATTTCCGCGCCTCCGTCGCGTGTCCTCTGAACCATCGAATTAATCCGGTCTTCAGGAAGTAGCTCAGTAATAGGAACGCCAGCAACCGTAGTGTATCTTGCAAGAGGCACCATGTCATCACCATGTCCACCAAGGACAAATGCATGAATGTTTTCTACCGAAACCCCTAGCTCCATAGATATAAAGGTTCTGAATCTTGTAGAGTCCAGCACACCGGCCATTCCCATTATTCTTCCGCTAGGAAATTTGCTGACCTCGTGAGCTACATAGACCATCGCATCGAGAGGGTTAGTCACTAAAATTAGAATCGAATTTGGTGATCTCTTCATTACCTCGCCCGTCACTTCTTTTACTATCATGGCATTTGTTGATAGTAGATCATCTCTACTCATTCCGGGTTTTCTTGGAATACCGGATGTGATCACCACGATGTCCGAATTCTCTGTGTCATCGTAGCTGTTGGTTCCTTTAATATTGACGTCATATCCAGCGATCGGACCCATTTCCATGAGATCTAAAGCCTTCCCCTGGGGCATGTCTTCGATGATATCCACAAGGACTACATCTCCAACCTCCAATTCCGCAATTTTAAATGCAGTCGTGGCCCCAACGTTGCCAGCCCCTATAATAGAAATTTTTGGTCTGCTCATAATTCACCCTCCAATGATTGATTTCATTCTTAAATTGCTGTCTGTGACTAGATTAAGAATCCAAATTTTAGACGAGATTAAATTCTGTACCTATTTCACATTTAAACCCGATCCATGTTTTCTACAATCTTCTCACCAAACTCTGAACACTTAAGAAGGGTTGCGCCTTCGATCTGTCTATGGAGATCGTATGTTACGGTTTTGTCAATGATTGTTTTTTCCAAAGCCTTGACAATCAGGTCCGCAGCATCTTTCCATCCAAGATACTGTAGCATCATCACGCCTGAGAGAATCACGGAGCCAGGATTTACCTTGTCTTGGCCGGCATATTTGGGTGCGGTTCCGTGCGTCGCTTCAAAAACTGCATAGGGATCCCCTATATTCCCCCCGGGTGCCATACCCAGGCCTCCGACCTGCGCCGCGGAAGCGTCGGATAGGTAATCTCCATTTAGATTCGGCGTTGTCACTATATCATACTCATCTGTTCTTGTCAGGATCTGCTGAAACATGCTGTCAGCAATCCTGTCTTTAATAAGAATTTTACTATCTGGCATCTTTCCCCCGTGTTTTTCCCAGAGCTCGTCTTCGGTAATGGTCACATCACCAAATTCCTCTTTTGCCAATTCATATCCCCAATCTCTGAAGGCGCCTTCGGTAAACTTCATGATATTGCCTTTATGCATCAATGTTACGCTTCTTCTATCATACTTGATCCCGTATTGTATAGCTTTTCTTACAAGTCTCTTCGTACCAAATGGACTTATCGGCTTAATGCCAATTCCTGAGCCGGGTCTTATAGTTACATTCAGGTTTTTGCGCAGAAAATCAATTACCATATTTGCTTCATCTGAATTACTCTGCCATTCAATGCCAGCATAAAGATCCTCGGTGTTTTCACGGAATATTACTAGATCCATCAATTCTGGTCTTTTAACTGGCGAGGGTGTACCCTTAAAATATCTGACCGGTCGGACACACGCATAGAGGTCAAGCTGCTGTCTGAGGGCAACGTTTAAGCTACGAATACCTCCACCTACTGGTGTGGTCAGGGGCCCCTTGATTGCAACGATATACCTTTTTACGCTTTCTAAGGTTTCTGTAGGAAGCCAGTTGCCGGTTTCGACAAATGCTTTCTCTCCTGCCAGAACTTCATGCCATACAATCTTTTTCCTACCGTCGTATGCCTTCTTTACGGCGGCATCAAAAACGATCTCAGAAGCATGCCAGATATCCGGGCCAGTCCCATCACCCTCAATATAAGGAATAATAGGGTTGTCGGGTACAATAAGACTTCCATCGTCCTTCTTGATTTCTATTCTTTGTCCTTCATTTAGATTTGTAGCTGTCATTGCAAGAGCTCCTAATAGTCATAGATAATCAGAAGTGAAAATCTATATTAAAATAAATTTATTTCAACATTTGTTCATATCATTTGCCTGAGAACAGTCTGTAATATCCCACCGTTACGGTAGTATTCTACTTCAATTGGCCCGTCTAAGCGGCATATTACCTTAAAAGTTTTCACGCTTCCGCTCCCATTACGAACTCTAACTGTGATATCCTCACCAGGGGACAGCCCCTCGGAAATGCCAACTATATCATAATCTTCAAAGCCAGAGAGTTGATGCATCTCCCGTGATTCTCCCGGCTTAAACTGAAGCGGTAACACCCCCATACCAATTAAATTACTTCTATGGATCCGTTCGTAACTTTCCGCAATTACAGCTTTAATACCAAGAAGCGCTGTGCCCTTAGCAGCCCAGTCGCGCGAGCTGCCAGTGCCATATTCTTTTCCACCTATTACTATAAGCGGTGTGCCTTCTTCCTGATATTTCTTAGACGCATCATAGATGTTCATCTTCTCGCCCGTTGGTACGTGGATTGTCCATCCACCTTCGACTCCCGGAACCAACAGGTTTCTTAGTCTGATGTTAGCAAATGTGCCACGAATCATGACCTCATGGTTACCTCGACGAGATCCAAAGCTATTAAAGTCAAGTTGTTTAACGCCGTGTTCAATCAAGAATTTTCCCGCAGGACCATCTTTTGGTATAGACCCGGCCGGCGAAATGTGGTCGGTTGTAACCGAATCTCCCAGAAGTGCCAGCACCTTTGCAGACTTTATGTCGTTGAGTTTTGGTAGTTCATGAGAGAAGTCAAAAAAGTACGGCGGCTCTTGTATGTAAGTTGATCCGGGGTCCCACCTATATTGTCCTCCCTCTGGAGTAGATAAGGATTTCCAAGTGTTGTCACCTTCAAAGACATGTGAGTATTGAGCTCTAAAGAGCTCAGGATTCAGTGCCCTTTCAATAGTGGTTCGAATTTCCTCTTGTGACGGCCAAACGTCCTTCAGGTAAACCGGATTCTTATCTCGATCATATCCAATAGGTTCATTATAAACATCTATGTCAACTGTTCCGGCAAGGCCGAAGGCGACAACAAGGGGTGGTGAAGCAAGGTATGAAAATTTTACAAACGGGTGAATTCTGCCCTCGAAATTCCTATTACCACTCAGTACAGCAGCACAAGTGAGGTCATGTGTTCTAATCGCTTCTTCAATTGGTTCGGGGAGTGGCCCGCTATTCCCGATACAAGTAGTACAACCGTAACCCACTAGGTTAAACCCCAACTTCTCCAGGTAAGGAGTAAGGCCCGAAGCATCGAGATAATCAGTAACGACCCTCGAGCCAGGGGCAAGGCTTGTTTTAACTGTAGGATTAACACTAATACCACGTTCAACAGCCTTTTTTGCAAGCAGACCAGCAGCAACCATTACGGTAGGATTCGACGTGTTTGTACAACTTGTAATAGCTGAAATTACAACCGATCCATTCGATAACCGGTATCTTCCATCGCCGGTCTCAACCTCAACACTCTTGTCAATTATGTCACTATCATTCCCCAATCTTGCCTTTAAGCTATTCCTATAAGACTGCTTCAGGCTCCTTAGTGAAACCCGATCCTGAGGTCTCGTTGGTCCTGCCAATGATGGCTCAATGGTAGATATATCGAGTTCTATCAGATCGCTATAAAGAGGTTCATCCATATCATCTGTCCGGAACAATCCCTGTTCCTTATTATAGATCTCTACAAGCTCGACAAGTTGCCTGTCTCGCCCTGTCATCTTCAAATATCCGAGTGTTTCCATATCTACAGGAAAGAATCCCATTGTTGCGCCGTATTCTGGTGCCATATTTGCTATTGTTGCCTTATCTGACAGGCTCAAGTGGCTGAGGCCTGGACCGAAAAACTCTACAAATTTACCCACTACGCCCTTTTTCCTGAGTATTTCTGTCACGGTCAAAACGAGATCTGTGGCAGTTACTCCCTGCGGTAAAAAGCCGTTTAATTTGAATCCCACAACCTCGGGAATAAGCATATAAAGCGGTTGCCCCAACATACACGCCTCTGCTTCTATACCCCCTACCCCCCATCCGAGGACACTCAATCCGTTGATCATAGTTGTGTGTGAATCAGTACCGACAAGAGTATCCGGAAATGCAACCGTTTCGCCATTATTCTCACTCGTGCCTACAACTCTTGCAAGGCATTCTAGATTAACCTGATGAACGATACCCGTGCCTGGAGGCACAACGCGGAAATTATCAAATGCACTTTGAGCCCATCTAAGAAAAGCATATCTCTCGCCGTTTCTTGAGTACTCAATCTCTACATTTCTTGAAAAAGAGTCTGAGGTAGCAAAGAAATCCACCTGAACTGAGTGATCAATGACAAGATCAACAGGAACGATCGGATTGATTCTGGTTGGATCGCCACCCATCATTTTAACAACTGATCGCATTGCAGCAAGGTCGACGACACAAGGCACACCCGTAAAATCCTGAAGGATTACGCGGGCTGGCTTAAACGGTATTTCTTCGGGTTTGTGTTTTTCAGGACTCCAAGTTGCAAGGTTATTTATATGATCGGAATTTACTGTCGTCCCGTCAAAATTACGGATTAAATTTTCTATGAGGATCTTAATTGAGATAGGGAATCTTGAAATATTAATTCCCAAATTTTGTTCAAGGAGCTCAAGAGAGTAGAAGTTAATCACTCCCTCAGTTGTTTTAAATTTCGTGTATGTCGCTCGCTTCAGATTTTCACTCAATTTTATTCACCATACGAACTTAAACTGCAATCAATTACTCTTCGGGAAATAAACACAATTGTATAATCTTTAAAAATACCGAATTACGTTAAATACTCAAATTATACCAATTCAAAATTTCTAAGGTTTGAAAATAGTTGATTAACGATACCGAGTGTTTCAAATATCTATTTGCCATTTTTAATTAATCTGCTCTTAATACTATATAATGGAAAATGAAATTTCCCCAGAACTCCGAAGACCGGTACGGATTTGTTTCAAGTTCGGAACAGAATTAAGCTTTATTCTATCATTCGAATCTTTTGAAAGCTAAACACGCGTTAGTGCCACCGAAACCGAATGAGTTGCTAAGAGAATACTTAATCTTTTGTTCCCTTGTTTGATTGGGTACATAATCTAGGTCACACTCAGGGTCCGGATAGTCCAGATTAATTGTTGGCGGAATTATACCGTGATAAAGTGAAAGAACAGTGAAGGCCGATTCTATCGCCCCGGCAGCCCCAAGTAGATGACCGGTCATCGACTTGGTTGAACTCACCGGCACATTATAGGCGTGGCTCTTTAATACCTCTTTAATTGCTCGCGTCTCATTTACATCATTTTGAGGTGTAGACGTGCCATGCGCATTTATATAACCTACATCTTCGGGGTTTAATTCCGCGTCATTGAGCGCAAGCCTCATGCATCTTATGGGACCGTCAAGTGTGGGTGACGTGATATGATTCGCGTCAGCACTCATCCCAAACCCTATAAGCTCGGCATAGATTCTCGCTCCACGCTTTTTTGCATAGTCAAGTTCCTCAAGAATTACAGTCCCACCGCCTTCCGACATCACAAATCCATCACGCTCCCTATCAAAGGGTCTGGACGCCCTATGCGGCTCGTCATTTCTCGTCGACAGTGCTCGCATCGCATTAAATCCAGCGACAGCAATTGTTATTATAGGTGCTTCTGTCCCTCCTGCTATCATTACGTCTGCATCGCCCCTTTCAATCATGTGCGCCGCATAGCCTATTGCATGAGCGCTTGCAGCGCATGCCGTTGTTGTACAACAATTTGGTCCTTTTGCATTAAAACGGATAGATACCAACCCCGCTGCCATATTTGAAATCATCGATGGAATAAAAAACGGAGATATACGATTTGGTCCTTTTTCCAGGAGTACAAAATGAGTGTTAACAAGTGTCTCCATACCCCCAATTCCACTAGCTATTAGTGTTCCAACGCGTGGAGATAGCTCTTCCGTGATCTCAAGATCTGCGTCATCAAGAGCCAGTTTAGTTGAAGCTATTGCAAAGTGGATGAATCGATCTGCTTTTTTCAAATCCTTAGCATCCATAAAATCATTCGGGTCAAAATCCAGAACCTCGCCAGCAATGTGTGTTTTCAAGTCAGCAGCTACAGGATCAAATTTTTGGATAGTTCGCACACCCGATCGGCCTTCACATATACCATCCCAGGTCAATTTGTTTCCAGTCCCCACTGGCGTTATCAAACCAATTCCAGTGACCACAACCCTTCTTTTCATTATTTTTTTCGCTCCATGATAAAATTGATAGCATCTTGGACGGTAACAATACTCTCAGCGTCTTCATCGGCTATTTCAAGCCCAAATTTGTCTTCCATTGACATAATGAGTTCAACCAAATCCAGGGAATCTGCTCCTAAGTCCTCAATAAACGATGAGTCGGGCGTAATCTCATCCTCTGACTTACCAAGCTGGCTTGCTATCATTTTTTTTACCGCGCTCACTATTTCTTGGTCAACTTGAGTTGCCATTTTCTCATCCTCCTAAATATAGATTTTATGTGTATAACCCGCCATTCACTCTTATTACCTCACCAGTTATGTAAGAAGCATCATCAGATGCCAGAAACATAACCGCCTTCGCTACGTCATGCGGTTTTCCAAATCTCCCAAGCGGAATAGCTTCGATGTAAGCGTCTTTTATCTTCTGTGAAAGATCTTGAGTTATATCGGTCTCGATGAATCCAGGACTTATCGCGTTTACGGTAATATTCCTTGATCCAAGCTCTTTAGCGGTTGATTTTGTAAACCCAATTATACCTGCCTTGGATGCAGAGTAATTGGTTTGTCCCACATTACCCATCTCTCCAACGATAGATGTTATGTTTATAATCCTACCGTATCTCTGTTTTACCATTATTTTTGACGCCGCTTTTGTGCAATTAAAAACGCCTTTCAAATTTACCGAGAGAACTTCGTCCCAGTCATTTTCCTTCATTCTCAGTAAAAGTCCATCCTTGGTTATCCCCGCATTGTTTACCAGAATATGCAAGCCCCCAAGTTCTTCGGCGACTTTATCGATTTCCTCTTGAACCCGAGTGAAATCAGAGACATTAAAACCACTTATTTTACACTTTCCTCCAGAATTTACTATATTATTTGATACTTCTTCCGCTGCCGAAACGCTTCGGTGATAATTTACCACCACATAAGCACCCCGTGATGAAAGTTCAAGAGCAATCGCCTTACCAATTCCTCTAGAAGCACCGGTAATTAGAGCAATCTTATTATCAAAAGTCATTATCTCTTAACAACTCTAAGCCACTTATATTTTCCACGTTTAATACAACCGGATCTGGAATTGACCTTTTAATTAAACCGGAGAGTGTTTTCCCTGGGCCTATCTCTATAAATTTCCTTACACCCATATCGTATAACAGCTTAATCGATTCATACCATTGTACAGGACTTTTAACTTGATCAACAAGCGTAGCTTTCGTCTTTACCGGGTCGGTATTTAGTTTAGCATCAACATTAGTAACAACCGGTATTTTATATCTCGAGATATCGATTTTTTCTAAATCCATACGGAGTTTTTCCGCTGCGGGGGCCATGAGTGGACAATGAAAAGGAGCACTTACTTCAAGTGGAATCACCCTTTTTGCCCCATTCGATCTCGCTAACTCGGTAGCCTTGTCAACAGCTTCTTTATTGCCAGAAATCACCGTCTGGCTCGGGGCATTGAAATTAGCAGGAGTTACTATAAACCCATTTACAGAAGCCTCGCTACAGATTTTCTCCACCTCGTGCTTCTGGAGCCCTATGATGGCAGACATTGCACCAACACCCAACGGGACCGCATTCTGCATATACTCCCCGCGTTTTCTCACAATCCATACAGCATCTTTAAAATCCATCGCTTCACTCGCGACGAGCGCGGTATACTCACCCAAACTATGTCCGGCTACATAATCCGCTTTTATTTCTGTTTCCTCAGAAATCACTCTCAATGCAGCCACGCTCACTGTAACAATTGCCGGCTGAGCATTAATCGTATGTGTCAACTCCCCATAACGGTCTTCAAAACAGACCCTGCAAAGATCAACTCCAGTTACATCACTGGCCTCTTCAAACGTCGTTCGCGCAATTTTAAACGTTCTGTAGAGATCCTTCCCCATACCCACATATTGAGACCCTTGTCCAGGAAATACAAATGCTTTCATCAAATTCAAGCCCTTCATTCACGCCCTTGAAAAGCTTAGACTTCTGGTTCTTTTTTAAATGTCCTTCCTTTATAGAAGCCACAACTTTTACAGATCCTATGCGGCGATTTCATTTCACCACAATTTGGGCAAATTGACAAACCCGGACGCGCGAGCTTATAATGAGTTCTGCGTTTTGCAGATCTTGATTTAGAAATTTTTCTCTTCGGAAGTGCCATCTGATTTCTCCACGGTTTATAATTTTACGTTTCTGAGAACAGCAAGCTTTGGGTCGATCCATTCATCCTCGCAGGAGCAACTGGCTGAGTTCAGGTTTACACCGCAATTTTGACAGAGACCGCGGCACTGTTCGCCGCACAGTATCTTCACGGGAAGCGACATTGCGATTATTTCTCTAAGGTATCCACCGACATCAATTTCATTTCCATCATAACTCTCATAATCCCCGGTCTCATCCCCTTCAATTCCAGGTCTGTGTGGCAGGAGAGTTAAATTTATTTCCGATTTAAGATTGGATTCAACAGAATCGAGGCATCTTGAACATGGAGAAACAATAGAAAAAATGACGTTTCCCTGTACATGAATTTCATTTAGCACCTTTGAGACGTGGAGCCGAATCTCATAATCTGAAGATATGCGCATTCCTCCCTTACCCGAGACTACATCAGGCGCGTTTACCAACCAGTTGGGCTCTTTGGATAGATTTAAACTTAATCCCTCGTTACCGATATCAGAAACCTTAATTTTCATCTTGTATTATGCTCTAAAGATTCTAAAGATTAAATATAAAATAATAATATAGCTTTCGGTATTTGCAAGTGTATAGTGAATAAATTACTAAGCCATGTGACAAGAAACCATATGGCCACCGCCTGCGTCACGCAGGACCGGCTCCTCGTGCTTACATCTCTCCACAGCTATTGGGCAACGTGGATGAAAACTGCACCCGGAAGGGGGGTTTATTGGATTTGGTACATCTCCTGAAAGGGTTATCCTTTTTCTTTTGGTCCTAGGATCAGGCAAAGGCACGGATGAGAGTATAACCTTCGTATACGGATGCAGCGGATTCTTGTAAAGCTCTTTGCTTGTCGCGAGTTCCACTATTTTACCAAGATACATCACAGCGACCCTATTGCTAATGTGCTTTATTATTCTCAGATCGTGAGATATGAATAGATAAGTAAGATTAAATTTTTCCTGTAGAGATATTAGGAGGTTTATAATCTGTGCCTGTACCGAGACATCGAGCGCAGAGACAGGCTCGTCGCAGACGATAAATCTAGGTCTTACGGCAAGCGTACGTGCAATGGCTATCCTCTGACGTTGGCCACCACTGAATTCATGTGGATAGCGTGTAAGTGCGTCTTGCTTCAGACCCACTATCTCGATGAGTCGTTTGGTCTCGTCCTTATAGGATCTTGTAATATCTATCCCATGAATGAGTATCCCTTCGCCGACTATGCTTTCGACCTTCATTCTAGGATTTAGCGAGCCATATGGATCCTGAAAGATTATCTGTACATATCGCCTTAGATGACGCATTTTCGCAGTGCTGTATTGCGTTATATCGTCACCATCATAGAATATGCGACCTTCAGTGGGCTCTATTAGCTTTATAATTGTCTTCCCAAGGGTAGTCTTTCCGCATCCACTCTCACCCACAAGTCCGAGGGTTTCGCCTTTATAGATATCGAGATCAATTCCATCAACGGCTCTGATAGAATTACCCTTGCTTGAAAATATTCCGGTTCTAACAGGAAAGTACTTTTTTAGTTTGTCCAATCTTATAAGCGCAGGAATTTCCATTTATAGACCTTCGATCAATTCTTCGGACCTAAAACATGCGGCATAATGCATTTTATTTACCTGTTCAAGGGGAGGTTCGTTGATCCTACATTTATCTATCACGTACGGACATCGATCTTGGAACCTACAAGCCGATGGGAATTCATGTGGGCTCGGTATCGTACCTGGAATCGCGTTTAGTTTTTGCTTTTGGTCATTCAAGCGCGGGATCGAGTTCATCAGCCCTATTGTATAAGGATGGGATGGTGAATCAAACAGATCAATTACAGAAGCATGCTCAACAATCTTCCCAGCATACATAACATAAACATAATCGGCAACCTCCGCAACAATTCCAAGATCGTGAGTTATCAACAGGACAGACATGCCCATCTTTTCTTTAAGCTCATCGATCAATTCAAGAATTCCGGCTTGAATCGTCACGTCGAGCGCAGTAGTGGGTTCATCCGCGATGAGAAGCTGCGGATGACACGCAAGAGCCATGGCGATCATAACTCTCTGACACATCCCACCACTCAACTCATGTGGATAGCTATTCAGTCTTTTCTCGGGCGCTGGTATACCGACAAGCCTCAGCAGCTCAATTACCCGTTCTCTTTCTTCCTTTTTTGATAACTTAAGATGGGTCCTTATAGCTTCACCGATCTGATCACTCACCGGGAAAACAGGGTTAAGGGAGCTTATCGGCTCCTGGAAGATCATGGAAATTCTATTCCCACGCAGAGCCCTAATATCGCTTTCCGATAGTTCTAACAGATTTACCCCATCGAAGGTTATCTCTCCTCCAGTAATTTTCCCAGGAGGGTCGGGTATTAACCTCATGATTGAAAGAGCGGTTACCGTCTTACCGCAACCGCTTTCTCCCACTACTCCTACAATCTTACCCTCTGGTATACGAAGCGAAACTCCGCTTACAACCTCCACTTTGCTTTTTCTGGGTCCAAATGAAACCTTCAGGTCTTTTATTTCGAGAGCATTCTTCATATCAAGCTACAAAATCGATTCCCATGCCATTAATTCATCTTATTTTTGGATCGATGGCATTCCTAAAACCTTCTCCAACCAGATTGAACGAAGTTACGGTAAGAAAAATAGCTGCCCCGGGAAACAGGACAAGCCACCAGGCAAAGTCCACATATTTCTTCGACTGTGATAAAACATCCCCCCAACTCGGGGTAGGTGGAGGGACGCCGAATCCCAGAAAGCTGAGAGCCGATTCGACCAAAATCGCTCCTGCTACACCAAAAGTTGCGGCAACAAGCACCGGAGCTAACGCGTTCGGCAACATATGCTTTAACATAACACGGAAATCGCTGCCCCCGAGAGCTATTGCAGCCTCAACATAAGCGAACTTCCTCAACTTTAAGAAATCCCCCCTTACTAACCGCGCAATTCCAGTCCAGCCGGTTGCACCAATGACTATCATTATATTGTAGATGCTCGGGTTCCTGAATGCTAGAATCGTCAGGATTAGAAAAAAGACCGGAAATGTCATCATGATTTCAAATAGCCTTGAAACTATGAAGTCAATCTTGCCTCCATAAAAACCGGCTATGCCACCTAATACAATACCGATAATAGCAGCGATCCCAATAGACACAAACCCGATGGAGAGCGATATCTTCGCTCCGTGTATCATCCTGCTAAGCACGTCACGACCCCTATCGTCAGTCCCGAATAGATGAGACATCGACGGAGATGAAAGTACAGAAAAAAGATCGGTTTGTGTCGGGCTATATCTTATCGGAGGAAATATGGCAAATTCTCCCTGGCCGAGATTCTTGTTAACTTTCTCGAAATCAACACCGTAGAGCTCCTGATAATCAAACAACACCGGAAAATAAATTTTGCCGTTCCACCTTAGAAATATGGGCCTGTTTCCTGCTAAAAAATTGTCGAAGATTGCAGTTGCTAATAAAAACAGTATTATGATGAAACCGGCCAACGCAAGCCTATCTTTTTTGAATTCTGTCCACGCTGTACCCCAAAATCCGATACTCGTGCTCATATTCATCTTTTACCTTCAAAGCTTATTCTGGGGTCAACAAATACATAGGCTATATCCGATATAAGGATTCCAATCAGTGTGAGAAATGCCGTTATTGTTGCGATCGCCATGATCACGGGATAGTCTCTCGAGAGAATTGATTCGAAACCCAACTGTCCAATCCCGGGGATAGAGAATATGCTTTCAATTATAACGCTACCGCCAATCATCGCGGGAAGAATGGACGCAACTATCGTAACAATGGGTATTAAGGAGTTTCTAAGCGCGTGCTTCAGTATCACTCTGGATTCAGATAGACCTTTAGCCCTAGCAGTCCTCACGAAGTCCTCACGAAGTACCTCAAGCAAACTCCCTTTTTGATACCTCGAAAGATATGCGAAGTCCGCATATGTCAGGCAAACCACGGGCAATGTAATATGCCAGAGAAAATTTAGGGCAATTTTATAAAATGGATAAAATTCTGCGCCGGGTGAAATTATCCCGTACACGGGAAAGACATCCCAAAAGTCCCCACCTCCCAGGAAGTATATCAAGACCATCGCAAGCCAAAAATTTGGGATCGAATAAAGAGCAAATAAGCAAAAGGTTATAATTCGATCTGAAAACCTTCCCTGTCTAATTGCCGAAATAACACCCAGGGGAATAGCAATCGTATAAACGAGTATGATCGAAATGATATTTAGCGAAAGAGTGACCGGGAGTCTCTCGGCTATCTTATCGACTACAGGACGATGATCCTTATAAGATCGGCCGAAATTCAACGTGGCTATTTGACGTAGCCATATCCAATAACGAATGTATATTGGTTTATCTAGACCGTACAATTTCTTGGTCTGTTCTATGATGTCCTTTGTAATGGATTCTGCTTTTATCCCCTCTTCAAGCTGTAATTTTCTTTCGACCGGGCTTCCGGGGGCAAGCTGAATAACTAAAAATGTGATTAAACTGATCCCTAAAAGCGTTGGCACTAACAGAATCAACCGCTTAATTAAATAGTCTCTCATGATTTAACCTATGGTGTAAAATAACCAGTCATAATAATAGTTTTAAATTGATAATCCGAAAATTAAAAATTTATGGGGTCAGGGACTCAATGCCGCTTGCTCGTATTTTCTCAATGGCGGTGGAACAAACCACTCGCGTGGCTCTAAACCGAGTGGATAGACTACCACACCTTTGAATCTCTTGTTTAATGCTACGGTTGACTTTCGACAAAAGAGAAAGGTGTAAGGTTGCTCTTCGTGTACTATTTTGGAAAATTTTCTGTAGAGCTCAATTCGCTTATTCCTATCAAATTCCGTCCTAGCCTCATCAATTAATCTGTCAGCCTCTTTGTTGGTAAATCCGACAAAATTAGAACCTTGCTCGAGCTGAGAAGAATGCCAGATCTGATATGGATCAGTCTCAACCCCCATCGACCAACCAAGCGTCACCGCATCAAATTTTCTCTCATTGAGACGCGTTGTAAAAACAGCCCACTCGGTGTTTCGGATATTCATAAGTATTCCGACCTTATCGAGCTCCTCTTTCAGTATCGTAGAAATCTTATCACCTGTTTCGGAGCCATTTGGGATGAGGAATTCAAATTCAAATTTCACACCATCTTTATCTCTGATTCCGTCCCCGTTGTGATCGACCCAACCAGCCTGATCTAAAAGTGCTTTTGCCTTTACGGGATCGTAGCTATATGGCTCTATTGTTTTGTCATATTCCGGGCTATTAATAAAGAAGGGATTAGTAACTATCGTACCAAGATTAAATAAGATCTTCTCAAGTATTAGTTCCCTATTTACCAGATGAGACATTGCGATGCGAACTCGCGTATCGGAGAAATAAGGCCGTCTAGTATTCCATCCGATGTAACTATAGTTAGGGGTAAAATAGCTTAACTTATCGAACTTTCTTTTGAAATTTTCTGAATCGCTCTGCCTCGACCACTGTATGGGCGTAAGAGCCATTAAGTCCAGCTCCTCTCTTTTTAAAACCTGAAAGGCGACAGTCGGATCATTAATTATCCTAAAAACAATCCTGTCAAGATGAGGTTTTTCCCCCCAGTAAGCGTGATTCTTTTGCAATACGATTTCCCTGCCTGTGTTCCAGTTGACAAACTTGTATGGTCCTGTTCCAACCGGATGTCGCCCGGCTTCGTTAGTATTAAAATCACCCTTTTCGAATATATGCTTTGGCACAATTGGCATACCTCCGCAGAACTCGAGTGCGAGGAAGTAAGGCCTTGAATATGTAAATTTAACCGTCAGCTCATCGACTGCCTCTACGCTCTTGATATCCTTATAGTAGTTTCTGAGGTGGGGGGCATCGACTTGAGGATCCATTATTTTTGAGTAGGAGAAAACTACATCTTGCGATGTGAATGGAATGCCATCCTGCCATTTTATTCCCTTTCTAATATAAAACGTGTAGGTGAGTTTATCATCGGAAATCTTCCAAGATTCTGCAAGGAGTGGAACTATGTCAAGGGCTGCATTATCCCTTTTTACAAGTGTCTCATAGATATTTCCACTATTAATCATCGACTCATATACGTCTGTAGCGGTAATCGGATTCAGCGTTGCGGGCTCTGCACCGATATGATAGATCAGCCAATCACCTTCAAATGGTTCTGTTTCCGCACTAACCTGGACTTTGTCACCCTTCGATTCAGACCGATCACTTCCACTCTTACATGAGGTTAGAAAAAGGGGTATAAAAAAGGGCAAGATCAGAATGATCAAATTCTTTTTCATTTCGATAGCTTGGTTAGTTTAGTATGAGGCCTAAGACTCATTCACTTCGTGAAGCCTTTTCGTAAAACGGCTTTAAAAGATCCAGTGGCAATGGAAATACTATCGTTGAGCTCTTTTCGGACGAAACTTCAACTAAGGTCTGGAGGAATCTAAGCTGTAGCGCCATAGGGCTCTTTGCTAGAATATCAGCAGCATTTGAAAGTTTTGTTGCTGCCTGATATTCACCTTCTGCATTAATAACCTTGGCCCTTCTTTCTCTCTCAGCTATGGCCTGGCCGGCTATTGCACGCTGCATCTCCTGTGGAAGGTCAACGTATTTCACCTCAACAAGCGTCACCTTTATACCCCATGGATCGGTGTGCTTATCCAATACCTCTTGGAGCTGCACATTTAATTTTTCCCTTTCTGACAGGAGTTCGTCTAATTCAACCTGTCCCAATATGCTTCTCAATGTAGTTTGGGAAAGCTGTGAAGTCGCATAGAGGTAATTTTCGACCTGAATTACCGCTTTAACGGGGTCAATAACACGAAAATATACTACCGCATTAACCTTAACGGAAACGTTATCCCTCGTTATTATATCCTGGGGGGGAACGTCCATCGTGATTATCCGGAGACTAATCTTCAACATCTTATCTACACCAGGGATAATCCATCTAAAACCGGGCATTTTTGGCTCTATAACCCTACCAAGCCTAAATACGACGCCTCGTTCATATTCATTCAGAATTCTGATTCCTGAAAGAAAAAACAGCACAATAAATGCAACAAAAATAAAAATAGGTGTCATGGGTACCTCCTCAAGAAAATACTTACACTTTCTTTACTCTTAGTTTGAATCCGCCAATCTGTTCGACAACCTTTACCTTCTCCCCCTCCCTTATTATCTCATCACTCTCCGCATCCCAATATTCACCATGAATAAATATCTTACCTTTATTTTCGATACTCGTAACCGCCACTCCGATTTCTCCCATAAGACCCTCAAAACCAAGAGATATGGCGGCACGCTGGGATTTAACCAAATGGTATGCTACGAAAGTGAAGAAAAGACCAATTGCTAGGACCGCTGCAATGACTACATTAAATCCGACTCTCACATCAGATTCAGGAGTATCAAAAAGCAGCAGGGCTCCGAGGATAAAGCTCAAGATACCTCCAATAGCAAGTAACCCGTAGCTCGTGACATATACCTCGGTAATGAACAGTAAGATCGATAGTGTCAGCAGAGCCAGGCCCGCGTAATTGAATGGAAGAATTTGAAGAGAGACAAGACCTAGTAACAGACATATCGCCCCCGCTACCCCCGGAAAGATCAAACCTGGATTATAAAATTCTATAAATAAGCCAAGCGAGCCCAGGGAAATGAGTAGAAAAGCGATATCCGGAGTACTTAGTATATCGACTAATCTCTGCTTGGCATTCATATTAACCCTGTCTACCATTGCCCCTTTTGTATTTAATATCTTTTTTCCCGTTGGGAGAGTAACCTCTCTCCCATCAAGCTCATTAATCAATTCATTTAAATTTGGAGAGATCAGGTCGATGACATTTTTCTTGAGTGCCTCAGTTGCGGTTATCGAAGCGCTATTTCTTACCGCATCTATCGCCCATTTAACATTTCTACCACGTTTCTCTGCTATACTTTCGATAAACGACGAGGCGAAATTCTCTATTTTCTCACTCATCTTTTTATCATTTCCGTTTTTTTCCTTGTCCTCATCCTTACTCTTCGGGCCGCCTCCACCAGGACCCAACACTACAGGTGCAGCCGCACCTATACTTGTGCCGTCTGCCATCGCCGCTATGTTGGCCGACAACGTTATAAAAACACCTGCAGAAGTTGCCGTAGCGCCGCTCGGATAAACATAGACTATTATAGGTACTGTTGAATTTAAGAGGGTTTTTACTATCTCTTTCGTAGAAGTGAGGAGTCCGCCAGGTGTATCAAGGAGAATGATCAACGCTTCGGACGAGTTTTCCTTAGCGCTTTCCATACCGGATCGAATATAATCAACCGTAGCAGGATTTATTGTTCCGTCGATTTCAATCAATGTTATTCTCTTTACGCTTTTAACATCCGAATCCGAAAGGGCGGGATTGATCCCGGAGATGAGAATGTGTGAAAAAAAAATCAACAATAGATTAGCTACCATATTGAAGGTTCCTAATGATATTGTAGCTTTCTAATATGAAAACTGCAAATTGACTGATCGCACTTAACTTACCGTGATAAAACCAAAAATCTAAATAGGAATCCAGCTTGTTTTTTATTCTGTAGTTATTATAATTTCACGGATGGCTAAAAAGGTAAAATTCACTAGGAAAGAAATAAAAAGCCCTGACGAATTTAGAAAATCCATCTCAAGTATAGTCGAATTCATATCGGATTACTACGTCAAATTTGTCATCGGTGTTGGCGTCGCCATAATAATCATATTGGCCATATTCTCTGTCAGCGTTTATCGTGAAAAGCAGGATCTAGAGGCTAATTCCAAGTTTCAGACAGCTATTGGGCATTACACCGCTGGGAACACCGAGACGGCTCTATCTGAATTTACAAACATTATGGATAATTATCCCGATTCAAAGATATCTGACATAGCCCTCTACTATACTGGACTCATAAATTTCGAAAATCGAAAGTATGATGAAGCCATTCTCAGACTAAATGAATTTTTGAGCATCGAAAATACCGATACCATATTGAAAGATGCGGCGAACTATACGATAGGTGTTGCCAACTTCAAAAAAGGTAGCTGGCAACCCGCAATTGATTCCTTTTCTAAGCTCAACTCAGATGAAAGCCCTTACGCGAAACAGGCTCAACTACTTTTGGCTTTGGCATTGGAAAAACAGGGAAAACGTGCCGAGGCAGAGAAAATTTATCAAGAAGTCTTAACAGGTTTTTCGGCGAACAATTTTACGTTCTAGCCTAAACGCAGCATCACTTTCGTATTGATGAGAATTCGTTGATCTGTTCTGGTTTACTTAGGCAAGTTTGAAATGAATCGTGAGACAGATCTTGTCACCTTTTCTGCTTGGTTGGTCAGCAAGAAATTTTCGCGGAGGATCATGAGATGATAGATTTGGGTTCAATATTAATTGGCTTTGCTGCTGGAATTGCAAGCGGGTTTTTCGGAATCGGCGGTGGACTCGTCATGATCCCCGCAATGGTATATTTCTTTCATCTTAGTCAACACGAGGCACAGGGAACTTCCCTTGCAGTTCTTACTCCTCCTCTTCTATTGTTCGCAGCCATAAAATACCACAATGAAGGAAACGTTAATTTACGTATGGCAGTATTCATCGCTTTGGGTTTTGTTGGAGCAGCTTATTTGGGAGCGAAATTCGCTACGTATATCCCCGACCTAACCCTAAAGAGGTTATTCGGTGTATTGCTGCTTATAGTTTCAATAAAAATGATATTGGGAAAGTAAGTGATAAAACCAAAGATTATCTGTCACAACAAGACGAAGATAGATATTTTTTCAGTTATTCATTTTTGAATCTTAACCCTTTATTCTATAAAAGGCCCCCACCTCATTCATCAATCCTCCCAAATCTTCGGGAAGACGATACCAACTAATCTCCTTGTCACTTTTAAGCCATGTCATCTGGCGTTTTGCAAGCCTCTTGGTGTCACGCTTTGTGAGCTCTATTGCCGTGTTAAGAGAAATTTTATTGTCAAGATACTGGTTTACCTGCCTATAACCTATCGACTGCAATGGCTTCAAAGTAGGTATAAATCCCATACTTCGAATCTTTTTTACTTCTTCGATAAACCCATTTCTGATCATCGAGTCTACCCTGTCTTCTATCCTCCTTCTTATCGCATCCCTTTCGTCATAAAGACCTATCTTCAGATAACTGTATTCATTATCCCGAAATCCATGCTTTTTCTGTAGAGTCGAAATCTTCTCCCCGGTTAGGTAATAAGATTCCAGGGCGCGTTCGATCCTCACATAATCATTCGAGTGAATTCCCAAAGCTGACTCTGGATCGAGCGATTTTAGTTTCTCATAAAAATATCTTACACCAAAAGAAGATTTTAGAACCCTGAATCTATCCCTTATTTCTTTGTTTCCAGCGGCACCAGCAATCAGGCCGTGGAGAAGCACTCTGACATATAGATATGTGCCCCCCACTACAATAAGTTTAGTCCTATTTTTTGTCAGTTTGCGAATTACTGAATTTGCGTGTTGTCTAAACAATCCGGCGTTAAATTCCTCGTCTGGATCTATAATATCGATGAGGTGGTGATCAACCTGGGTTTGCTCTTCTTTGCTCGGCTTAGCTGTTCCTATATCTAAGTAGCGATATACCTGCAGAGAGTCAGCACTTAAGATCTCTCCGTTTATTCTCCTGGCGATCTCTACGGCAAGACTGCTCTTACCTATTGCGGTGGGACCCAATATTACCAGCAGCCTGGGTTTGATGCTTGTCACTGATGTTTGAGGTCAATTTAGTTTCTAATTTATCGTAAGATTAAATTCGTGATTGCTTAATTAAAAGTCCCTTTGTAGTTTTCTATATTTTCTCCCAATGCTTCCTTTCTGCTAAGTCTTATCCTGCCGTCATCATCCTTGCCGATGCATTTCACAAGTATTTCATCACCCTCTACAACAATATCTGTAACCTTGCCAACCCTTGTAGGCGCAAGTTGCGAAATATGAACCAATCCGTCCTTACCGTGTGACAATTCAACTATGGCCCCGAAATCAAGAACACGTTTTACTCTACCAAGATATATCTTACCAACTTCAATTTCTTGTATAATTTCTTTTATCATCCTTTCCGCAATTTCGCATCCCTCTGGATCTGTAGATGAAACGCTAACAGTCCCCGAATCATCGATATCAATGCTAGCACCAGTTATTTCGATTATTTTCTTTATCATTTTACCACTGGGGCCGATCACGTCCTTTATCTTTTCTGGATTGATCTGAAATGTTAGAATTCTGGGAGCGTAGACCGATATATGGTCTCTTGGCTCGGAGAGCACTTCATTCATCTTACTTAACACGAACAGTCTCGCTTCTTTGGCCTGCTTCAGCGCATCTACTAAAATTTCTTTTGCGACACCCGTGACCTTAATGTCCATCTGAAGTGCGGTCACACCATCTTTAGTTCCCGCTACCTTAAAATCCATGTCTCCTAGATGATCTTCATCACCCAGTATGTCAGAGAGGATCGCAAATTGGTCACCTTCCTTAATCAATCCCATTGCGATACCACTGACAGGCGTGCTGAGGGGGACACCTGCATCGAGGAGCGATAGCGACGCCCCACAAACGGTAGCCATAGACGATGATCCGTTTGATTCAAGTATCTCGGATACCACTCTTATGGTGTATGGGAATTTATCCTTTGGCGGAAGAACCGGCAAAAGAGCCCTTTCGGCGAGGGCTCCATGACCAATCTCCCTTCTCCCGGGTCCTAGCCTTCCACTAATCTCTCCCACGCTAAAAGGAAGAAAGTTATAATGGAGCATGAACCTTTTAGTTAAATCGCCTTCCAGCGAATCTATCCTCTGCTCATCATAGGCCGTGCCTAAGGTAGTACTGACTACGGCTTGAGTTTCACCTCTAGTGAATAGGGCCGATCCATGTGCACGGGGCAAAAAATTTATTTCCGCACTTATATCCCTAATATCTTCATACCTTCTGCCATCTACTCTCTTTTCGTCCCTTACTATAAATTCTCTGACAATGCCTTTTAACACTTTCTCAAAGGCATTCGTTATCTCATTTTCCATTCCCGGAAAGTCAGGAGATAAAGCTTCAATCGTCTCGCGAAGTATAGATTTTATTTTCTCGTTCCTTTCAATCTTTGACGCAGATACTAAAGAATCGCCCAGCCGATTTTTGACAAGCGATAGTACACCCTCGTTGATCGATTCAGTTACAGCCGATATAGGTGCTTCCCTCTTTCTTATATCCAATCCAGTTACGAATTCTTCTTGAATCTCGATAAATTCTTTTACGCGCTCATGGGCAAACATAAGTGCTTCAACTATTTCAGCTTCTGCCACTTGATCGGCGCCACCCTCAACCATCACAATTGCTTTGCTTGTACCCGCGACTACGATGTCTATATCGCTTTGCTGAAGTTCAGATCTTGTTGGATTGCAAATAAACTCGCCCCCTATCCTTCCAACTCTGACCGCAGCAATCGGCCCGTCGAAGGGCACGTCCGACACTACGAGTGCAGCCGATGCTGCCGTGACAGACAGTACGTCGGGGGTATTTTCGGGATCTGCCGAAAGCACTGTAACAATCATCTGAGTCTCATAACAGAATTCTTTTGGTATAAGTGGTCTTATCGGTCTATCGATTAGTCTTGAAATCAGGATCTCGGTCTCACTCGGCCTTCCTTCCCTTCGAAAATAACCTCCAGGGATTCTACCGGCAGCATAAGATTTTTCCTGATAATTTATGGTTAACGGTAGAAAATCTTCCCCTTCGACCCGGTCCTCCTCGGCTACCACCGTAGCCAGGATCACGATATCCCCATGGCGAACTAAAACAGCTCCATTAGCCTGTTTCGCAAGCCTTCCAGCCTCGATTTCGAAATCCTTTCCCAGAACCTGCTTTTTAACACTCTTAAAACCAATATTCAACTAGTTCCTCCTTGAAGTTACTTACTTTCTTAATCCGAGCTTTTCAATTAGAGCCTGGTATTTCTCCGGTTGCGTCTTCTTCAGGTAATTGAGCAATTTTCTACGTTTTGCAACGAGAGCGATCAGCCCCCGTCTCGAACTTAAGTCCTTTGATGCGGATTGCAGGTGACTTGAGAGTCCGTTTATTCGACTTGTCAATAAAGCAATCTGTACCTCAGACGACCCTACGTCTTTGTCGTGTAAACCAAAGTTATTAATCAAACTCAATTTTTCCTCTTTCTCTAACACCATATTCGCTCTCCTTAATACATATTCTCTGAACAAGGTTAATTATTGACAAATAATCTTACTAATATTATAGAATAGTCAAATTGAATCTATGAATTAAAAACCCTCAAATGACTGAAGATAATCTGCCTATCCTCAATTTTGTTGAAATCATGAGAACTAAATCTGGCCTGCGAGACAGAGATAAGATCAATATTGTCATAAAACGCTAACCTTTCACCTGCTTCAAACTCAGGGATGTTCGACAAATCAAGATAAGATTTACGAACCTGTTCACCATTTCTGATTCTAATGGACGTATTCTTCGTCACATATACTTGCTTAAGGTGGGAAAGAGCCCTGTCTATTGGTATGAGATTTAACTCTCCACGCATTATTTCCTCTATCCTAATTGTATCTTCAATCTTGAAATTTCCGCTCTTTAATCTTCTAAGATCAACCAGATGGCCCCCGTATCCTAATTTGCTCCCAATGTCTTGAGCTAGGACTCTCACGTAAGTACCTCGAGAACATTTGACAAAAAATTTCAGTAACGGGGACCGAAAGTCCAAAATTCTTAGTTCCGCTACCTTAACCGCACGAAGAGACCTCTGCGCCTCGATGCCATTTCTCGCCAGTTCATATAATCTCCTACCTCTCTGTTTCAGGGCTGAATACATCGGCGGTAACTGCATTGGTTCATTTTTAACAAAGGCGAGAGCAATCTCAATATCGTTTAGACTTATTTCATCTAGCTCCTTCACATTGGTTATCTCCCCTGTCTCATCCATGGTGTCAGTCGTTACACCGAGTTTCAAGGTAGCTTCATACTCTTTATAAGTTTCATCTAGAAATGGAATGACTTTTGTTGCATTATTCAAACATACCGGAAGAACCCCGGTGGCGAATGGGTCAAGCGTGCCCGTGTGGCCCGCACGCCTCGCTTTCAAAATCTTCTTTATATCGCGCACAATAACGTGTGACGTCTTGCCCTTGGGCTTGTCTATAAGCAATATTCCGTTCATGTCAATTGTTCGGTTATAGAACTATAAATCCGATGTTTTACATCATTCAATGAACCCTTAAGCATACATCCAGCCGACCTTTTGTGGCCTCCTCCGCAAAAGGTCTCTGCGACTGTCGCTACGTCTACTTCTCCCTTGGATCGCAGACTAACCTTCCAAAAGGATTCGGAATGATTAATCTTCTCCAATTCATTAAACAACACAGCAACTTCTACGCCTTTTACACTACGAGGATAATTAACAATTCCTTCGGAATCCTCACCAGTAGTACACGTCTGATTGAACATTTCCTTGTTAAGTATGACGGAGGCAATACGCCCGTTTTCTAAGAGTTCAAGTGTCGAGATCGCTAGGCCTATCAACCGTAGTTTTTCAGGAGTTTCGCTCTCGTATAGGGCTTGAGATATATCGGATGGGTTTGCTCCCTGTTCAACCAGTTCAGCAGCAACCCTGAAAGTTTCCGGGCTTGTGTTTGAGTATCTAAATGAACCTGTATCTCCGACTATTGTTGTATATAGATTAGTAGCAACGTCTGGATTGATCTCCAGTTTAAGCTCCCTTATTAGCAGATGGACTATCATTCCTGTCGATGAGAAAGCCGGGTCGAGAAGGTATAAATCAGCAGTTGCCCGAGTAGTTTGGTGATGGTCTACGATTACGGATGTTCCACAATTTTTCTTATTCATGAAATTTAAAAATTCCTTACCTACCCTGGAAACATCGGTGCAGTCCAGGACTATGGTACAATCAAAACTACCTCTCACATTCGTCAACGATTTAATCACCGATCTTGAACCCGGGAGAAATTCTAAAACTTTGGGAACGCCGTCCTTATTATAACAAACGACCTCTTTCTCAAATCGTGTGAGGACTAATCCAAGGGCAAGCACTGAGCCTATCGCATCAGCGTCCGGCCTTTCATGGGAAGCGATAAGAATGCGTTTTGAATTTTGAATAACCTCTACCACTCTGACTAGATTATTCACCTTTAGTCTTCCTTAAGAGTTCATCAATCCTGTAACCCTCTTGAAGAACCTCGTCAAATTCGAATTTGAGGTCGGGAATCCTTCTAATCCTAAGCCTCCTGGAAAGTTCCCTCTTAATGTAACTCGAGGCACTTTGGAGCCCTTCCATGATATTCTGCTTATCAATCTGATCTCCGATAACCGTAAAATAAACCCTAGCAAATCCGAGGTCGTCCGTTAATTTTATCCCGGTGAGAACAACAGGCTCAATCCGAGGATCCCTTACATTACCCTTGATTAACATCTCGGATATCTCTTTGAGTATCATATCACCCACCCTGAGGCTGCGTTTACTGCCCGACATCGGACTGATCTCCTAGAAAAAAATTATTTCCAATTCTCGACTTACCATATGAGCAATCCCAGTCGATTCTATAAATCCGGATACCTGGTCCAAAATCGAATTTACATGGTTTTTCTCGTTACTAACTATTGTGATTCCAATAGTGGCCCTCTGCCACATATCCTGAGAATCTACCTCGGAGATTGAAACGTTCGAGAATCGCGATTTGGTTCTATGGATCAGACTTTTGAGAAGTTGTCTCTTTCCTTTGAGGGATCTATTGCCATCCAAGTAGAGTTCAATCCTGAGAACACCTATAACCATTTCTTTAGAGCTATAGCTCTTGTTTAATCTCTTCTAAATCATAAAACTCAAGCGTATCGCCGACTTTGATATCATTGAAGTTCTCGATCCCGACCCCGCACTCAAAACCAGTCTGAACTTCTCTTACATCATCTTTAAATCGTTTAAGCGAGCTTATCCTTCCCTCGTATATCAAAACTCCATCCCTCAGCAGCCTCACTCTATTTCCCCTGGAAACCTTTCCGTCTGTCACAATACAACCCGCAATTGTGCCGATCTTTGATATGCTGAAAGTAGCTCTAACTTCAGCATGAGCCGAAATCCTTTCCTTGATTAATGGTTCTAGGAGTCCCTCCATTGCTTTTTTTATTCTATCAACTGCATCATAAATAATTGTGTGAAGCTCTATGGAAACCCCTTCCTTTTCAGCCAAACCTAACGCATTTACATCCGGACGCACACTGAAGCCTAAGACTATGGCATTCGACGCGACTGCGAGCGTTACATCCGTTTCATTTATCGCACCAACGCCTGAATGCACGATATTCACACGACATTTATCTGTAGATAGTTTTGATACTGCATCCTTGATAGCCTCAACAGAACCCTGTGTGTCTGCCTTAATTATGAGAAGGAGTTCTTTTACTTCCTCCTTTTGAATCGATTCGAATAGGTCTTCAAGCGAAAGCTTTCTTTTTGAAGCCGTGAATCGTTGTCTTTCTTTCATTTCTCTGTGTGTTACTAACTCTTTTGCTGTCTTTTCATCTTTTACTACGTACAATCTTTCCCCGGCACTGGGAACTCCCGAAAGACCCATCACTTCTACTGGCAATGACGGGCCCGCAGAATCTTTCCTATTTCCTTTATCATCGATAAGGGCTCGTACCCTTCCGTAGGCCGTACCTGCAACGACATAATCGCCAACCCTTATCGTCCCTTCGTTTACAATTATCGTCGCTAATGGACCTCTCCCTCTGCTTAGTTCGGCTTCTATCACCGCGCCATTCGCTCTTTTATCCTCAATGGCTTTCAATTCCATTACATCTGCCTGTAATAACACCAAATCCAAAAGCTCGTTGATCCCAACGTTATTTTTTGCGGAGATCCCGGCAAACAATGTGTCACCGCCCCATTCCTCCGGTATCAAACCAATATCGGATAACTGTCTTTTAACCATATCCGGATTTGACTCAGGCTTATCAACCTTATTGATAGCTACAATAATCGGTACACTCGCTGCTTTTGCGTGGTTTATGGCCTCGACCGTCTGGGGCATTACTCCGTCATCTGCGGCAACTACTAGGATAACTATATCAGTTACATTAGCACCTCGAGCCCTCATCGCCGTAAAGGCCTCATGCCCCGGAGTATCTACGAAGACAACCTTTCTTTCGTCAACGCTCACACAGTAAGCTCCAATGTGCTGGGTTATCCCTCCACTTTCCTCTCCTACAACGTTTGTCTTCCTTATGGTATCGAGAAGAGTTGTTTTTCCATGATCCACATGTCCCATAACTGTTACAATAGGCGGACGTGGAACATATTCACCCTTTACTTCTTGGTCGCGCTCAAATAGAAGTTCATCTTCCTCAAATTTATCCACTGTAATTTCGAAACCGAGTTCTTCTGCTACGATGGCGGCCGTTTCGTGATCAATTGATTGGTTTACGGTATATTTCGCACCCAGATCCATCAACCTTTTTATAACTTCACCTGCCTTGACTCTCATCTTCTTTGCCAACTCCCCGACGATTATGGTATCCCCTAACCTTATACTTTTCTTAATGGGTTTTGTTGGAAAAGGTATTATTTCTGCGGACGGGGCTTCGTACTTACCGGGTTCAATATCCTTCGCGTAATCTTTGCGCATTGTTGAACTGGGTTTCTCCCTCTGGAGACTTCCTTGAACAGACCTTACCCTCGATCTGCGATCTTCAACAAGATATTCCCTTTTTCTTCCCGGAAGTTTAGTTTTAAACGCTCTGCGGAGCTCTTCAAGTGTATCTTCATCAATTATTTCTTCTCTTTTAGGTTTTACTTTACGTCCCTTCTTTTTTACTGTTGCTTCTTCCTCTTTTTCCCTAACTTCCTCAAACCTTTTTGTTTGTTCCTTGGCCTCCTCCATACGAAGCTCTTGTTCTTCCGTCTTTTCTGGAATCATTTCCCTACCAGTTTCTGATTCCAGTAGCGGCTGTTCTTGTATGATTTCAGTCTCAATCTCCTTTATTTCCTCAGATACCTGTTCAGTAGTTCCTAATTGAGTTTCCACCGGTGCTTTTTCTGTGGGTTTCCCTACCCCTTCTTCAATTACTTGAGCGGCTTTGACCTCAGGTTCTTCTGCCTTTTTCTTTTTCCTTAGAATGACGGATTTACCCTTTCTCCTCTCGACAACCTCTTCACCACTGTCTGAACGGAAGACCTTCACCTTTTCATCGGTTTTTTGATCCTCTTCAGCTGGCGATGATTGGTCTTGCGTATCCGCCGTTTTAAGATTTCCCTTTATTTTTTCTGCATCTTCACCTGAGATAGAACTCGTATGACTTCGAACTGAAATTCCAAGTTTATTTGCAATCTCAATAACCTCTTTATTTGATAACCCCAATTCTTTTGAAAATTCGTAAACCCTTAAGTTTCCCATAACCTTTATACTCTACTCTTTAACCCATCTGCTTATTATGCTTAAAATTTTTATAAGATACCAACTAAACTAATACTATTCAAAGAGCTTTTATATAAACCAACCGTAATCGATCTGCAGCATTTAATTTAAAATCGCGAAATCCATGATATCGAGACATCTTTGCCTAATCAGCTTTCCTCAGGCTCGACCGATGGATGTTCGGGAACAGACAACTTGTCGAGTTTATCCTTGAGAGCAATTCTGGCTGCAGTCTGAATTCTCTGGGCTTCCTCGTCGCTCTTGAAACCTGCCACTTTGACCAACGTATCGCGGTCGGAGAATGCAATATCTTCTAAAGTGTGAAATCCCTCGCTATACAAAAGATTGGCAGTTACTTCTCCAATGTTCGGCAATGTCATGAGGAGTGAAACTACCTCTTGTTGTTCCTTTTTAACCTGCGATTCAGTCTTTATATCTATCTTCCACTGCGTAAGTTGTGAAGCAAGTCTGACATTCTGACCCCTTCTCCCTATCGCCAATGAAAGCTGGTCATCATCCACTATTACTTCCATAGATTTATCGCTTTCATCAATAATGACCTTGCTGACAATAGCCGGCGAAAGAGAATTACATACAAACTTGGCGGGATCTGTCGCCCAGGGCACGATATCAATCTTTTCTCCCCTTAATTCTTGAATGATATTCTGCACTCTTGACCCTCTCATGCCAACACATGCTCCGACAGCATCCACATCAGCATCATTTGAATAAACTGCTATCTTTGTACGGCCACCTGGATCTCTTGAGATTGACTTTATCTCGACAATACCTTCACTTATTTCAGGGACCTCAGCCTCAAAAAGCCTGCGGACAAAGCTTGGATGTGCACGGGAAAGGATAAGTTGAGGGCCACGCTTTGTTTCTTTTATGTCATAGAGAATCGCCCTTATTCTTTCCTTGGGCTTATAGTATTCTTTTGGAACCTGATGCTCGTATGGAAGAATCGTTTCTGTTCTCCCGAGATCTACTATTACATTTTTTCTCTCAATCCTTCTAACTATTCCACTAACGAGTTCGCCTTTTCTGTTAATAAATTCTTCATATATAACCTTTCCTTCTGCTTCCTTTAACTTCTGTAATATCTTTTGCTTCGCATTCTGAATTGCAATTCTGGTAAACTCCGGATTTATTTTCACTCCTATTAAGTCGCCAACTTCTGACTCTGGATCAAGTGCAGTTGCTTCTTCGACACTAATTTCAAGTTCGGGGTCTTCGACTTCTCTTACTACGGTTTTAAATTCAAATAACTCTACCTCTCCTTCCTCATCGTTAAAATGCACTTCAAGCTCCTTCTCTTTGCCTTCTGTGCGAAATAGCCTCTGTGCCGCCGAGAGCACCGCTTCTTCGACTGCTCTCACTATTTCATCCCTTTCGATCCCTTTGTCCTTTCCAACCGATTCCATAACTCTGCTTAGTTCCGTAGCCATATGTTATCCCCCTAAAGCTCTAATTCTAAATTGGCTTTCTCGATATCATAAAATGGAATATCATAAACTTCACCCTCTACCTGAATCGATGCAACATCATCATGAAAATCGATTAAATGGCCAATAAATACCCTTCTTTGATATAGATTTTCTTTAGTTTTAATCTTTACCTTCTTCCCTTTAAATCTTATAAAGTCCTTTGAATCCTTAAGCGCTCGATTTAGTCCGGGTGACGATACCTCGAGGGTGTATGAATACGGAATTACATCATGCACGTCTAAGAGAAAACCAAACTCACGACTAATATCAGCGCAATCTTGAACTGTTATACCATTTTCCTTATCTATGAAAATTCTGAGTACGCCCCCCCGACCAGCGCCCGCATATTCTATATCGACTAGTTCGAGCCCTTTTTCCTGCAATATCGGGTCTAACAAATTCTTAATAGTTTCAATTACATCTGGTTTCTCAAAACGCATGGGCCCACTCACATCTATCTTTTTAAATTCAAATAAAAATGCGGGTAATATACCCGCATCGTCTTAAAAATTTACCTAATTTCAATTAATTGAGCAAATCGAATAATTCGATAAATGATATAAATATTCTAAACTTTTATTTGACTTATGCCACATTCCTCTATAATCATTCAATTAAATGGTGGTGTCGATTTGGTAAATTAAGTAAACAAAAAAGAGGGTCGAAAGTTGATCTCTCAATTCTAAAAATTGAATTTCAATTTTAAAATTGTTATATGTAATGTTTTAATGGTTGACTACAATGGATCTCATAAGAAGAATGATCGCCGCTTCAAAACTTGATATAAACCTTTACGATGAGGTTGAGCGCGACCCAGCTGCTACAAAAGAAGCCTTCCTCGCTGTACTACTTGTTTCAATAAGCAATGGAATAGGAATGATTGGTATATCGGGCTCAATGGGCATAATAACTGGCGTAGTATCTTCAATTATAGCCTGGGTCTTATGGAGTGTCATAATTTATGTTATCGGAGTCAGGGGGTTTGGGCATTCTTCAGATCTGGGGGAACTCCTCAGATGCCTAGGCTTCGCTTATTCACCCGGTATTTTAAACATTTTTATGCTGTTGCCATTTATTGGACATTTCGTTCCCTATATTACGTCGATTTGGGTATTTCTAACCTTCATAGTTGCAATAAGGCAAGCACTCGACTGTGAGACATCTAGAGCAATCCTTATTTCTGTATTGGGATTTCTGGCATATGTAATCATTCGCTTTTTAATATTTTTCATTTGATTCCGGGAAAAGCGTGACCATTGCTTTTTTCTATAAATTTAATAGCACCTATTCTCTTCTACGGTCATCCCCCGAGGATTGTTATCGGGAATCCATAGAGAGGTCATTGCGAAGGGCGAAGCCCTGTGTCAATCTCCTTTTTATTTCTTCAAGTGTTAGGATCCTCAAACGAAAAGAGGAAAGCCAACAGGGAAAAAATTGATGGGACGGGAAATAGGAAGGACGCTTCAAAGAAATCGCGGGGAACAAAAACAAAAATAACTCATTTATTCACGCCTGACCCCACGCACTTCCTAGGGAGCATTCTCGCCGAGTTCAGGATAAACACAAGTTCCGAGAAAACATGGATGAAAGCCGCGAGGAGGGGACTCAGTAGTCCAAAAGCGGCAAGCCCAACACCTACTCCGTCTACAAGCAAAGTCCCTGCGAAGTTTGTCATAATGATCCGATGGCACTGCCTGGCAATCCTGAGTACCTCCACGAATTTGAGAAGATCGTTGCCTATAAGCAGGACATTTGAGCTCTCCCTTGCAATGTCTGTCCCAGAGCCTATTGCAACACCAACACTCGCCTGCATCAATGCCGGAGCATCATTAATCCCGTCGCCTACCATGGCAACCTTCTTTCCCTCTAGGATAAGTGACTTCACTTTGTTGAGTTTCTGATCTGGAAGGAGTTCAGCAAATATCTCGTCCACACCAAGCTCATTTCCAACTGCGTGAGCGATAGCCTTTGAGTCACCAGTCAAAAGTATGGTTCTTATGCCCATTTCTCGAAGCATGCGTACCGCCTCCACAGCTTCCGGGCGCAGCACGTCCGAAATCTGCAGAGTACCGAGGAATTGTCCATCACGGGCAACAAGCACTTCCGACAGATGGTCAGAAGTGCCTGCAAACTCATCGATATCAAAGTGTTTTTCCACAAAAAGACTCCGATTACCAACGATAATTTCTTCTCCGTTGAGCGAGCAGATAATGCCTTTACCTGGAATATACTCAAACCGTTCTGGTTCAGCGATAGAAAGGGATATTTCAGAGGCTTTCTTTAATATAGCTTTACCTAAAATATGTTCCGAACACCGTTCAGCAATGGCTGCAGCTTCCAAAACGGCCTGGGTCGTCGCTCCATTACGCGGATACACATTGGTAACTTCTGGGTTTCCGAATGTCAATGTGCCCGTCTTGTCCAAAGGAACAGTGTCTATGACACTTAAGATTTCCATATACAGTCCACCCTTGACGATAGTTCCGTTGCGGGCGGCACGGCCAATGGCACCAAGGATAGCGAGTGGAGTACCTGCTGCAATTCCGCATGCACCAGCAACGATGATAACTGAGATAGTAGAGCGCATATCGCGTGTAACGAGGAAAGTGAGCGCAGCACAGATAATGGCAAAGTAGACTAGGTATCCTGCGAGTCGGTCGGCAGTTTTTTGGATTGGTGCACGGGACTTTTCAGCCTGTTCAACTGCCTGGATGACCTTCCCGAACGCGGTATCTCGACCGAGTTTGACCGGTCGGACCTCAAGCAAGCCCGATTGATTAATCGTTCCGGCATAGACCTGTGAGCCTTTCACCTTCTCTACAGGCATCGATTCACCGGTGATAGTAGATTGGTCTACAAAGGAGTTTCCACGGATAACAACCCCATCCACTGGAATTCGACTGCCAGGCTTTATGATGACGCTATCACCCGCTTGAATCTCAGTAGTACGAACCTCTTGCACTTGGCCTTCGCGACGGATAGTAGCACTCTGAGGCAACAGTTCAAGAAGATCTTTGATTGCACCCCTGCCTCGGCTGACAGTAAGATTCTCTAACACTTCGGCGATCAGCACAAAGAGCACAATTACCAAAGCGGTGAAGAACTCACCAATGGCTAAAGCCGCTCCTAGAGCAATGGTCATAGAGAGTTCCATCGTCATCCGCCTGGAGATGAGAGACGCGATTGCCTCCCGAAAGATCGGATAGCCACCTATTAGTGTTGCCACAAGGCTAATCACGTCAAAGCTCGTAAATCCCTTCCAAAGTCCTAACCAACTTGCAACAATCCCAAGTGCGACGAAGCCGATTCGAGTCAGATCTACCCATTCTATATGATTGTGTTCTCCATGCTTAATGTCGTACGCATCGACTGAATTGTTTTCTTTCTTGAGCTTTGGATGAATGTCCACTCCCGGATCAGTATCCATTTTTGTTATCACCGCCTTTTGTTCTTTTATGAATCTCCTTACGGTGTCATAGGTCTATTTTAAGTAGGTTTTTACTACATCAATTATTTCTTGTGCGGCCTTAGATTGTTCTGAGGTCGGGTTTTGATCAGGATCGAACACATGGAAACGGATGTGACCTTCCAGAATCTCGGCCATTAGTCCGTTAATCGCACCACGACATGCAGCAATACTCTGAAGGATAATTGAGCAATCCTTTTCTTCCTCAAGAGCCCTCTCGATGCTTTCGACTTGACCGCGGATACGTCGCACTCGATTTATAAGCTTCTTTTTGTCCCTGATTGTATGAGCCATTATTCTCTCTCCATCTTGGTAGTTCCGTGTCCCCTGATAATATACCCCGGTATGGTATATTTCTCAATGGATTAAGAAGCAAATAGAGGAAATCTGCTTTGCTAGGAATGCTGTCAAACTAAATGAATGGGCAGGGGGTCAGGCATGAACAAATGAGTTATTTTTGTTTTTCTTTCCCAGTATTTTCTGAATTATCCTGACCTTCATCCCTCTCGTCCATTTGTTTCATTTCGTCTAAGTAACCTAGTCCCTTAACAGATAGGCAGGAGATCGCCACAGTGGAGTCTATACTGAGCACTTCGATCATAATCAGTACAGGCTAGTCGAAGTACGATGACGAGAAAGAGTGCGAAATTAATGGGGATGCTCCCCTTTTTCCATTCTTTCAGGTCAAATAACTCTTTTCGGTACGAAAAGAGTAGTGCTCGCGCCTTATTGTCTTACGAACTTGATCCTCAATAAAGTCGTCGGGGAGAAGTTTCTCGACGCGCTGTTACACAATTTTTTTTCGTACCCCTTTTGACTTTGTCATTGGTCTCATGCTATGTTTGACAGATACTCCAACTTATAAAGGAAGGAAAAAAATGAAAGGCAACGAAAAGTTACTGGCAGTGCTCAACCAACTCCTCGCGGATGAGCTCACTGCAATCAATCAATACATGGTGCACTCGGAGATGTGCGACAATTGGGGCTATGATAAGCTCCACAAGGCCATTGAGGGACAAGCAAAGGACGAGATGCACCACGCTGAGTGGCTTATCCAGCGTATCCTCTTTCTAGAGGGCACACCGATTGTCTCAAAGCTCAATCCGATCAAAGTCGGCACAACTGTCCTTGAAATTATTACGGGCGACCAGGATGCTGAACTTGCAGCCGTGCATGCTTACAATGATGCCATCGCCCTGGCGCACGAAGTGGGTGACCAGAGCAGTGTTGACCTGTTGACCCGCATTCTCAAGATGGAAGAGGATCATGTGGATTGGGCAGAAATGCAACGTGAGCAAATCGGGCAGATGGGTCTCGAGAATTACCTCACCAATCAAACAAAGGGCGCTACAGATTAACTTCTCCCGCATGCATCGGAAAAGGATGGTCGTTATTAGCGTACTTTAAACATTGCGGCCCAACACTGCATCCACCCGACACAGCTACCACCTCTTCCCAGCGAAGGCTCATGTTATCCCAGCAAGTCTTGCCCGCGAAGAATCTCTGGGGTCATGAATAAATGAGCTATTTTTGTTTTTGGTCTTTTCCCCTGCTGTTTTTTAGATTGTCTTTGTTACTTCCTTTGTCGTTAACTTCACCCTTCTTGTTTTCTTCTTTTTATTCGTCAAAGTATCCTAGTTTTTCGAGCGATAGGGAGGAGATCGCCACAGGGCTTTGCGCTTCGCGATGACAATATGGATTTCCGATAACAGTCCTCGGGAATGACAGATGGTAGCCGAGTAAAAAAGGGCTATATAATATCGTTTCTCAAAATAAGAAGTAGCCTTTCTAAATTTTTAATCTTCTCATCGACATTAGATTTGCCAAACCTGAGCTCCAAATATTCCTCTGTCAAAGCTCGAAAGGTATTCGATGCTGAATTGTCATCTAGGCTTACGGCTTTAGCAAATTCTCTTGGCGTCATATAATCGTGCTTTTTAAATCCCTTCTTAGACAACATGTAGAGCGCTTTTTTGTAAATTGAAGAGGCTCTTTTCTCAGTGTCGCTTTCTCGAAGCTTAGGCAGTCTTGTGAATACGGGCGTTTTCAAGAATAACAAGGCGGTAAAAGTCAAAATGCCTAATGCTATCAACCATCTCTTACCAACCAAGAGTTCACTAAAACTCTTAGTTTGTAATTTTCTCTTTTGCCAGACCCACTTGCTCCTCAGATGACTGAAGAATTGATTTTGATCCTTTTGATCATAATCTATTACATACCTACTCCAACGGAATTTCAAGTAGTCTAAATATGAACTAAAGAAATAAAAGGCACCCATTTCCGCATCTGGGTCCGCACTCTCTGGTGTTGGATCGAAACTAACCCAACCATTTGTCGGGAAATAGACCTCTACCCAGGAGTGGGCATCGCTTTCTCTTATTAAAAAAAAGTCGCCGAGTGCATTCCACTGACCATCAATAAATCCATTAACGACTCTTGAAGGAATACCCAGAGCCCTTAGCATAACTGTCATGGATGTAGCAAAGTATTCACAATGTCCAGCCTTATTTTCGAATAGAAAATCATCTAACGGGAATTCGCTGGTTCCCTTTTCTAAGGTTCTCGTATATTTTAAATTGTTTTGAAGATAATTTTTGATAGAAATCGCCCTATCATATGGATTGGTTTTGTCCATTGTCAACTGTTTTGCAAGATCTTGAATTTTTTTATTTAGAATTGGTAGTTGGAGATAACTATTCATTATCTCAGCTGGATATTCCCCTTGGTCGGTTCTCAAGTCATAGGCCTCCGGGACTTGCAAATCTGAGTATGCTAAGTATTTGAGCTTATAGGATGTCTTATTCGGAAGAATGTATGAGTCATTTATCTCAGTGATCATACTTCCCTCTAGGCCTTGAAAGCCAACAGGAACGTTAGCTGAAAATAGAATATCCGTGTCTATTGGTTCAGTTAATATCTCCTGGGCTAATAATTTATTTCCCGAGTGCTTTACCATTGTTTCTCCATCGATTTTTTTTCTGATGGTTCGATAGTTGCGATTACTGGCTCTCCAATGAGTTCCATCAAATTGATCAAGCGCTATGCCTCTCCAATAAATAGGTCTTGGAACCCGTTTTATCTCCTTGTTTAAAATCATTACCCGCATCACGGGCGAAGTATCGTACTTAATTTGTCCAACCTGTCCTAGTTTTACTTCATCTGAGAATCCGGTTCTCAATGATTCGGGTCTCATAAAATTACTCATAAAAAAACCTGTTCTAATTCTTGGGACAGAAATAAAGATCATTGCAGTAAATACTAAAACGCAGATACCGATCAAAGCTGTGGTACTTAAAAATTTTCCAGTAACAAAGTTAGGATCCTCTTTGCTAGAAGTATCATGAGATTCTTTTGTGATATTAAGAATAACCATCGCAGAAAGAGATACTGCGACGTACGCTACGAATGCAACTCCATAGCCAAAATTTATAGCAACCACAGACCCAGCAAGGAATTGAAAGAAACTCAGTATGTAGATTTGAACAATATCTCTTATTGTCTTCCTTGCGAGAAGTTTAATGATCTGGGTATAGATCAAAAAAATTAAAATTGCCTTGAAGACTTCGACCCCAAGAAGAAAGAAGCTCATTAAAACATAGACTACAAGCGATATAGCGAGGAATGTAGATAGGCTTTCGTTTATATAGTATTGTCTGGGACTCTTTGAATTGATGAAGCTAAAAGTTAACGCTGCCACAAAAACGATGGCCGATAGATCATTGACCGCCCCCGTAATCCATATTGAAAAAAACCCTAACAGAGCGATCAGATGCGTGAACAAAACCTGTGCCTGCGATAGGTTCACTTTATCTCCCCCAGGTATTTAATTTCCAGATCACGGAGTCTCTTTATCTTGTCTCTGCTGCGGGCTGCATTCTCAAACTCGAGCTTATTCGCAGCGAGTTTCATCTCCTCTGTGAGTGTCTTAATAAGGCCCGGAATCTTTTCAGGAGCAACTTCTAATATCTCACCCTCATCATCCTTTGGAACAGTGAAATAGTCTGCTTCGTATATAGAAGCGAGTATATCGCTTATCCTCTTCTCGATACTCCTTGGTGTGATATGATTTGACTTGTTGAATGCTATTTGAATTTCCCTCCGTCGGCGGGTTTCATATATTGCCCTCGACATCGACCTTGTTATCGTATCTGCGTACATTATAACCTTTCCCCGTATATTGCGGGCAGCTCGGCCGAAGATCTGTATCAGGGATGTTTCTGAACGGAGGTATCCTTCCTTGTCCGCATCTAATACAGCAACAAGGGACAGCTCAGGTATATCAAGACCTTCGCGCAGAAGATTGATCCCTATTAGAACATCAAAAACCCCAACCCTGAGGTCCCTTATGATTCTAATCCTCTCCAGTGTCTCAATGTCGGAATGTATATACCTTACCCTTACACCGAGTCGTCTATAATATTCGGCCAAATCCTCTGCCATGCGTTTGGTAAGAGTAGTTATAAGGACCCGATCGGACATTTCTACCGTCTTTTTTATTTCCTCTAGAAGATCGTCCACCTGATTCTCTGCGGGTCGTATTTCTATCTCAGGATCAGCCAGTCCGGTGGGGCGAATGATCTGTTGAACAACCTCCGTGTTACATTTCGAAAGCTCATATGGCCCGGGGGTAGCCGAGACAAAAATCACTTGATTGATCTTTTCCTCAAACTCAGAGAAGTTAAGTGGTCGGTTGTCGATAGCGGAGGGAAGCCTAAAGCCGTGCTCCACCAGAGTTAGCTTCCTGCTCCTGTCGCCCTCATACATTCCCCTAAGCTGCGGGACTGTTTGATGACTTTCATCTATTATAAATAACGAATCCTTTGGAAAATAGTCCAATAGCGTCCAAGGAGGTTCCCCTGGTCTCCTCCCCGATAGGTGCCTTGAATAGTTTTCGATCCCCGGGCAGAAACCGATTGTAGAGAGGAGTTCGAGATCATAATTTGTTTTTTCCTCTATTCGTTTCTTTTCCAAGGTCATTCCCCGATATTCAAAGTAGGCTATTCTCTCTATTAGCTCTTCCTTTATACCTTTTATTGCACGAATTACTTTCTCCGTTGGCGCAACATAATGTGTGTTCGGATATATGATAGCTTTTTTTATATTTCTTATCGTTTTCCTTCTTAATGGTTCGATCTCTTTTATTGATTCGACATAATTACCAAAAAATTCCACCCTTAACGCTATCGACTCTTCGTGAGATGGAAAGAGCTCTACCGAGTCGCCTCTGACGGTAAAACTACCTCTGTAAAATTCGTTGTTGCTCCTTTCATAATGCGCATCGGCAAGCTTCCTAAGAAACTCGTCCCTCTCGAAAGCCATCCCTTCCTCAATTATGGTAAGCATACCGTAATAGTCGTCGGGAGAGCCTATACCATAAATACACGAAACGCTTGCAACTATAATTACGTCTCTTCTATCGAAGAGCGATGAGGTTGCCGCGTGTCTTAGTCTATCGATATGTTCATTTATAGATGCATCCTTCTCTATATAGGTGTCCGTTTCCGGGATATAGGCTTCGGGTTGATAATAATCATAGTAGCTGACAAAGTAATGCACCGCATTTTCCGGAAACAGCTCTTTGAGTTCCCCATACAATTGTGCGGCAAGTGTCTTATTATGCGCAATAATTAACGTTGGCTTGTCCAGATTAGCGATGACTTTTGCAATAGTGAAGGTCTTGCCACTTCCTGTCACTCCTAGCAGTACTTGATGCTTAAAGCCCTTAAGGACACCTTTTGTAAGCTTATCTATGGCCGATGGCTGATCACCTTTAGGAGAGAAATCCGTCTTAATTTTAAAGAGATTTAACACAATTACCCGACTAAAATTCTAATTGAAATGTGTAACCGTGTAAATAATACTCATCGACTTGTGTTAAGTCGGCTGAAGAAATAGCTAACAGCTATAGCCCTCAAGGATTATATTCCGTTGAATGGTTTGAGGGTCGAAACGGCTTATTTATGTTTCTTCTTAAATTCGGTGAACCTGATTTTGTGTAGGTTTTGCCTTTGTTCCGGTGTCAGTACTTCTCTTATTTTTAATAACATATCTAGCCTGAGTCTTTTCAACTTTGTCTTTAAGTGCACCACCTCATCATTTAGTTCCAGAACTTCATCCCGACTTGAATTTGGGTCTTCGATCTTCGATCGGAACTCTGATTGTTTCTGTTTTAGTAGTGAATTCAAGTCTGCTATTTGGCCTTTGTTACTGTTGAATATTTGCTCTATGAGGTTGACTTGATCGTTTGTTAAATTAAGTTCCTTGACAACTTCGGCATCTTTCCACCACTTGGCACTCCCAAAGCCGCCATGACTGTAAGCGTTTAGTGAGTAAAACAAGATTAAAGATAAAATAATGAAGCAAGTCTTTTTCAATTCCTACCCTCCCTTGTTGCTGTCGTTGCCAACCTTCCAAAGCCCATAGATCTCCAACATGTCCGCACTGTCGAAAGATATTGTTCTGTCAACTTCGAATAGTAGCTCTTCGTCCTCTCTGTCCTTCTCCGTATACTTAACTACACTATTTTCCGTCGTCACATATACAATTGCAACGACAAAGATAATGAGGAATAGAGACACAACGGATATATACGACCAATTCGGCACCCGGTAGTTAAAGAGATTGAATAACGATGGTTTACGACCTTCTTCCCGATGATTCGATCTTTCCCAAAACTTTGTTATATAGTCGTCTTTTGGTTCGATCCCTTCCCATTTATCCAGTAACTTCCATTCTAGGTCTGCGAATGACAGAAATTCATTACATTCTTTGCACACGTCTAAATGTACTTTCAACTCGTGCGTCCGTGACTCGTCTAGGTCATCGATAGTGTAATCGAGTATCAAGTCCTTGAAATTCTCACAATTCATTTTCTCCCCTCTCTTCCAAAATTGGTTTTAATTTTTCGATCAGTTTCATTCTTCCTCTATGAATATATGTCTTAACAGCGCCCACGGTGCATCCTATTACACCGGCTACCTCATCGTAGGACAACCCTTCGTATTTGCAAAGAATAATCGAAATCCTCTCCTTCTCAGGTATTGAATTTAATGCTTGAAAAATGCTATCCTTAATGTCCCTTCTGTTGATCAAATCATAACCACTCGGGGAGTTCGAATCTCCGATATCCTGCTTATTCTCCTGAATTTCATCTAAACTCACTTTATTCATTCTGCCTTTCACTTTTATTTCAGTTAGGCACACATTCGTTGCAATTTTATAGAGCCATGTGGAAAATTTAGCCTGCGGTTTGTATTCCTTTACCGATCGGTAAACCCTTAAAAAGACTTCTTGGGCTAAGTCTTCTGAATCATTTCTATCATTAGTAAAACGATATATATAATTCATAATAGACTTGTAGTGTCTTTTCATTAATTCTGTGAACGCACTGTCGTCCCCTGATTTGACTCTCCTCATGAGCTCGATATCAGTTTCCATCTGCATGCAGATTAGATTTTATATTTTAGTAACTAAAAATCAAAGAAAATGTTACGGATCTATTAAATATGTTAATTAACTAGGTATAATAAGCACGGAACGAAAAATTTGCCAGATACTTAACAAACATTCTTAGATTTCCTCAACCGCCAATCGATTCATTATCATGTGATTCAGCAATTGATGATTATTTTCGGGGCAATAAGTATGGCAAAAGAACATAGATTAACAATGACAAACCCAATGTTTAGCCTTGCTCGGAATAAGATTTAATTGAAATATGTAAGTGTCAAGTAAAGATACAACCCACGTTCAACCGGAGTACATATGAAAAAAAGAGCCCTGGGAAATGACTCGGCTAACTTTGTACGATTTGATGCGCCTGAAAACCTGTCCACCCCAGATCTGCCCGAAGCTGCGTTACAGTTTCCCATGATCTCCAAATCCAGGAGAATGTTTGTCACCATGGGGCTAATGATCGGAATGTTTCTAAGTGCGCTTGAAGCTACGGCTGTTAGCACCGCAATGCCTACTGTTGTCTCAAGTCTGGGGGGCCTGAGCATCTACAGTTGGGTCTTTTCCGCCTATGTTCTGACCTCGACTATTTCGCTGCCCTTCTGGGGAAGACTGTCAGACCTTTATGGGAGGAAAAGGTTCTACATTATCGGCATTGCCATATTCCTTATAGGATCTGCACTCTCGGGACAATCAAAGTCCATGAATGCTTTAATTTTATTTCGTGCACTTCAGGGATTCGGCGGCGGAGCCCTTTTGACCTTGGGAATGATAATCGTCGGAGAAATGTTCTCATTAAAGGAAAGGGCAAGGGTGCAGGGCCTTTTCGGCGGGGTTTGGGGCCTTTCTAGCATTGTTGGACCAATTCTAGGAGGAGTTATTACAGATCAATTTTCGTGGAGATGGGTTTTTTACCTTAATATTCCTTTCGGAATCATAGCCGTATCAGTAATATGGTTTGCACTCAAAGAAAACACAGTTACTAACAGGAAAGTATTCCTTGATATTAAGGGAGCGACAGTGTTGACTGCGCTTGTCTCGCTTTTTCTAATTGGTCTGACACAGATCGGCAAGGGAGACAGCCTACACTCTCTGGTTGTAACTCTGATGCTGGTATCATGCATCCCTTTAATGTGGCTATTTATCAAAACACAGAAGCTTGCGAAAGATCCAATCCTCCCGCTCGAATTGTTTTCAAACCCATTTTTCAAGACATCCGTCATCACCGGCTTCCTCGTGGGAATGGCAATGTTCGGGTCAATATCATTCATACCTTTATTTATTCAAGGGGTGATTGGAACGAATGCTACGCAAGCGGGAACCATTCTTACGCCATTGTTACTGAGTTGGGTTTTTTTCTCAAGCATCTCGGGGAAATTCATGCTTCGATTTGGTTATCGACAGATCATTATAATTGGCACTGCTCTATTGTCTATTGGATTTTTTCTTCTGAGCGGTATGAGTAAGGATACATCGCACGGTGGTACAATAGTAGTATTGCTTATCCTTGGGACGGGAATGGGTATGATCTTCATTCCCTTACTCCTTGCCGTTCAGAATTCCGTTCCTAGATCGAGGCTCGGAATCGCTACCTCCGCAACTCAGTTCTTCCGCTCTATGGGTGCTACGATCGGAGTAAGTGTAATGGGAATGGTCCTGAGTACCACTATGCTATATGGAACCGGCTCACTTTCAAAGTCATTTGCGGCCTCGGAATTGCACTACCTAAAGAATCCAGATTTGATTGTAAACCCCGAAGCAAGGAGTTTTTTATCCCCTGAAATCCATGATGCATTAACGCATTTGTTAGCTAGCTCACTACGAAACGTATTTTTAACCGGATTATTCATAGCAGTAGTTGCTTTTATTTCAGCATTCCTTATGCCTAAGGGAAGGTTTATAGACATGAGAGAAGAAGAAAAAAAATAGTTTAGTTAAGAAACCTTAATAATTGCTCGGACTGTCAATCTTCTAAAAAAGAATTGTTATTATAAATTTACTCTTATGATTGGAAGCGACCGAAAATGAAAAGAGACAAGTGCCAGGCTACTTTTTCTGATATCATTTGCTTGAGGCCGCTATATTGATACCGAGAGTGGAAAAGGATTTAATCCGAGGTTGGTAGAACATCCCTGTTGGCATTGAAAGCTTTCATTATCTTGACCCGACCTTGAAGAATCGTACGATCACTTGTGCCAAGCTGGGTAAATGCGCAAAATTGGTGGGTCAAGGGTACCCATCAAAAATTACCAGTGAATGACGATCCCGTAGGGGAATAAAGATCAACCGACAATCATTCGATTCCAAGAAGCTTCTCGACGAAAATGTCCTTGACAAGCAACGATTCCTTCGGATTTCTATTAGTTAATCAATGATGAAAAAGGGAATAGTGCATCTCATTGGTGCTGGTCCGGGAGATCCGGAACTACTTACGCTAAAGGGAAAGAAATTCTTGGCGCGGGCGGAAGTAATAGTATATGACCACCTCGTAAACCCAGAACTGCTTATATTTGCTAAAGAAGGAGCGGAAATTATATATGTTGGGAAAAAAAGAGGCCATAAGGAGATGCCGCAAAAGGAAATCAACACGCTAATCACCAAGAAAGCACTGGGGGGGAAAATCGTTGCAAGGCTCAAAGGGGGAGACCCATTTATATTTGGAAGGGGGGGCGAGGAAGCGGTTGAACTGGCAGAGCACGGTATTCGGTTTGATGTAATTCCGGGTGTATCATCTCCCATAGGGGTGACGTCGTATGCCGGGATACCGCTTACACACAGGGATTATTCGTCATCGTTTGCAGTAGTTACAGGCCATGAAGACCCAAAAAAGGTAAAAACTTCGCTGCCGTGGGAAGCCCTGGCTAAGATAGGAACACTGGTATTCCTCATGGGAGTTGAAAAACTGGAACAGAATATGAAAAAGCTAATCGAGATGGGGAAGTCACCTGAGACCCCGGTGGCCATTATAACTTGGGGCACTCTCCCAAATCAATCAACGCTCACGGGAACTATAGGGAATATCGTTAGCTTATCAAAAGAAAAGAAAATATCTTCCCCGTCGATCATCGCGGTCGGCGACGTGGTTAATTTAAGAGATAAGATAAATTGGTTTGAATCAAAGCCCCTCTTCGGTAAAACGGTTCTGGTGACTAGGGCCAAAAACCAGGCAAGAATATTTGCCGAACTCCTAGAAGAGGAAGGAGCACAGGTAATTAAGTTTCCCACTATCGACGTGGCACCTCTCAGGACTTGGAACAGATTCGATAAGGCGATTGAGAATTTAGACCGCTACAATTGGCTTATTTTTACGAGTGTAAACGGGGTAACCTTCTTTTTCCAAAGGCTCAGGCAAAAGCAAAGCGATGTAAGGGACCTCAAGGGTATAAGGATCGCAGCCATTGGAGAACAAACAAAAAATGAGATAAACAAGATGGGTATTAAGGTGGATTTGATTCCTGAAGAGTTCAGGGCTGAAGGTTTAATAAAGCTTTTCGAGAAAATCAATGTTAAGGGAAGTCGGGTTCTTATACCCAGGGCAAAGATAGCGAGAAAAATACTTCCAATGAAACTCAGAAAAATGGGCGCCCGTGTCGATGTATTTCCCGTCTACGAAACCAAGATGCCGGGAAAATTGAAAATCGATAAGGTTAGAAAGTTGCTCCGGAACGGTTACATAGATGTTATTACATTTACAAGTTCATCGACCGTTAAAAACTTCTTCGCGATGATTGGAAGGGATAAAAAAATCATCTCGCGATCGACGATTGCATGTATTGGACCAATAACAGCCGAGACGATAAGAAGTTTTGGAATCGAACCTGAGATTATTTCAGGAACATACACGGTTCAAGGACTTACAAAGGAAATTGCATCTTATTTCACCGCCGGACAAACAAAGTAAAAATTAAAGTGGCAAGATTCCCCATCAGCAATAAGAGTATATCCAATCAGGAGGCGATCATTACGGGGTCTGATTACAGGCATATTGTTAAGGTGCTAAGATTAAAACCAGGCCACGAAGTAGTGCTCTTCGATGAAACCTCCTTTGAACATGTCGGCAAGATAAGTGAGATCAATAAGACGGAGATAAGAGTGGAGATACTCACCTCCACCAAGGTTAATATCGAATCCGACACCAAAATTACTCTCCTACAGGGCATACCAAAAGGAAGCAAGATGGACTTTATCATTGGGAAGGCAACGGAGCTAGGAGTTAATTATATAGTACCAGTCGTAACTGAGAGATCCCAAGTGAGAGAAACGAATAAGGCTTTGAGATGGCAGAGAATTGCAATAGAAGCATCAAAACAATGTCGTAGCGTGACGATTCCTAATATTCAAGATGTCATCAGGTTTAAAGATACTGAAATCTACAGTCATAGTAGTGGCTTGAGACTTATATTCTATGAGAATTCTAGAACTAAGTTAAGTGATTATATTAAGACTGTATCACAACTACCGACAACTGTTATAATATTTATAGGTCCAGAAGGGGGTTTTTCGGAATTTGAGATAAACCTAGCCATGGAGTGGGGATTTACACCTGTTGGACTAGGCCCCAGGACGCTCAGGACGGAAACGGCTGCGATTGTCGCGGTCGCTTTAATCCAACATATTCTGGGGGGTATTTAACTAGCGAAGCCCCTCCCGCAGGAAGTCTCGAATTCCATAAGATTTAACTTAGTTCAGCTATTCGCTGAACCAGTTTAATTAATCTCCCTTTTTTCTCCGCACGCGCCCTTCTATATATTTCCTCATCCAACCCTCCACTCTCAAATCTATCGTCGAGCTCCGCAATGTCCTGTATCAACATAGCCCTTTCCTTTTCAATATCACTCAAAGTTTTCTTGCTTTCATTTCTATCAAACCCCTTTCCTTTGAAAACAAATGCGTATAGGATTCCACCCCCAACAACAAGTAAAACCACGCAAAATGCAGCCCACTTAGCGATCGATTCACGATCAAACGATTTATTTATAGTTACCACTATTGAAGAGCCAGGTTTTAGATTGCTGCCAGTCCACTGAACAAACTTTTCATTTTGAATATCTACGACATCCCCTCCACTAAGGCCCTCCACAGTCACTTTCTCAGCCGAATCGGAAATAAGAAGCAGGAAACTATCAGTGGGATAATTCACCCTGTCTTCGATCACATTGTTCCCGGATTTAAATGGAATTGTATAGGTGTAAACCACCCTTCTAGCACCCGGCCAGACCGGAGACGTATCCGAAAATCCAGATTCGGTTTGAACAACGTTTTCACTTGTAATGCCATGAATGAACTGAATATTGCTGGCATCACTGGGTAGACGAAACTTTAAGGTCTCCCTTTTCCCATCAACCACGTCAGAACCGACGTATATCTTTTTATCTCTGTTTTCAAACATCAATAATTCTGCGACCGAAATCGAGTCCGTAGAGACCTGTAAGATCATATGAGCTTGTTTTATTATTATCTCACTGTCACTTTCGGTTGGTTCATATACGGGTAGCTCAATAGTCTTCGTATCCTCATCCGGGTAAAAAACCAACTTATCCGTTACATATTCGGTGCCCCTATAATTTAGGGTAATCGTATAGCTACGGTTCCAGGGTAAATCTCTAAATTCAAAAGCTCCATTTTTGTCTGTCATAAGTGTTTTTTCATCCGTAACACGATCTCCTAACATTTCACGCAGGGCAACTTCGATTCCAACGGGTGGCTCGTCACCAGTCTTGTTCGTGACACTACCCTTAATATCACCATAATCTTTTGTAGATTGAACGGGTTTTTTAGTAAAAAGATAGTCTGCAATGACGTCAATATGAGCTTGCGGAACCTGTAGCGGAGGCATCGGAGGATAGCCCTCGTTTATGGGCATTTTACCCTTGGCCTGGTACACCTGTTGAGGATTCTCTATCCATTGCTTGATTTCATCTTTACTGTATCTGCTGCTGATCCCTGCCAGGTCCGGGCCTACAAATCTACCCCTGCCAATTGTATGACAATTAACGCATCGATTTTGGATAAATAGATCCTTTCCAAGATCCGCCTTCTCGGCATCCACCTGAGCAAAGATATCTACTCCGAAAAAGACCGTAGACGAAAGAAGCAAAAATGCTATCGTCGAGATAACAAACAAATTATTTATTCCTTCGAAATTAAGTACCTTAGCTGACATCTTTTAGGCCGATACCGCACCTTGAACAAAAAAGATCCCCTGCGCTGTATTGCCTCCCACAATTAATACATGTTAGATATCTATTTTTATCGTTGTGCTGTTTTCGGGCTTTCAAAATTTCATCTTCGATTTCATTTTCATCGTGTGATTTTGACTTCCTTATCGCCGTTATCTCTTTTTCTAATTCATCTTCTAACTCTGTAGAATGTAGACCTTTACTAATTTCGTCTATCTCTTTCAGTACGGACACAGCTTTTGCTTGGTATTCTCGTTTAAGCTCATCATAATCTTCTCTCGATAGTTTTCCGAGTCCGTAATCAAATTCTATATCATTCAACGCCGTGTATAGTAATTCCTTTTCAGAGGTAAGCTTTTTCAACTCTATTAAAGCAGGGTTTTCAATAGGATTAGATTTCTGCTCAATGGGGTTTTCTACTTCGGTATTTTTTCTGAAGAAAGGTAACGTTATAAAGACTGCCGTAAGAATCACAATCGCCAATAAGATAATTATTTCCAATTTGACATTCCTAGCTTTCTGGAACTATTCAATAAAAGGATTAAAATGGCAAAGAGAGGAAATTTCTAAACTTCTGCCGTCCTGTCCTTTGATCCTATACTATATCTGACAAGTACTTCCTGTTCCTTTTTGCTGGGAGTAGGCCACATAGTAACGATTGCCCCCAAAAGTAGAACCACGCCGCCGGCCCAGATCCACGATACCATTGGATTTATTAAAACCCTGAAGCTAGCGCTACCATCTTGAAAACTTGAAAGTATTACATAGAGGTCATGTGTAAATGAAGAGAGAATCGCAACCTCAGTTTCTTGATTGATCTCACGATTTCCGGAGTAAATATACACATTCTTTTCAGGAACGATTGCTCCGATCTTTCTTTCGCCATTATATACTGAGAGGCTAGCGGCTGTCACATGTTTCGCATCTGTCGTATACTGGTTGAGATCACCGAAGCTCAAAGTAAAATCACCAACGCTCATGGATTCCCCTGGTTTCAGTGTTGCCTCTTTTTGCTTAACAAAAACAGATGAGCCAGTTATACCGATCACTACCAAAACAACTCCGAGATGGACTATGTAGCCACCGTATCTCCTACGGTTTTTGGATACGAGTCTCCCGAAGGCTCGCAAATAATTTTCCCCTCTTCTAACTCGGACTCTTATCCCTCTGTAGTATTCGACAAACACGGTTGCAGTTACATACGCGCACAGGCCGAAAGAAATAAGAGCATAAATGTGTCTGATTCCGAAAACGAATAAGATTACAGATGTCAGAACTCCGATTGCTACTGGAAACGTGAAATTCCTGACTAAATTATCCTTTGAGGCCTTTCTCCAGGAAATTAACGGACCGATTCCCATCAGAAGTATCAATACTAAACCGATCGGAACATTCACTTTATTAAAATAGGGGGGACCAACAAGAATCTTGTTCCGCGTAATTAGTTCGGATATTATCGGGAATATTGTTCCCAGGAAAACGGTAAAAGCGGCACCCAGAAAAAGAAGGTTGTTAAATATGAAAGCGCTCTCTCTTGATAGAATAGAGTCGAAATGATTATCGCTTTTAAGATCATCTAATCTAAGAGTGAACATTGCAAATGAGAAAATAAGTATGAAACCTATAAAACCCAGAAAATAGGGGCCAATGTCTGACTGGGCAAACGAATGAACCGAGGAAATTATCCCGCTTCTGGTAACAAAGGTGCCAAATATTGCCAGGAAAAAGGTGAGTATTATCAGCGATAAATTCCACTTCTTCAGCATTCCCCTTTTTTCTTGAATCATTACCGAGTGAACAAACGCTGTTCCGGCAAGCCATGGCATAAATGCGGCATTCTCCACGGGATCCCATGCCCAATAGCCACCCCAACCGAGTTCCAAGTAGGCCCACCTTGCACCCAACAACAAACCAAGGCTTAAGAATGTCCATGCAAGCAATGCCCATTTTCTGCATTGTCTTATCCACTCGTCATCCAACTTGCCGCTCAGAAGAGCACCCATCCCAAATGCAAAGGGTACTGTGACTCCGACATAACCGAGGTATAAGGTGAGAGGATGAATCGCCATGTAGCCATTCTGCAGAATCGGGTTTAGCCCCCTTCCCTCCTCGGCGACGAAAGGTAGCTTTTCAAAAGGACTCTCGACAAAGGCTATAAGAAATACAAAGAAGGTCGAAACAGCAGCGAGTGTTGCGATAACAAATGGTGTGAATCTGCCTCGTCTCCTGTTCTGAATTACTACAAGGGATGTATATACTGAGAGTATTAGGCACCAAAGAAGCAGGGATCCAGCCTGGCCCGCCCACAATGCTGTTATCCTGTAAATAGTAGAGAGATCGCTGCTGGCGTTTAAGGCGACATATTTAAGGCTGAAATCTAGATTCAGGAGAGCATGTATCAACGAGACGGCTGCTATGATTAGAAGAAAGCAGACTGCAAGTGAACCGTTCTCGGCACTTTTGATTAAATCATTCCTTCTGGTTTTCGCACCAACGACCGAAGCAAATATCACGTAGACGGAGAGTATAAAAGCTAAAAATATAGAAATACTTCCAGTTTCGACCATTTTATATATTTTCAGACCTTTTTAAAGAATCTGTGGATTCGTACTTGGTGGGACATTTGGCCAACAACAAACTAGCCACAAATACGTTATCCGGTGTATATAGACCCTCAACGACCGCTTCGACGTCGTCCTTAAATATATCCGGAACTATTCCCTTATACTTTACATCCAATGTTTCTTCCCCGTCCGCAATCGTAAACTCTAGACTTCCATCAATCTCATTCCTTATCGATCCGGGAACAACCTTTCCCGAGACCCTTACTTTTTGCTTATACACTGAAGGTACCTTGTCCTTCAATTCCTGAACGGTAAGATAGTAGATCATCGTATCATTGACGCCACCGTAAACAAGGTATGCTATAGCAACTGCGATCACAGTGATTGCTACTATGAATTTTGTCTTTCCTTTTAGCATCAATTAACCGTCCTCACTGCAATAAATAAGCTACCGACTTCCTTCATTCGAATTCAGAGAAGACTCGATAGACTCTAACTGAATTTTCAAGTTATGGTTTTTTCTAATAAGATAATAAACATATAGCAAAAGTACAATCCAAAAAATTACTTGCGACCAGAAAAGATAAGACATCTGCTTTTACTTTGCCTCCATTAATCTAATCCTAAGGATATTATCTTTCATGATTTCTAGTTCTACTCTATGCTTAAGTATCAAGATGAACAAAAAAGTAAAAGCTACTAGTGTAACGAGCAATGCTACCATCATCTCCGGCGCAATACCACCCCCACGGGATCCAAACACAACCGGGGAGATTCCACGCATAACTCTCGCCGAAATGTAAACAAGCGGCAAGTCTAAAAACGCGATAATCCCGAAAACAGCGGCAAATTTTGCCTTCCTAATATCATTACCCGCAGATGAACGCACTATCATATAAACAATGTAGAGAATCCAGAGAATAAACGTAGTAGTGAGTTGCGGATCCCAAGTCCACCAGGTCCCCCAGATTGGTTTTGCCCAAATACTACCCGATACTATCGTAAGCGTGATAAAAACCACCCCTATTTCAGCAGAAGAGTAGGCCAGAATATCCCAGTTGCGACTTTCTTTTCTCAGATACTGTATACTTGCAACAAACACGATTACAAATGAAATTGTGGCGACCCAAACGGTTCCCATATGGAAATAAAAAATTTTTTGGATCGGTCCCATGATCCTCTCGGTCGGCGCGTAAATAAATGAAGCATAGAGCGAACCAAGCATTGATATAAAAGTCAGAGCTAAAAGGAGATTCATGATTAACCCGAGTAAAATCTATTTTATTTAATCTTTTTCTACTAAAAACTCAAAGACCCCAGAATAGATTTCGAATCAATTATATCGGATGTCATTAGAACTTGCAAAGCAGAACCCAAATACTCTATTGAACTTCCGTCTCGCGTCCCAGAACCCGACCTAATTAAGCCGATCATAGATGGCGTAGTGAGAAGGAATAGCAAAACCCGAACTGGTGATTCACAGCGTTTCCAGGTTCCATGAACAGCCATCGCTTCCTGAATCCACCAATAAGTAACTGGGATCAAAATAACACTTACCGTATTATTCCCTCTCATTATCATTTGACTACTAAAACGATTGCAAATTTCATACCAATATAATATGAACGTATTCCCAATGTCTTAGCTGAATATGAATCGGCTGCAATGTATAAACCTAACTTATTCAACTGATTCAAAGAGTGATTGGTGATATAGATCGCCCCTTTTTTTCATAGGAAAGGTTTTCGAAATCTTCGAGTCCTATATCAATAATAAGCGGGGTCTCAATGGCTTTATACTCTCCAGAAGTCTGCTAACCCTTGATGAGAGCTTTATGGAAAATTAGAAGCAGGCATCGTCAATTTTCTTCTCGAAGTACCATCGTACTTCCGTCGCTTTGTCAGTCTTTAATGTCAGTTTATTTGACATCTGACAGGTTGACGCCGCGCCTGTATCGTAACATACACAAATTATTATAAAAACTAGGCTTTCATTTGGCATTTAAATTGCAACTAAGTGAACACCAGGGAGGTAATAAATAAGATGATGCAAATTATGAAAGGTATCGCTGCTGTTATATTTATCGCATTATTGGCTCCTTATGCCGTAGGTGCAATGCTTATTGCTCTATTGGGCATGATAGTCATTCTTGTTTACTTTGGGGCAGAAGCTATCTCAATATCGAAGCGACTAGTGCTGAAAACCTTTTTCTGCCCTTTTAAAAAAAAGGTTGTTTCAGCGAAATTCGAGCCCAGTATCTTCACTTTCAGAGAATACGATGATGTTACTCAGTGTTCGGCATTTGATAGCGGCAAAGTCAGATGTAAAAAGAAGTGCTTGGACCTTCCGCAACTCACTGCGTAAATGAAACCGAAAGCAGATTGAGCCGTATTGGGGTGGATTTCAAATTAGATTCTTATGATTAATCCGCTCCGCGGACGGCCAAAACCAGAGGGGTCTCGGCTAGTGCTTATATTCAGGAACTTATCGCACAGGAAGTCGGTAACCCAACAGTAGGAACTCAGGTTGATGTGAATTCAAGGATGGTATGTCGGAGAGGGAGTACAGAATATCCGGCTTTTGTCAGGAGTGTCAGGATAAGATTTTTGGATACTAAGCTAGGATAACTAATGTGAGGAATCCAAACCTAGCTTCGGAGGTTCAAAATGAGACGCCTTAAAATAGTTGGGGTTATTCTTTTAGTAATATTATGTTCAGGATGTTCTGTCGGGATGGCACTCTCCGGCAATGAACAGAAGGATACAAGTGTCTTCTATAACGGCGCAGAGAGGTCATTCGTGATTGCCAAAGTAGGGATGCCTGATGCAGAGATGAGAGATAAAGACGGTAATTGGGTAGATACTTATCTGATCGTAAAAGGGAATGATCCATCAGCCGGTAGAGCTATTGGTCACGGTGTGATGGATGTACTCACATTAGGACTATGGGAAGTAATCGGGACGCCTGTCGAAGCTGTGGCTGGCAAGGAAGAAACTGGTAGATTTGTTATCTACTATGATGCAGATGACAAGATACAGAGAGTAGAACGGATACACCTTGAGAAAGCTCCTATTAGTCAGGATGCTAATTTGAAACCGCCTCAACCGTTGTCTGCAACTCCATACGCAAAATAGGAGACTAAAATGCTTTTAATAACAGAAAATTTCGCCGCCTGTTGTGCTTAGACGTATTTATGTGATTGAAATGTTAGAGTTGTAAAATGTCCTAAAATCTTACATCACAAAGAAGGGGCTATTGACAGGGAATAAGCCTATCATTTATAAATTCGTCAGAGCTTTAATTCGAAAATCCAAATTTAATTTTTTTGTTCCAATGCCCAGCCAAATCTATGTACTTCATAGCCAATAACTACAGGAAATTCCTATTCTAATAAACCGACTTTTACCGCAATTCTCTCGATATCTCTTTATGTTCCACTTGGACCCTAACCACGCTTCCGGAATGAATGAGCCAGCTGATTGGCCTTATTTTTGCACGTATGTCATAAAAATTGAAAATTAATTGTTCAAGTCGCGCTCTATAAATGTTTAACAAAACCAAGTCTGAGAACCCGGCTCATCCAAAGAAGGCTGCTCTAATTGGTAACCCAAATGTCGGAAAGAGCTTACTCTTTGGTTCGCTTACCAAGAGATACGTTACGGTTTCAAATTATCCCGGAACAACGGTCGAGATAACCTCGGGAGAGATGAAAATCGGGTCAGAAACGATTTCTCTTATCGATACGCCCGGGATTAATAGCCTGACGCCGACGTCGGAAGACGAAAGGGTTGTTAGAAATATTTTATTAGAAGGTGAAGCTAACTTTATAATTCAGGTTATAGACGCTAAAAACCTGGAGAGGGGTCTGTATATAACAACCCAGATTGCAGAAATGGGACTTCCCCTACTCATAGTGTTGAATATGATGGATGAAGCGCAACACAGAGGAGTCGACATTAACATAGCAAAGCTCTCTCAGAAACTTGGGGTTCCTATCGTTCCGACTGTGGCTATCGAAAGAAAAGGAATAGAAGGAATTAAGAACGAACTTGTAAATTCGACTATCCCTCAACTGAGAGTTTCTTACTCTCAAGCTATAGAAGGAATGTTAGACGAAATGAAAAAAATTCTATCAAACCCTCATTTCTCAAGATTTATAGGTCTTTCTATTGTATCAGGCGACTGCAACATGGATGAGAACATTATTAGCAGAATTCCTAAAGAAAAGCTAGACTCGATTGCCGGACTTGATCCACTCTCAAAGCTCGGCTCCAGGGAATATCCTATAAGCTATTTCATCGGTCTGAAGAGGCTTGAGCTCGCAAGAGAAATCGTTCAGAAGGTATCAACTCCTTCTTTTAAATCAGACAACCGAACCCTGGATCTTTTAGGACGGACATCGACTCATCCTCTATTTGGGATCCCTATATTAATTCTAATACTTTACCTCGCATACCTCTTTGTGGGAAAACTGGGGGCAGGAACATTCGTTGATTTCTTGGAGGTAACCGTCTTTGAAGGATATATAAACCCCTTTTTTAAAATAGCCATACCCAAGATTATTCCCTACAAGATATTGATTGATTTTCTCGTAGGCGATTTTGGAATAATTACTATGGCGCTGACATACTCGCTCGCAATAATCTTTCCCGTAATCTGCACATTTTTCATCTTTTTTAGTATCCTCGAAGATTCCGGATACCTCCCAAGGCTGGCCATTATGGTTGACAGGGTGTTTAAGTTAATGGGTCTAAATGGAAAAGTTGTACTCCCGATGGTACTGGGGCTGGGATGTGACACAATGGCAACCCTTACCACTAGGATGCTCGAGACGAAAAAGGAAAGGCTAATTGTGATATTTCTTCTGGCTGTAGGAATCCCGTGCTCGGCCCAGCTGGCTGTGGTGTTTGCTATGGCTTCTACTCTACCTCGGTGGGGTATTTTCTTTTGGGGGGTAGAAATTTGTATTGTTCTTTTTACAGTTGGCTTCCTTGCTTCTTACTTCGTAAAAGGAGAAAGCCGAGATCTTATCATTGAGGTTCCGCCCATAAGGATTCCACAGATTGGTAACGTAATCATTAAGACTGTTGCGAGACTCGAATGGTATTTGAAAGAAGCGGTCCCACTGTTTGTCTTGGGAACGATAATTCTTTTTGTCTTGGATAGGTTAAAGGTTCTTGGATTTTTACAAAATCTGGCTTCACCGGTCGTAGTAAAATTCCTTGACCTTCCCAAAGAGGCTACGAATGCCTTTTTAATCGGATTCCTGAGAAGAGACTACGGTGCTGCCGGTCTTTTCGATCTTCAACAGGGCGGATACTTGAGCAGCCATCAGGTTTTAGTAAGTCTTGTTACGATTACGCTATTTGTCCCCTGTGTTGCCAACTTTCTAATCATTATAAAGGAACAAGGGCTCAGAACCGCCCTTATTATAGTCGCGATAGTTCTTTTCATAGCCATTATTGTGGGAGGTATGACGAATTGGATACTGTGGAGCCTCGGAATCTAATCTCCTGCCCCTTGTGTGGAGAGGAATTTTATAAGGAAGAGGGAAGGGAAAGATGCATAAGCTGCCAGATAAGTATAGGAGACTGCCTGTTGGTCTGCTGCCCGAGATGCGGATACTCCTTCCCCCAGGAGTCAAGACTTATTTTGTGGCTAAAAAAATTCTTTAAACAAGAGGGAAGAGCATGAAATACGATGAAGAAAGCGATGAACTGCTTGAGCTTATCTGGAAGCTCAGGGAGGAAGGCATCCAAGACGAAGAAACAATCTACATAAGGTCTTGGAATAAAGACGTGAAAAAAGCTATCAGATGTGCTCTGGAAGCAGATCTTATAAGTGATATTGACGGTAAAATAAGCCTTACCATAATGGGCGACGCGAGGGCGAAAATGATAGTCAGGCGTCACCGTCTAGCGGAGAAGCTTCTTAAAGACATACTCCAGGTAGGCTCCAGTGAAATGGACTCTACGGCCTGTGAGCTTGAACATATTCTCGGTTCAGAGGTCACGGAATCCATTTGCGCTTTCCTTGGACATCCCAGGTTTTGTCCACATGAAAAGCCGATCCCTCCGGGAGAATGCTGCGGAATTTTTAAAGAGGAAACCAAAGAATTTGTCGTTCCACTCGCCAAAGTAATTCCCGGAGATAGGGTAAAGATAATCTTTTTAGTACCAAGGCACCATAGAAGATTGCATCAACTCACCAACCTGGGAATCATTCCTGGAGCGGAGATCGTCCTCCACCAAAAACAACCTGCATATGTATTGAGAGCTGGAGAAACAGATATTGCCATAGATGATGAAATTGCGAGACATATATACGTAAGAAAGGTCTCGACGTAGATCCATTGGCTGCCATATGCTACTGGAATTTGAACAAACTAACCGAGTTTTTTCGTTTAAAGCATTGTTACATGGCAAATGTGCCGATCTATTGTGGCACATTTATTGCATAAATTTCAGGCAAAGGCGCGACTTTACAACATGATGATCTTAAAAACGTTCTTGTCCATGAAAACTATGACAGAAGAAAAAGGGGGTCCTAATTATTTTTTGATATTGTGAAAGGAGTCAGGAATGCCCCAACAGATAAAATATCTTCTCGCCCTTTCTATTGTCTTGATTTTCATTTTCCTAATTGTCCGCCATTTTCTTATGCCCGCAAGTTTTGGGCAATACGGTCATTATCGTGCCGATTCATTACAATCCGCAGTCTCCAGGGAAATTAAGTATGGCGGGGAAACTGCATGCACCGAATGCCATGATGATATATACGTTTTGAAAGACAAATCATACCATCGGGGGGTCGCCTGTGAAGTATGCCATGGGCCTGCCTATGCCCATACCCAGGACCCGTATGAGTACAAACCCCCTGCACCAAGAAAACGCGCCTATTGTCCATTGTGTCATGGATATAATCCCACGAGACCCACAGGATTCCCACAGATTGACCCTGTTAGGCATAATCCGGGTAAGCCTTGCATTTTCTGTCATAATCCCCATGATCCGGTTCCTCCGGTCACGCCCGAAGAATGCGATCCATGCCACACGCAAATCGCTCGAACTAAAATTGTGTCACCCCACGCACCCCTAGCCTGCACTCGATGCCACGAAGCGAAGGAAGAGCATAAATTAAACCCAAGGATGGCTTTGCCGGATAAACCGAGGAATAGAGAATTCTGTGGACAGTGCCACGCACAGGAAGCCGAAAGTTCCCCTGAAATTCCGCGTGTCGACATTAAAACCCATGGCAATGGTTTTTTGTGCTGGGAGTGTCACTACCCCCATTATCCTGAAGCGCGCACAAAGGAGGATGAGAAGCAATGAATGCTAAAGAGCTTCTTGATAACGTAACAAATAGGAGGAACTTTCTTAAAAGCCTTCTCATAATCCCCTCCGGGTTTTTTCTTGGCGGGCTTTTTTCTAAGCTATTCCCCTTCTTGAAAAAGGCATCTAGTGAAAGCACTTCCACATTGGAAAGTATTTATGGGAAATACAATCCGAGGGAGCACTACTATGCTATGGGTATTGACATCGATAAGTGCATAGGGTGTGGACGATGTGTAGAGGCGTGCAAGATTGAAAATAATGTTCCTAAGGAACCCTATTTCTTTAGAACCTGGGTGGAAAGATATACTATTACAGTCGATGGGGAAACGAGTGTGGACAGTCCTGAAGGTGGAATGCACGGTTTTCCTGAACCCATTAGTGAAAAGGAAATCCTACGCACGTTTTTTGTTCCAAAGTTATGTAATCAATGTAATAATCCACCCTGTGTGCAGGTCTGTCCTGTTGGAGCCACATACCAGTCAATAGACGGCGTTGTCCTCGTTGATAAAGATTACTGTATAGGATGTCGTTACTGCATTCAGGCCTGTCCTTATGGAGCGAGATATCTCAATCCCGAGACAAAGACGGCGGACAAATGCACATTTTGCTATCACAGAATCGTAAAGGGATTGCAGCCTGCGTGCGTAGAGGTATGTCCCACTGGAGCAAGAACTTTTGGAGAAGTAAAACCTCGCAACAATCCCCTTGCGCGTTTTGTCCGATTCAACAATATTGGTGTCTTAAAGCCCTATCTTAATACAGAACCCAAGGTCTACTATGCGAATCTAGACAAGGAGGTTACTTAGTTGGATCCCTTACTTGAGCGACTTGCCATTTCCCTTAAAGAAATTACAGGCTTCATCTATCCCAATGAGATTGAGCTCCATTGGAGCATCCTCATTGTTGTTTATCCCTATCTTACTGGTCTTGTAGCAGGTGCTTTTATTCTTGCTTCCCTGGAAAGGGTTTTTAATGTTAAGGCGGTAGAGCCTACCTACCGGCTTTCGCTTCTCACTGCGCTTGCTTTCCTCATTGTCGCGCCTCTTCCTCTTGTGGCTCATCTAGGACATCCCGAACGGGCCTATGAAATTTTTCTCACACCCAATTTCAGGTCCGCTATGGCCATGTTTGGCTTTGTATATGGCTGGTATCTCTTGGTCGTCCTTCTTGTGGAATTGTGGTTTGAGTACAGAAAGGATATCGTTGTCTGGTCTACTAAAGAAAAGGGGTTGAAAAGATTTATTTACCTCATCTTAACGCTTGGGGCTTCAGACCTCTCAGAAAGATCTCTTCAGTTTGACAGAAAGGCGGCAAAATTTATAACCATCATCGGTATTCCATCCGCTTTCCTCCTTCATGGTTATGTGGGTTTTATTTTTGGCTCTGTAAAGGCGAATCCCTGGTGGAGCAGTGTGCTTATGCCCGTAGTTTTTTTGTTTTCCGCTATAGTATCGGGGATTGCGCTTGTCATGTTACTCTATATGGTTATTACTCTCTTTCGACGAAGAAGCGTGGATATGGCCTGTATGGATAAGCTCGCTTCCTTTTTGCTCTATGCAATGATACTGGACTTCTCACTGGAAAACCTTGACTTCATTCACCGCATTTACGAATCAGAAGAATCCATAAAAATACTGTACCAGCTTTTAATCAGTAAGCTGTTCATCAGTATGGTTGTGATTCAGATGCTGCTAGGAACTATAATTCCAATGGTTTTGTTGGCATGGACAAAGTTGACGCGCCTTCCTGATGAGTTAAGGCGCCTTATCTACTTTGGAAGTGCAATTCTTACCCTGATAGGAATCTTTAGTATAAGATGGAATGTGGTTATCGGGGGGCAATTATTTTCCAAGAGTTTAAGAGGACTTACAACCTACAAAATGGAATTGCTCGGAATTGAAGGGCTCTTGGTGGCGTTATTCTTTCTAACGCTCCCATTTATTATTCTGTACATCCTCGTTGCTCTGTTGCCGCCATGGAAGGAAGCAGAGGTTAAACTTGAAACGTAGAAATTTTTAAGTTAGGGGTTATAGGAAGCTAAAAATATGTCTTAAAAATGTGACTTAAAAATCCGTTTGATTTCGTAACGAAATGAAAGGATTCAGGCGAAAAAACATGCATAAGCTTCCCGCACGTCTTGGTTTGATGGTCAAAGATACCGGTTGCACCAAACTATTGGCTGTATGTTAAAGAACAGGCAACATGTGATAAAAGTTACGCGATCAAATGAGTCATTGTTTTTTTTAACTCTTTTCTTCTTAATTCTTTGTCCCTTCACAGTTGCTTCCCGTTCTGAAGAGCCTAAAAGCGAAGACTGTCTTGTGTGTCACGAAACGATGGAACCCTTGGTTGATAAAGGACTCTTAGATGCCTCAATCCATAGTGGCTTCGAGTGCACAGATTGCCATCAGGACGTAACAGAAATACCCCACGAGGAAATTCCGAATAAGGTTGATTGCTCTTCATGTCACCCGGAGATTGCAAAAGAATACTCCGAAAGCATACATGGTGAAGCGATAGCGAGGGGTGATAGCGATGCCCCAATTTGCACGAGTTGTCATGGCTCACACGGTATTCTTCCAAAGGATAACCCTAAATCTCGTATAAACCCATTGAATATTCCTGCGACATGTTCAAATTGCCATACAAGCGAAAAGATCACAAAGGAGCACCCTCTCCCGTCACCGGAATTTATCGAGAGCTACAGCGAAAGTGTTCACGGCCGTGGCGTCCTTGTCAGTGGATTAGTTGTCTCCGCGGTTTGCTCCGACTGCCATGGTGCACATAACATAAGGCCAAAAACTGACAAAAACTCGAGTGTCTACAGAGAGAATATACCACTTACCTGTAAGAAGTGTCACCTTGGAATTTATGATGAGTATGAGAGGAGTATACATGGACAGCTCTGGAAGGAAGGACTTGACGTGGGACCAGTGTGTACGACATGTCACAAATCCCATCAGATCACGGAGCCCGTGTCAGCTGGATTCAGGCTTCAGATATCAGAGGAGTGCAGTGTATGCCATGGGGAGAGGGCGCTTACCTATCAGGATACATTTCACGGGCAGTCAACGTCGCTAGGGTTTGTTCAGGTTGCAAAATGCTCAGACTGCCATACACCTCACCTGAATCTCCCCAATGACAACCCACTTTCTTCAGTCTACCCTGCCAATCTGATTAATACTTGTGGCAGGTGTCACGCTGATATAAGTGAGAAATTTGTAAGCTATGACCCACATGCTGATCCCGGCGATCCGGATAGATCTCCTCTGCTTTATTACGTCTATTCCTTGATGAATTGGCTCCTTATTTCAGTTTTTGGCTTTTTTGGGCTCCATATGGTTCTTTGGTTTCAACGGTCGGCTGTAGCAGTTGCGAAGGGAGAGGTTCCTACTCGCTGGAGCAGTGGCAAGTATGTTCTCCGATTTAGCCTTCCCACTCGAATTACCCACGTCGCCGTTATTATTAGTTTCTTAGGACTTGCTGCGACGGGACTACCGCTTATGTATAATTACACGTGGTGGGGGAGAATTCTGGAAGGTATACTCGGTGGAGTAGAGGTAACAAGGTACTTCCATAGATTCTTTGCAATAGTGACATTGGGTTACATTAGTTTTCATCTCGGCTATATGCTGGACAAGATATTTTCAAAGGGCGACATAACCCTTCTGTATGGTCCTAATTCCATGATTCCTCGAAGGGAAGACCTAGTCGATCTCTATCGAAACGTACGCTGGTTCTTATACCTGGGTGCTCGTCCAAAACTGGACAGGTGGACTTATTGGGAGAAGTTCGATTACTTTGCAGTCTTCTGGGGTATACCGGTAATAGGTATATCTGGACTCATGCTCTGGTTCCCCGAGATCTTTACAAAGCTTCTCCCCGGCTACTTTCTAAATGTTGCGATGGTGGTACACGGGGAGGAAGCCCTTCTTGCTGTTGGATTCATATTCACATTCCATTTCTTCCATACCCATCTCCGTCCTGAGAGTTTTCCGTTAGACACCGTAATCTTCACGGGTAAGATACCCATAGAGAGATTTATCGAGGAAAGACCCACAGAATACAATAGGCTACTCAAAGAGGGAAAGCTCGAAAGTATAATTGTTGAACCACCATCGCGACTTGCGCTGACGCTGTCCAGATGGTTCGGATTTACTGCACTTGGTATTGGTTTGATTCTGATCGTTGCCATTTTTGCTACCTTTCTTTCTAATGTTTAAAATGATCCAAGTAGGCGAAGCGATTCATAATTCATCTAAATTAACTCGCGTAGAATATGAATTAACTACAATACAAAATACCATTCCCCAAAAAAAGCACAGGCTGATAACGGAGTGAATGTTTGATAAAATTATCCAGAAATCTCAAATTCCCCGGGAGGTAATTGCATGAGACTACCTAGGATTGTCCACAATTGGATAAGCTATACCGGTGCGGTAATAGCGGCTCTGTCACTTATTCTTTTTATCTTCCTATTTGCCCTTCACTCAATTGTTGCTACCTCAGAAGTACCATACGCCGGGCTGATCATCTTCGTACTTGTTCCGATTGTTTTTGTTTTCGGCATGATGCTCATCCCGATCGGCATGTTGTTGGAGTGGCGACTTTGGCGGACAAAGCGTATAAGATCATTACCGCGGTTTCCAATAATCGACTTGAACAACCCACACCAGCGGAATGCGACATTCATCTTTTTCGTGGGCTCCATCCTACTCATAATTCTTGTTACTGTGAGCGGTTATAAAGCCTACCATGTGACTGATTCGGTAGCCTTCTGTGGCACGCTTTGCCACAGCGTGATGCAACCGGAGTATACCGCTTATCAGAATTCGCCCCATGCAAGGGTCCGCTGCGTTGACTGCCATGTGGGACCAGGGGCCGACTGGTTTGTTAAATCTAAAATGTCAGGACTATATCAGGTTTACGCTGTTCTACTCAACAAATACCCGAGACCGATTCCGGTCCCTATAGAGAGCCTGCGTCCGGCACAGGAGACATGTGAACAGTGCCACTGGCCCGAGCAATTTTTTGGGGCTCAACAGAAAACGCTCATCCATTTTTTGCCTGACGAGAATAATACTCGATGGGATATTAATCTGCTTATCAAAATCGGTGGGGGCAGCCCTGAGACCGGGCTGACCGAAGGAATCCACTGGCACATGAACATTGCGAATCGGGTTGAATATATCGCCACGGATGAAAGCCGACAAGAGATTCCCTGGGTAAGAATGACGAATTTGGAAACCGGAGAGACGACCGAGTACATGTCAACCGAGAATCCACTTTCAGAAGAAGAAATCAGCAACTCACATATACGGAAGATGGACTGCATGGATTGCCACAACCGACCCACGCACATTTTCCGTTCCCCCAGCTATTCGATGAATCTCGCTTTAGGCACCGGCAAGATAGATCCTACGCTACCCTTCATTAAACAAACCGGCGTCAAACTGCTGGCTGAGAATTATGACTCCACAGAATTAGCGCTGGAGGAAATTGAAAAGGGAATCAAAAAATTCTACTGGGACCAAAATTCTGACTTGACTGATCACAAAGAAGATTCGATTTCCGGTGCTATAGTGGAGATTCAGGACATTTATCAGAACAACTTTTTCCCCGATATAATGAAGGTGCGGTGGGACGTCTACCCGAATAATGTCGGTCACCTGAATTCCCCCGGGTGCTATCGCTGTCACGATGGACTTCACAAGAGTGCCGACGGAAGGATGATCACGACTAAGTGTACTGCCTGCCATACTATCATATCTCAGGGAACGCCAGAGAATATGGAGTATTCAATGGAACCAAATGGGCTTGCATTTCGGCATCCCGAGGATATCGGAGAGATGTGGAAGGAGATAAAGTGTAGCGACTGCCACACCGGTGAACTACCATGAATCGACTCAGTTATTAGATTTAAGGTCTCAATAAGAAAAAGGGTGTGAGGTTTTAAGGACTTGCTTGCTCTTAGGGCTTTATCTCTATCAATCCCTTTCGAATGGCAAATTTTATGAGTTCGGTTCGGCTGTGAATATTAAGCTTTTCCATTATGTGTGTTCTATGGCCCATCACAGTTTTAACACTCATGTAGAGGATTTCAGCAATCTCATTGTTCTTATAGCCCTCTGCGACGAGCTTTAGCACCTGTTTTTCTCTATTAGTGAGGCCTTCGTAAAGGTCCTCCTCAATGTCTTTGTCCCTTGTTTGTAAGTAGCCCTCTATCACAGCAGGAGCTACATCGGGATACAAAAATGAGCTGCCTCTATTCGCCGCTTGGATGGCGGATATAAGCTCTGTACTCGTCGCTTTTTTAAGGACATAGCCAGAAGCACCTGCCTTTAAGAACCTGTATATATACTCTTTATTGTCATATTGGGTAAGGACGATGATTTTTGTCTGCGGACAGGCGCTTCGAATCTCCAGCGTAGCCTCGAGCCCTCCCAGGCCAGGCATAGCTATGTCCATTAGAACCACATCTGGCTTGAGCTTTCGCGCCTTTTCTATAGCTTCCCTACCATCGGTGGCATCGCCTACCACCTCAATGTCTCCACAACCCTCAAGAAGTGCCTTTATGCCTTCACGTATAAGGGCGTGGTCATCGGCGATAAGCACCTTTATATTACTTATTTTAACTCACCTCCCTTAATGGAACGGTGACTACAACCCTTGTCCCCGATCCGGGCTGCGACTCTACTTCAAGCTTTCCATCAAGAAGCAAGACCCTTTCCTTCATTCCGAGAAGCCCTAGCCCTCGGCTACCCGCCTTTGTAGTTGATATACTCCCTAAATCAAATCCATTGCCATCATCTTCTATCTCTAATGTAATGAAGCTATCTTCGAGTTCGAGATTAATAATAACATTTTCAGCTTGAGAGTGTTTGGCTATATTCGTTATAGCCTCTTGAGCAACTCTAAACAGCACGGTTTCGATCTGCGTTTGAAATCTTTTTTCAAACAGATTCCCCTCGTAGCGGAAATTAATGCCCAAGGGCTTGAGGCGTTCTTCTGCATACCACTTTATAGCAGCTGAAAGCCCGAGGTCATCAAGAATAGCAGGACGGAGGTCAAAAATCATGCGGTGCGTGCTATCTATAGCACGAAGTGCAAGTTTCCTTGCATTATTTATTTTAACCTCAAGCGACTTAGGTGCACTCGCCTCTCTTATCGCTTCGAGGGAAATAAGCATTGCAACAAGAGTTTGGCTCATTTCATCATGTAACTCCCTTGCAATTCTCTTCCGTTCTTCTTCCTGGGCTGAGATTATCCTTCGGAGGAGTTCTCCTCGCTTCTCCTCCTTCTTCCTGAGTTCCTCATACAGAGAAAAGGTTTCTTTTGTTCTCTCATCCACCCTTCTCTCAAGTTCTCCTGTCCACGCAGCGACTTCATCCAGGGAGTCCTTGAGCCTAATCCTCATTTCATCCAGGGTTTTCCCAAGTTGCCCGATTTCATCGTCTCCGGATATAGAGATAGGCTCAGAGAGATTGCCAGAAGCAATTCTCCGGGCAGACATTGTTAGAGATTTAACTGGTGAAATAACGCTCTGAGCTACCCCTAGGGTTAAGATTAGAGCGACCACAAACAATACGGCGCCAAACGTAAAAAAGCGTCTTTTCATGCTCTCCACAGGAGCAAGGGCTTCTCTCTCAGCCTGTCTAATATCGATTCCCCATGGGATGTCCGAGAGGGGAGCAAAAGCCATGATCTCTTTTTTTGGCTGACCCATTATCCCCTCCTCATGGCAACTGTGGCAGGTGCCTACACTGGACCGCCCCGTCTTGATAAGTCCTGAAAGAAATCCGCCGTGGTCGCTTTCAGTTAGGATGTTTCCCGACTTGGTAGAGGCTAAAACAAACCCGTTTCCATCTATAATTTCGATATACCCTGTCTCCCCAATCTTTACTGGCCGGATAACCCTAGCCAATGCAGCTCCAGTAGGATCAATTTCCCCTCCTACGAGACCCAAAGTTCTTCCATTCTTTACTATAGGGATCAGAGCGAATACCGCCTTTTTTGCCTGAGGCCTTATCTCAAATAAATTAGAAATGATAGGCTTCCCCGTAAGAATGGACTCTCTAACAGGTGGAAAATCCCCGAAATTTGCTTCGGCAAGAGCAGGACGAGGAGGTTCTATCCACAAGAGGCGCCCTTCGCTGTCAAGCAAAAAAACGTTGGCGAAAATGGAACGCAGCAATGCATTATGAAGAGCGGATTTTTCCGGTCCCAGGTCTTCGTCCGCCAGATCGACGCCCCTAGAGAAAGCAACCTCCTGAAGGTACATAAGATTCTGCCTTATTAAATCCTCCAGATTGCTCGCAACTGTTTGGGCAAGCACGAGCCGCTCCCGAAGCATTTGGTTCACGCTGTCGCGCATACTCAAAAAATCTGAGACGCCGAGTATTACAAGTATGGTCAGCATACCAGAGGCACTGAGTAAGATTATTCTCCTTCGTAGGCTGGATCTTTCGAAAAAGATTTTTAAGCCCATCTCAATCGTGAATGCTCCTTGCTATTTTAAGTAAATCCTCAACGGACCTGTTAGATCTTAAAACCATCTTTCTATCCCCTTGTTTCCAGTGTAGCTGTGTCCACCGGCTTCCGTGTTCCACGACACCGAGTTTCAGCGTGCCTTTCGCTCCACCGACCGATACTTCAATCTCTCCGGAATGCCCCTTAGGTTCAATGATATCGAGTCCCACCGGTTTGCTTTCATCCGTGTTTGAAATAATTTCGTGAATTACCAGGCTAGGGGTACCATCTCCCTGTGAAATGAATACCAGTGTTATGATAAGGGAGGGCTTTCTTACCACCTTGATTTCTTTAGGCGGCCAGGTGAGATAATCTGGAAAGTATGAGGGAAGAAAAATTCTTAATCCGAGTGAATATTCAGCTTCTTCTACGCTACTGTAAGATTTCTCTTTCCTCTCCTGTATATATGCGGGGACTTTTTTCAAAACGTATAGCGATATCGAGACCATACACATTAAGATAGTGATAGACAACACTATTTTCGACATTTCTCTTAAAAGGTAGGTTGCTTTTGCAGCCATAACTTTAGGCCGATTGCCTTATTTAAAATTATGAGAGCATCTTAATGCTCATACGACAAAGAACAGGAGCAAAATCAGCGAAAGAGCTGTTATTCCGAGTCGAATATTTGGATATGGAGGAATATAGATATTCTTCGGGCGTACCATCCTTGTTACCCTGTTCTCAATTCGTACCCTTTGCGAATGACTCTCAAGATTTTGAACTATCGATAAGATTCTACTCCTCAGGCCGGATTTTGATATTTGAGAAGACTCATCTGCTTTTCGCATGCGAAAAACTTTTACTAAGCCTGAAGCAATAGCAAGCGGCTTCCCGGTAACCGTTGAAGCTAGATCATCACAGATCGTCTCTCGTTCATTTATGATTTTTCGAAATTCGATAAGGACAACCGGATTATAAAACATGATGAATCGTAAGGTAAACAATACCCAACCTATAAAGTTATCCCTTCTCAATACATGACCGATCTCATGGGCAAGCACCGCTTGAAGCTCTTCAACGTCGAGAGCTTCTATGAGAGAACGGGAAATGTTGATCGAACCTTTCGCTAGCCCTTCCGCATATATTACGGGCTCTCTCCCGTTTAATAGGAAGATCCTTGGTACAGCAATAGGTAACCCCTGCTCCAAATCTCTAATGACCCTATCCAGCTTAGGGATTGTACCGCTCTTGTAAACTGTCTTATCGTCCTCTCCATCATAGTGATGGAGCAGTGTCGGAATGGCTTCCTGCACAACAAAAATGACAGCTACAACCCCCAATAAGACAAGAGCTAAATGCCAAACAAAAATGCCGTCAACCAATCTCAAGAGTAGCCATTGGTTTATATCGAAGATAGCCATATCTTTACGAAACTCCAAGCTTCCGCGATGAGGATAAATCAACTGATACACGGGGAAAGATAAAACCGGAATCAGTATCACGAGACTGCGAAACCTGATTTGTAGGAGCGGACGCTCTTCATGCCATACTTTTAGCAATACTTCAATAACAAGGGCTATGATAAAAGAGTGCAATACACACTGAAACACATATTGACTAAAACTAAATTCCAAAAGATCCATTTCGCTGTTCTATCGGTAGGCCACCTAAATACGATTTCTCCCAATGAATATCTAATGAATTTATTATACATTATTGCCTTTTTGATCCCCTGCGAGCTTTTTATTCTCTTCATCCTTAGTCCACGATTTAATAAGCTCCGCGTATTCCAGAGGGTGATCTTTTTCCATTCTCTCTCGCGAAATCTTTCCGGTGAAAATACTGGGGTCGAATGGAAATACATCGGGATTGAAATGTGCTCCATACATGTGCCAGATGATTATGACGAGAAAGGCAAGCAGAGCCTCATAGCCGTGGACAGTTTCCGCTACAGGTATGAGTACTCCCGGTAAGAATTTTGTAAAAAAGATCGGAAAGTAGAGGACAAAGCCTGAAACGATCATAAAAATCCCACCGAGTACAAGTCCCCAATATTCAAACTTTTGCCTAAAATCGTAGCGACCGAATTTAGGGTGCTCCTCCGAAAGCCCCATGTAGTATTTAAGCATTCCCACGGCATCGTTAAAATCCTTAGATGTTGGGATTATTGAAGGGCTTACCCTTCTCAAAAGAACTAATAGAGTAACACGACCCAGATGCCAGACAACCAGCGCGGCAAACAAAATACCAAACATGCGGTGGATAAAACGAGTCATATCAATACCCCCAAGCCTCGTTATAATCCAGGCTGACCACGAGGCTTCAAAAAATTCCTGAGGGAGCCCTGTAATTACGAGTATGATAAAAAAAATCATAACCAGAAGGTGCTCTACCCTTTGAAGGGGACTGAATCTTACAAACTTATCTGGAAGATGCATTCCTGGCTGCATAACCTCATTTTTGGAATTATTACGTTCTTTAAGGTTCATCTCATCCTTCATTTTATTATCCCTTTGATGTTTACCCACTTATCTATTTGTAGCCACACGCCAGACATGAAGCAAGATATGGAGCACTAGCCCACCTATAGTAAAAGAAATAAATATCTTATAAAAGAGCTTCACATAATACACAAGGGGAGCCTTTTCAGGGCTTGGTTCGTAGTGAGAAAGCCACGCCCCTGGAAAGTTTGTAGTTGCATCCGAGTGGCATTTTTTACATGTGTGTACAAGATTGGATTTAAAGACAGGGGAATCGGGGTCAGTCACTTTGGTAATACTGTGTACCCCGTGGCAATCAGTACAAACAGGCTTCCAGGACGTAACATCCTCTGTTTGGCTCTTATAAAATGTAACACTTACACCATGAAAATCCTTAAGATAAGTTTCTAGAACCTTAGTCGAGAGCCCATATTTCGCCATGAGTCGTTTATTTGCATGACAGTTCCCGCATAGCTCGGGGGTTTTTAACAGAAACGCACGGGTTCTTGGATCCTCTATATTATGCGCATGATGGCAATCACTACAGACGGGAACGTCCGGGTTGTTTTGTTCGATTAAAGCCCTTCCGTGAACGCTCGCGCTATAGGTTTCGTAAACCCCGGCATGGCACTTCTTACAGGTTTGGGAAACCCTCGCCCTTGGCTCATCGGGTCTTGTTACATAATGGGCTCCATGACAATCAACGCAGACAGGAGCCCGTGTGTTTCCCTTTGATAGGAGGCTGTAATGAATGCTCTCTAAGGTTTTTGTGTAGTTCGCAAAGTGACACCGTTTACAACTCTCATAGAGAGACAGGCTGTACGCGCGTCTGTTTTCGAGCTCTTTTTCGGGGTGTGGATAGTCTGAAATGTCGCTATGACAGTCGGTACAGGCCAGTTTGTCACCATGAATCGATGAGGCAAATTTATCTGGGTTCAGGTACACAGACATTTCCTCTTTGCTCGGCAATACAGTACTGAGGCTTTGGTCACTGTGGCACGCTAGACAAAACTCGACTTCCTCTGACAACTTGGTTTCGGGCTCAGCCAGAGCAAAAACGGGTAATGCCAACATCAAATTAACAAATATCACAATCTGCTTCAGCGTAGCTAAGGACATCGATGCATCTTTTGGACGTCTCGTCTTATCACCTCATATCAAGCTTTTTTGTCTTCCTCGCGCTTCTTTGCGATCTCCTTTTCTAGTTCACCGAGAAGGTCGGGAGCCTTGGGTTGTTTCTCTTCTTTTAAACCCTCCTGAAACCGTTGCCTTTCGCCCTTTTCAGGTCGTCTTCGCCATATGAGGTAGGCCACTCCGGGTATCCAATGCAGAGTAGCTTCTCTGACGAGGCTCCTTTCTACAAAGTGCAATCCTAGAAACGCTTTGTGAGCCATAAGGCCCAAAACCATCGCAATGGAGATAAACGGCAGGAAGATAACGTACATTAGCCCCATAATCGGACCCAACAGAATCATGGCTATAGGCGCTATCTTAACGTACCGTTCGTCGCTTGCTCCCGGCAAAAGATCGCTTTCGCTCTCTATCGTGGCAAAATCCCTTCGCTTCAGACTGAGATAAATTCCCTTCTTTACGACTTGATTACCAAAGTACCTTTTCATGATTATTACCCCCTTTTTTTGATCTCACTATTAATATAGTGAAAGGGGGCCGGTCCTTGCAATAGGGAAAACGCCCTAATTTTAAGAGAAAAAATACCCTGTTTTTCATGTCGAAACGACCTATACTATACCGAGAGCTAGTGTCTTTTTCGTCCAGACATATTTTATTTAAGACTCATCAGATAAGCCACAAGGGCTTCGAGTTGCTCATCCGTACCTTTAAAAGGTGGTTGTTTCGTATCCGGAATGACGGATTTCGGGTCCTTTAGAAATCCCTTTATCCACTGGGCGTCCTTCCTGCTCCCCACACCTGAAAGCTCAGGGCCAATCTTCCCTCCAACGCCTTCTATCTTGTGACACATGGCGCATTTCATCTCGCTGTATACCTTTTTTCCCGCCTCAATCTGAGCCGCCTCCTCCTGACTGAAACCCGTAATCCCAAACAATAAGACTCCCACGACACCGACAGCCAGACTCGAAAAGATGTTCTTACATATCATTTGGCTACCTCCTTAGTTTTATTTTGTTCTTAAGTACATCGTTCTCCTTAAACCTAACTTCTAGTCTCTAGCCCTAGCTTAATGATCTAATTGCATACCAACCTTTTCTTAAGCAAATATCATGCCGATCAGTCTTCCCGGTCACATACCAAGGAGTAATCATCCGGGTCTCGCGAATGCGTTGGATTTTCTGACATATGACACCTTCTTACGCGATTCTGCGTGTTGCATACCACATCATCAGAAGGCAATAGAGACCTATATTCTTCGGTGCACGACCGCTTTTTCTAAATCCCTATGAGAATGAAGTATCTTAGGAGCGCTCAACTCAAAGCTTGGTACGAATTTTGCAACTGCGAATATACGAAGGGAGTTACACATATGAACCAAATAGATCAAGTTTTGCAGCAAGAAGAAGGTAAGAGCACTGTCTGGAGTGGAATAAGCCAAAAAGCCCGCGGGAAAAATGTTACCATTACCTTAAATGAGGAATTTTGCAAGGGCTGTGAGATATGCGTCGAAATATGCCCGAATAAATGTCTGGAGATGAAGGGGGTTTATCCAATAGTAACGGATATAAACCTCTGCAGTAAATGCATGCTATGTGAGCTGGAATGCCCTGACTTTGCAATAACTATTGATTAAATCTTGAAAACTCTGAAAAGGAAGACATGGAGAAAGTAAAGTTTATCCAAGGAAATGAAGCCTGTGCGGAAGGGGCCATCTTTGCGGGATGCAATTTCTTTGCAGGCTATCCGATAAGTCCATCAAGTGAGATCGCTGAATACATGGCTGACAAGCTCCCCCGAAGAAAGGGGGTTTTCATTGAGATGGAAGATGAAATTGCGTCCATGGGTGCGGTAATTGGTGCTTCAATCGCGGGCGCAAAAGCCATGACGGCGACTAGCGGTCCTGGGTTTTCTCTGAAGCAGGAGCAGATTGGGTTTGCCTGTATGGCGGAGGTCCCGTGTGTCATTGTCGATGTCATGCGCGGTGGCCCAAGCACCGGGGCTCCTACAGGTCCTGCTCAGGGTGATGTGATGCAAGCCCGATGGGGAACCCACGGCGACCATCCGGCAGTTGCAATCGCGCCCTCAACTGTCGAGGAGTGCTTTTATGAAACCGTAAGGGCTTTCAATATTTCTGAAAGTTTCAGAAATCCAGTGGTGCTCCTGCTTGACGAAGTTATCGGACACATGAGGGAAAAAATTAGAACTCCCAAGCTCAGTGAAATAGTCATTAAAAGCAGGAAAAAGCCGACAGTTGCTCCAGAGAATTACCTTCCCTATAAACCCGCCGACGACGGAGTTCCATTGCTAGCCAACTTCGGCAAGGGATATATGTTTCACATAACGGGACTCGATCACGACTGGAGCGGATTTCCTACGAACGACCCTAAAATAATTGAGGACCTGATTACGAGGCTTACGAAAAAGATCGAAATGGGTAAGGATGAAATCTCGCACTGGGAAGAGTATATGCTTGAAGATGCGGAAACTGCTATTGTCGCCTATGGGTCTGTTGCGAGGTCGGCAAAACTCGCGGTCAATCGTGCTAGGGATTTGGGAAAGAAAGTTGGTCTCTTAAAACTTATCACGATTTGGCCATTTCCGACAGACCAGATTAAGCGGCAACTTAACGGCGTCAGGAAGATATTTGTTCCGGAAATGAACCTCGGGCAGGTAGTCCTAGAGGTGGAAAGAGCAATGGGTGGAAAGGCAGATGTGATACCAATAAATCGCGTGAATACAGAGCTAATTTCGCCCGATGAGATAGTAGAGAGTATTATACATTAAGAGGTATCTCAAACATGGCTTTTGACTACAACAGATACTTGAGAAAAGATAAAATGCCGCACATCTGGTGCCCCGGGTGTGGAAACGGAGTAGCGATGAAATCCCTAATAAGGGCGATTGATTCGGCAGGGTACAAAAAGGAAGAAACGGTGGTTGTTTCGGGAATAGGTTGTTCCGGCAGGATCTCTGGCTACTTAGATTTCAATACACTCCACACAACCCATGGCAGGCCTTTGACATTCGCCACCGGAATCAAACTTGCCAATCCCGCGCTTAATTTAATAGTGGTCTCAGGAGATGGCGACTGCGCAGCAATAGGGGGAAATCATTTTATACACGCCTGCCGTAGAAATATTGATATGACGTACATTATTTTTAACAATTATATCTATGGAATGACGGGCGGGCAGCACTCCCCAACAACTCCCTACGGTTCCTATTCAACTACGACTCCGTATACCAACATTGACCCCCAGTTTGACCTCACCAAGCTTGCGATAGGGGCTGGAGCTACATTTGTAGCACGGGAGACCACCTACAACATCTTTTCCCTTGATAAGATCATAATAGAGGCATTCAAGCACAAGGGTTTTTCAGTGGTTGAAGTGATGGTTGGGTGCCCTGTCTATTACGGCAGAAAGAACACCTTTAAATCTGCCTTCTCGCTATTAGACTGGCAGAGACGGCATTCGGTACGTGTAGATAGGGCCCAGAGAATGGCGCCCGAAGAGCTTGAGGGGAAATTCGTAACCGGTATAATCCATAGAAGGGAGGCACCGGAATATACGCAGCTTTATCATGCACTTACAGAGAGTTTTGAGAAATCGGTCGATCGAGTGACCATGGAAAGAGAATATTGAACAATGTCAGATAGATATGAGATAAGGCTTTGTGGCTCGGGTGGCCAGGGGCTCATACTTGCCGGCGTAATTTTAGCCGAGGCGGCCGCTCTTCACGATGGGAAGAACGCCGTTCAGACTCAATCATATGGGCCAGAGTCTAGAGGCGGATTTAGCAGTTCCGTAGTAATAATCAGCGATGGAGATATAGATTATCCAAAAGCGACAAAGGTCGATGTACTCCTAGCCCTAACTCAACAAGCGGCTAATATGTATACGGGAGGTATTAAGGATGAAGGGATCTTGATAATTGATGATGAGATGGTAAGAGATATTCCTATGGGAAAGTATAGGGTATATAGGCTTCCGATAATACAAATAGCCAAAACTCAGTTGGGTAAAGTGATCGTAGCCAATATAGTTGCGTTAGGAGCGATAGTCGGTATCACAAAAGTGGTCTCAACGGAGGCTATAAAAAAAGCCCTTTTTTCAAAAATTCCCAAAGGAACGGAGCGATTAAACTTAAGCGCCCTTGAAGCGGGGATAAAGCTGGCGATAGAAGCTTCTAATAAGGTCCCGCCCAATGTCGCATACGTTGGCGATAAAGTACAAGGTTTGGGCAAGGGCTCGGATGTCTAACCACTTAACTCTTTATTCGTTATTTGCAATATCGAATTTATGCAGGTCATAATAATAAATATTCAAGGGAGGAATTATAATGGCCAAAGACGCCTTATCTATAACTGATAATCGTACCGGCAGTAGTTTCGAAATCCCGATAACTCAGGGGACGATTGGTGCTATGGATCTTAGACAGATGAAGGTCTCTGAAGACGACTTTGGACTCATGAGCTACGACCCTGCCTTCGGGAATACAGCGAGCTGCAAGAGTAATATTACCTTTATCGATGGAGATAAAGGTATTTTGCGCTACAGGGGATACCCGATTGAGCAACTGGCAGAAGGAAGTAACTATTTGGAAACAGCCTTCTTACTTCTGCATGGAGAACTCCCTTCCAAATCCGAATATGAAGAATGGATATATGATATAACCCATCATACGATTATTCATGAAAATATCAAAAAATTCATGGAGGGATTCCGTTATGATGCTCATCCGATGGGTATGCTTTTAAGCACAGTCGGAGCACTATCAACCTTTTATCCAGAAGCTAAAAATATCTTTGATGAAAATGTACGTAAAAAGCAGATTCACCGCCTGATTGCGAAGATGCCAACTCTTGCCGCATTTGCTTACCGCCATGGCCGGGGCTTGCCCTACGCATACCCTGATAATGACCTGAGTTATACCGGCAATTTTCTAAACATGATGTTTAAGATGACAGAGTCAAAGTATAAGCCTGATCCCGTTATAGAAAGGGCTCTTGATATACTTTTCATCCTCCATGCAGACCACGAACAGAATTGTAGCGCCAATGCCGTTCGCGCAGTGGGTAGCTCCCAAGTAGATCCCTATTCTGCCATTGCGGCGGGTGTCGCAGCCCTTTATGGCCCCTTACACGGAGGGGCAAACGAAGCAGCCCTGCGAATGCTAAATGAAATTGGTTCCAAGGTTAAAGTTCCTGAGTTTATCAAGAGGGTCAAAGCCGGTGAAGGTAGACTCATGGGGTTCGGCCATCGCATTTATAAGGCCTATGACCCGAGGGCAAAAATTATCAAGGATACTGCCGATAAAGTGTTTGGGGTCACAGGCATGAATCCACTGCTTGAAATAGCACTAGAGGTAGAAAGGATTGCACTTGAGGATGAATACTTTATTAAACGCAGACTATACCCCAATGTAGACTTTTATACTGGTTTGATCTACCAGAGCCTCGGGTTCCCTGTTGACATATTTCCGGTCCTTTTTGCCATTCCTCGGACTTCAGGCTGGCTGGCCCAGTGGGAAGAAATGCTAATGGATAAGGACACAAGAATAGCTCGACCAAGACAGGTCTACGTGGGAAAGGACAAACGTGATTATAAACCGGCTGGAAAAAGGAGATAGACAGTATGTCTGTTAAAGACGGAAAAAAGAAAGGCACGGCACACGATGAGTTCAAACCAACATTTAAGAGAATGATGAACCAGGTAGTCGCCACGGGAAGCTGTTGCGGCTGTTCAATGTGTGTGGTTACGTGTCCATATGGCGTAATAAAATACGATCACAATTCTACGATGCCGTACATAGCAAAACCAATGCTTGGATTTGATTATTGCCCTATAAGTGAGAATATTGGTTGTGATGTGTGTTCAAACGCATGCTCCGGATTGGGATTCGAGCCCTCGAAGCCGCTAGAACCCGAAGAAATAGACATACGCCGTTTTGGAAGAAAGAGACGTGAAGATGAGCCATATGGTATCACTCGATTTATATGTGCCACTAGGAGCGCTGATCCAGGAGTAGTTGCAAATGCACAAGATGGTGGAGCAGTAAGGGAAATCCTGAGGTGTGCTTTTGAGGAAGGGATCATCGAAGGTGCCGCAGTAGCCGGTCCCTCCGATAATCTATGGCTCGAGCCTGTACCGACTGTTGTAAAAAGCGTAGACGAGCTAATGCGTACTTCAAAATCTTGGTATACGTATTGCCCAACCCCCCTGGCTCTGGTAGAAGCCGTAGATAAATACAAATTAAAGAATCTAGCTTTAGTTGGGGTCCCATGCGAAATCTCGGGATACGCCGCTGCCTTAGGAGCAGATACAGGCTTTATCACTCCCGATAGAGGTTCAAAAAACGTAGAAAAACAGAAAAAACACCTCAGGCAATATGTGGATTCTGTAAGATTGGCTATAGGTCTTTTCTGTACCGAATCCTATGATTACGACGGTTATATGCGTGAATACATAATAGGGAAACTCGAACTTGATCCTCGTGAAATAATCAAAGTAAACATAAAAAGAAAGGTTTTTATAGATTTGAGAGATGGGACAAGAATTGAGACTCCCCTAGAGGAACTAAAGCCTTATCACAGAGACCAGTGCGAATACTGTGGTGACTTCAGCGCTGAGTACGCCGATATTTCAGCCGGCGGTGTGGGAACAGATGGATGGACAATACTTATCATTAGATCTGAATTGGGAGAAAGCATACTCAATCGTGCCGTGCAAAAGGGGTATCTAGAGGTTAAGAACGCATCCGAGTTTGAACACTCCGTAAGTCTTTTGAAAAGATTCACCGACAATAAAAGAGCGAAGCAAATGAACAACTTATCCCAATTGTCATCTAGACAGGCACATGATGCACTAAAAACTACCAACTAATACTCTGTGTGCTAGCTTGCCGCGGTGTATCGTAATAGAAACCGGAAGTCTCAGATGTCATTGCGAGAGACTTGAAATGTCTCGAAGCAATCTCCTCCGAAATTGGCAGAGCCTTTGTTTATACATCACATTATAGGATTAATGAAGCAGATTGCTTCGCTAACGCTCGCAATGACAATTAAAATGGATCCCCAGTCGGGGAACAGGGGCCTAGAACCAAAACAATCAGGATTCAGGCCCAGGTCGATGAAAGAATTTCAAGATATTCAAAATTCGTACAGTTATAAAAATGGTATAAGGTTCAGGCCCGACCCCTAGGCTTTTGGAAGGGGTTAAGACAGGGATTTCCTATAATTGTGAATCACGAATGCCGAGATAAAAAGGAACGCGATGAGGATTGCGCCAAAGATCTTCCTGCGTCTGATTATAGTTTCATCGCTCTGAACATCATTTTCGATTTTGTCAAGATCATCTGTAATCGTGCCCGTCCTGTCTATTATCAGGTCTACGGAAAGAACGTGTGTTAAGCGGTGAAACTGGTTTCTGTTTGCAAAAAGTGCATCTTCAAGGCTTTTAGTATCAAAACCCTCTTCCTTAACCTTCTCAATACTCTCATTAAGCTGGTTTATCTTCGTCTCCGTTCCTTCCATAACAAATTTTATCTTTTTTGCCCGTTCATACGTGTGACACCTCGAGCAATTCTCTTCGTTTATTAGGCCCAAGGTAGCCCTTTGCTGATGGTGAGCGGTATGGCATGTAGTGCAAACTGGGCGTTTCTTCTTCTCGGTTAGCCAATGAGGACTCTTCATGTAGTTCTCCATAACAGCCACATGGCACTTTCCACAGAACTCAGGAACCTCTTCTTTTGTAGGGGCTCCAACAAAACCTTCCTCCGGGCCCATCGCTTCCATATCCTGTAAATCAGGGTTGCCACCGTGACAGTTGTTACAGGATATACCATTTTGTTTATGAATGCTTTCTTGCCAAAGCTCTACAGGCTTGGCCAAATCATCCCCGAACTCAGTATGACAAGAAATGCAGGAGCTTTCCTGTTCTTGGGCAACAACATGAACCACAAAAGCAAAGATAAGCGGCGAAAAAGAAAAAAGGAGTAAATATTTGACAATCATTTCATCTCCCTTTTAGAGAATTTTTCCCAAAACTGTAAGGGCTACAAAGATCAATACCCCAAGAATTGCCAGCGTCAAGAAAACTGGCCTTCTTAGAGGATATCTTTCACGGCCGACATCGATTAGAGGTAAGAAAATAAGAAAGAGAATCAGCAAAATCTGTATAAATACCCCCAGAAACTTGTTCGGAATTAGCTTAAGCATCTGGTATGTAGCAAGAAAATACCACTCAGGCTTTATATGAGGAGGTGTAAAGAATGGGTCCGCCGGTTCCAAGGCATCTGTTGGAAAATAAAGCTTCGGGTAAAAGAAGACGAATATGAAAAGGATTCCGAGGAAAAAGTATATAACCTTCAGGTCCTCTAACGCAAAGTGGGGCACGAAGGGAACCTTTTTCACCTCTTCTTTCTTAGTCCCCGGAGGATAGGATATACCCGTTCTCCTCATAAAGAACAGGTGCATTGCTACCAGCATTAGAAATAATAAAGGCACGACTATGACATGCAAGGTGAAAAATCTACCCAACGTTGCTTGACCCACACTTTCACTGCCTCTTACCCACTTTACTAGTTCATTGCCAATATAAGGCACCGCACTTATCGTATCCGTTGCAACTGTAGTGGCCCAGTAAGAGAGCTGGCTCCAAGGAAGGAGATAGCCCGAGAGCGCTGCTAAAAATCCCAAAGACAAAAGCACGCAGCCCGAGATCCACTGTAGCTCTCTGGGTTTCTTATAAGAGCCCATAAAAAGGGTACTCGCCATATGGAGGAAGAGTACAGCTATGAATATATTCGCTGCCATCGCATGAACCCTTCTCATTAACCACCCGAACGGAACCTCGTTAGTTATATAGGTGACACTATCAAAGGCCTTGTCTACATCGGGGATATAATATATGAGAAGCAAGATGCCGGATATAAACTGGATTAAAAGCATTGCGAGGAGTGCGGCGCCCATAGAGTACCAAAAACTTAGATTCGCCGGAACCATATAGCCGGTGAGATTACTTTTTACTACCTCTCTAATCCCAACTCTCTCATCAATCCAATCTACGATATTCTTCAACATATCAAGCCTCTGATAGTTTTATTTCATTCTCCACAACTTTAACGCCGTACTGGGGAAGTGGCTTGGGAGGCGGTCCTGAAATAACGTTTCCATTGGCGTCAAATTTACCCGCATGACAAGGACACAAAAAAATACCCGCATCCTTTTCCCATTGTACAATACATCCAAGGTGTGTACACACTGCCGAAAAGGCCCTGAGCTCGCCCTTATAATCGATGACAACTGTTGGGCGACCGAAAGCAAGTCCCGTTTGTGATCCCTCTTCTGATACAGCCGACACCATTATGGGTTTACCCGAAGGGTTTAAAAAGACCTTTTCTGTCCCGGCCGTCGATTTTGGTAAAAGATATGCTACCATAGGCGGTATCCAGCTTAAGACTGTAAGACCAAATATCCATTTAACAAGCGTGCCAAAGAAATCCCTTCTCCCGATTTCATCGCCCATGGCGGTCACCTCCTTAATCTTTGATATGTTATATGCAGTAAAAACAAAACTACCAATACTATAACGAGCAAAGCAAACCAACCCCATGTGCTTATACTTCTTTTCTCAATTTCTATTAATTGTTCATCCTCTGCCATCTCTACCTTCATTATATTTGGTTCGAGGTAAGGAACTCTGAATTCGTATTCCAATGTAGATTCCACCAAAAGGCTCCCGCCAATTCCTTTCGGGAGGGGAAACGCAAACTCCTCCCTCCGCGTTTCCTTTGGCCTGATACGGTTATCGCTCTTTACAGACGTAGCTTTTAGAAACATTTCCTTAATATTTTCTTCCGGAATCTCTATTCCCTCGCCATCAACAAGAACTCGTCTGTATACGACCTCCTTACTTTTAAGCTCCTGTCCCCTGGGGTCGAGAAGTTTAACCGTGAGTATTACTTTTCGCGAAGGAATGCCAGTGGGTAAAGAGTGCCCCGCTTCCGCGTTCGTTACATAGACTACGACCGAGATATGGTCATCGGCTTTTTCGATAACCTGGGTCAGCATAGCAGCCGTGGTTATGTTTATCTGAGAATGTCCCCCTAGAAATTTATGTGCAGTTACATTATGTTGGGTTCTTGCAATTTCAGGATTGACGATAGGAACCCCAAACTCCTCTGGCATATGACAATTCTGACATTGGATCCCCTTTTCCGCATAAGGTCCCTGTTTCCATTCCGAATAAGTACTCATGACGTGAAATCCATTTTCGTTTACGACTTCATGACACCCGGCGCAGAATTCAGCCTTTAGGTGGATCTCAGAAAAGAGATTCTCATGTCCTATTTCCAAGTCGCTCTTGAGTGGACCTCTCTTTACAAAACCCAGCGCAAATTCAAATGGTTCTTCCTTACTTAGGTCTACGCCTTTTATGGTATGACAAAAATCACACGTAACCCCTTCCTTGGTTATGGGCTGGGTGAGGTTATAATCGCCAGTAACCCTCACGGTAGGAGCATGACATTTAAGGCAGAATCTTCTATTCTCTTCCTTCTCCACTTCATTATAAACGCCGAGAAAAACGGGGTCGCTGATTGAAGAAGCGTGTAACGAATTCCCCCACTGTTTAAATATCATCCTATGGCAGGCACCACAGACCTGACTCTCTGTGTACCCCTCCTTCTTAACAATAGGATGGTCCGTGATGGCTCCCACGGTGAGAGGAATTACATAGAGACCCAGAATAACGAAGAATAGATCCACTCTGTTAAGCATTCTAGAAAGAGGTTCCCAAGCGTAAGACGTCTTTTGCCGCAAGTAAAGCTTTCTTTTTCAGTCGCCACAACTGGCTCAGAGTTAATTTATCTTTTTCCACATCAAGAGTCCAGTATATACGAGGAATATGATGAAAAATGAAAATAGAAACGATGAAAAAATTTGCACCAGCCACGATTGTCAGTTTTTTTACATTCACGCTCTGATCCAATTGAGAGCAAGTTCCATGCCAAAACCCCGACAGGCCCCAAAAAGTAGCCTCTTTGCTAATATAGAATTGTTGTTATCAAGAACGGCAAATGGATTGTATGATAATCTGACATACGAAATATTTTGCTTCGGATGAAACCCCTCTAGCGAACTGCGGCAGAATGCACTAGTTAAATTGTTTTAGCGATCTGTAATTGTTTGGCACAAACTTTGCATCCCTACGCTTCAGCAAGATGAGACTGGTTCTTGTCGGACTTAATCATAAGACTGCCCCTGTCGAGGTCAGGGAGAATCTCTATTTTGAAATGTCTTCGCTCGGAGCTGGACTGGATGGCTTGCGACAGAAGGCTGGAATTAAAGAATGTGCAATCCTCTCCACCTGTAATCGTGTGGAGGTATATGCAGTAACAGAAAATGAAGACGGCATAGAGGAAATTAAAGATTTTCTATCTGAATTTCATGGCGTTCCTATACGGTACTTTGCTCATTACCTCTACGTTCTGATGAGAAATGCCGTCACAAGGCACATGCTTCGAGTTACGTCTAGCCTAGATTCTATGGTGATGGGTGAACCGCAGATACTGGGACAGGTTAAGGACGCTTATAGGTTGGCTGTTGGCAACAAGACTACAGGACCTATACTCAACCGCCTTTTCAATCATGCCTTTTTTGTTGCAAAGAGGGTGAGAACCGAAACCGGGATAGGAAACTATGCGACCTCGGTAAGTCATGCGGCGGTGGAGCTTACAAAGAGAATATTTGACGACCTTTCAAGGAGAAGAGTCATGCTAATAGGAGCGGGAGGGATGGGAAAGCATGCTCTGACTCATCTTGTGGCGGCAGGTGTAAGAGACTTAATCATCGCAAATCGCACGATTGGGCGAGCCCAAGAGATTACTGAGAAAACGGGGGGCAGAGCGATAAGAATCGAAGAGGCTTACGATTACTTAAAGGAATCGGACATCGTGATCACCGCTACCGGTTCTAATGATTTTATAATAAAGCCACAGAACGTTCTCGATGCATTGAAGCTCAGGCGCAATGAGCCCATGTTTATGATAGATATTGGAGTCCCGAGAGATGTTGACCCGAGAGTTGGGGAGCTTGAAAACGTCTATCTTTACGACATAGACGACCTTCAGGGTGTCGTAGTTGAAACCTCCAAGATAAGACACGATCACCTAGAAAAGGCTGAGGAGATAGTGCTTCAAGGAGATACAGGGTTCCATCAGTGGCTCGAAGGGCTTAAGGCCGTACCGACCATCATCTCCATAAGAAGAAGGTTTCATGAAATTAAATGCATTGAGGTTGAGAAGGCCTTAAAGAAGTTAGGCGACATCTCGGAAAGGGACAGGGAGATCATAGAAGGGATGGCATCTGGAATCATAGGTAAGATTCTTCATCACCCGGTAACCAGGTTAAGAATGGAGGCTTCTAGATTAACGGGTGACATCTATGTAGATACAATTAGGAAAATTTTTAACCTTGATGAAGAGGCTAAATTAAAAGAATACTCCGGCGGGAACTCTCAAAATGAGGTTTAGCCGGTCACTGTACCTCACCCTTTACTAGTTCAGAATTGCGAATACCTCGAGTGGTATTAAATAAAAAACAGAAAATTACACCCCTAGTATCAACGAGATTATGAATCCTGTACGGCTGATTATCGAATATTGATATACCCTCGCCGCGAAGAAGTTCGTAGGAATTATCACCCACCTCAAATGCCAGGTTGCCTTCGACAACCATGTGAAATGACGTATTATACCAGAGGTAGGATTCATCAACCGAAGATTTCGGCCCCAGTTCTATCGTTAATACCTCAAATGGGTCACTTTCGTATATTACACGAATACAGGTTGTTCCCCGCTGAATAGACCTTAAAGACTGCCCCTGTTTAAAGACGCTTACATGCGCGTGTTCCATCTTTCTTTCCACGAGCGCTTACGGTTGGTTTATCTACATGGCAATATCCATACCGAAACATGAGAACGTTCGGACGAAAGGTTGCCCATTTCTAACTACCTATAATTAAAAAGTATTTTCTTAAATCTTAATTTCTATAATAGACGGGAGTCAGAGAATTTATAGAGCCGATGATTCCAAAATGAAATGTTGTTTCCATAAGTCTTTGAAATGATTGAATTTTAGTTTATTGCATTTTGCAATTATTCAATAAATATTATACAAAATGCAATCTATCAAATTTTTATCACGGCGATTATGAATCATATTTCTGGCCAACGGTTCAAGGGTTTATGCTGAATCGAATCTAACATACCGTTAAGGTTGGGTTTATTGTGAGAAACGTGGTATCTCGAGAGATGATGACAGAATCTTGAATTAATGGGTTCTGGCATGATTATTGCAAACTCTAGAGAAGTTGAGAAGGTAAGTTTTATATCATGGTGCACTAGCAAAAAGAAACTTAAAAAAGAGCGTTAAAGGAGAAAAATCATGGATAGGAAAATAAGATGCATACTTTTCGCCATTTTAATTTCCACACTTACATTCGGTCTGTTCGCCTGTGAGGATGGGGACGGAGGCGGGGGTGGGGGTGCTCTCGAGGTACAAATTGATCAAAACCAGTGCAAGAACGTAGGGTTTGGCACCCAGACCGAGGTGACTGCGGTAGCAACTGGTGGTGGTAGCAATCTTACCTATGAGTGGGAATTTGCAGTAGGTGCCGGGGGAGCAGGAGAATGGCCTGGCGGCGAGCCAAGTTTTGGAGAACCGCATCCAGCCCTTTCAGGCGCTGATACGGACACGGTATCGTTCACTACGTTTACAATCGAAAAGACTCTCGCCAATTTAAACAGAGGACTTCGTGACAGATTTGAGATTCTGCCCTTCAGCTCTCAGGAAATAAATTATGTTCTTGATGTTAAGGTAAGCGATGGTACGAACGAGGCCGAATCAGACATTGTGTGCACATCCGCGCCGTCATACGGGGGTTGGCAGAACGAATATATACCGGCTGACTTCGATCCTGAAACCGATACCCTTCCCTTCCGTGCTAACACACATCTCGGACTTCCCGTATATTTCAACGGGGGCACAGACGGGGGGGAGCAGACGACGTGGAATTGGTCAATAACCGGTGCTCCGGCTGGTTCGTCTGCAGCACTTGTAAATAGTTCTTCAAGAACACCCCATTTTGTACCTGATGTAGTCGGCGATTACCTGATTGCCGAGTCCGTATCCGATAAGAGTTTTACCGTAGCAGTTAGTGAGTGGCTTGGCGTTACGGCTGGACTAAGCTGTGGGGCCTGTCACCAGGTGGAACAGACTAGAGATGACGATGGCAGAACCCTGACCCCGAAATATCAGCCGTGGCTCGCTACAGGCCACGCGACTTTCTTCGAAAGACAGATCGATGGACAGCTATCGGCATCCTATAATGAGGGTTGCATAAGGTGCCATACGGTGGGCTACAACCTGGGAAACACTATATTCAACAATGGATTTGACGATGTTCAGGAAGTAGTTGGCTGGACATTCCCTCCTACGCTTATGCCTGGAAATTTCGCCGCCATACCGGAAGACCTCCAGGTGCTGGCGAATATACAGTGTGAAAACTGCCATGGTCCTGGAATGGAGCATGCGCAATCCGGGGGAAGCGCCAATAAGATAGTAGTTAACTACACTGCTAACGATTGTGCGCAGTGTCACGACGAGCCACCATATCATGAAAGGAATACCCAGTGGAATAACTCGCCCCATTCAAAATTTGTAACCACTCAAGACCTTGGCCAAAGTCCATTGGGAGAAGACGATCCAGCACTCAGGGGTAGCTGCGCGAACTGCCACACCACTTCGGGTAATGTGGTATGGATAAGAAGCGGTGGTACACCCGCTGACCTCGGGAATACCGCACCCCCGGCAGATTTTGCCGAGCCACAAACGTGCACAGCTTGCCACGACCCGCACGATGAAGCCGGATTCCCATCGCAATTGAGAAGATTTGGCAGTTTTCAGACCGTGGCCTTATACACGACACCCGAAAGTGTAGGAAAAGGGGCCACTTGCATAGGTTGCCATAACTCAAGGAGATCAATTAGCACCCCAAGTACGCTAACAAGCCAGAACGACGCACATGCTGCCCTTCAGGGAGACATATTCCTCGGTGAGAACCTGTGGTTCGAGGAGAATGCCCCCGGTGGAGTATATCCTAATTCACCTCATAGCACCGCTACTGAGGACGCCTGTGTGGACTGCCATATGGCGGCGACACCCCCACGAGGAAATCCCGAGCGCAATCTTGTTGGAGACCATACACACCTTGTCCATAACGAGGAAACCGACTTTGAAAATATAGGTCAGTTACCCACGACGGATCCACCTTCGAGTGGTTCAGGATGTCTGTCGGCAGGCTGTCATGCCACCTCAGGTGAGTCATTTGAATTCGATCTTCCTCATACCTATGGAGACTTCAACGGCAATGGCATTAGAGAAGGTGTACAGACCGAGGTCGACGGACTCTTAGAGACTCTGGGAGACGCAATAGGTGAATTTGCGGTGGATGCCGGCTGGGATGCCGGTTGTCCGCAGCAAGGGAAACCCACCCCCGTCCCATTCCACGGAAGGGTCAGGCTCCTGTGCCAGGGCTGCACCGAAGAACAGGCGGAGACAGATCCGTCCTGCTTTACGCATCCTGCGGGAGGAATTCCCGACGCAGATATCTATAAGGCAGCGTTCAACTATCTCGCTGTAGAGGAAGACAAGAGCGAGGGGGTGCACAACACAGCCTTCGCAGTCACTGCCCTCAGAACGTCGTATGAGCAAGTCAACGGAGAGCCATTCAGCGGAGATCCCTACCCGCATGCAGAAGATTGGGATGAAATTCATCTAATGGTTGTTAAGGAAGACAATGTGGCCAGATGTGAAGGCTGCCACTTTGCGGGGAACCCTTATGGAGCGCCACTGCCAGACTTTGCCATTGAGTTTCCGCCGTGTAGCTCATGCCATCAATAGAGGAACACAGCTGACGACGGTTAGTGTTTATTCTTGAGGATAGGATCAGGGCCTGTTTTCAGAACACGGGTCCCGATCCTTTTTCTATTCAGTGTTTTCTTTACCAAACTTTCGCCATATCGTGACAGGGGAGATTCCAAGAATCTCTGCCGCCTTAATCCTGTTGCCTCCACAGAATCTTAGAACCTCTTCGATATAGCCATCCTCAACCTCCTTCAATGTCCGGAACCCCTTTTCTCCCCAGCCGCTTCTCGACTCAGTTTCTCTATCGACAGCAGGGACTTCAGTTCCCTCAAGAATGTGTTGGGGAAGGTGACGGCTTCGGATAAGGCCATCTTTTTCTGCGAATATTACCGCGCGCTCAATCGCATTCTTGAGCTCTCTTACGTTCCCCGGCCAGTTATAATTGACGATGCGAGCCATTGCGCGTTCAGAGAAATCAAAAATGCTTTTTTTCAGCTCGTCTGAGTATCTTTTAAGAAAGTGTCTGGCAAAGATGGGAATGTCTTCTCTTTGTTCGCGTAAAGGGGGAATATTTATCTGTACAACGTTCAGTCTATAGTAGAGGTCATCACGGAAATTGCCCTCTCTCACCTCCTGTGTGATCTCTTTATTCGTCGCGGCCACTACCCTTGCATCCACGCTGATTTCATCCTCTGAACCCACTCTCTTTATTTTCCTTGCCTCCAGTGCGCGAAGAATCTTAGCCTGCATATCCTTTTTCATCTCGCTGATCTCATCCAAGAAAAGAGTCCCCCCATCTGCCAGTTCAAAACTACCCTTCTTTGTATAGATTGCCCCGGTAAAGGCACCCTTCTTATGACCAAAGAGCTCGCTTTCCAGAAGTGCCTCGGGTATGGCGGCACAATTCACTGTCACAAAGGGGTTGTTGCTTCGGAAGCTCTTGAAGTGAATTATACGTGCAAGAACCTCTTTCCCTGTTCCACTCTCCCCTAAAATTAACACGCTGGAATCTGTCTCAGATACCTTGAGGGCAAGTTCAAACACTTCATGCATTTTCTTACTATTACCGATGACGATATCCTGCCCGTAGAAGTTCCCCAGTTCATCTCTTAGGAATATGCTTTCATCTCTCAGTTTCTTCTTTTGAAAAGCTCTATTGACAATAAAACGGATCTGATCGGGTTTAAACGGCTTTGTAATATAGTCTATGGCTCCATGCCGCATAGATGTAATCGCTGTATCAATCGACGCATATCCGGTAATCATACAGACAATAATTCTATGATTAAACTCTTTAATTTGGTCCAGTAATTGAAGTCCATCCTGATCCGGAAGACGGATGTCGCAGATAACCATATCGTAGGCATCTGCGCGAACCTTTTTCAGAGCTTCATATCCATCATGAGAGGTACTGACTGAATAACCACTTCGCTCAAGCGTCTTCTTTATAGACTCACAAATATTTTGCTCATCATCTATTACCAGAATCCGTCCTTTGCTCTCTTCCGTATTGCTCATACGCATAGATCAACCCTCTATCGGAATAAGGACCTTCACGTCTGTCCCCGTTACTTGTATACCGGCTCTACCCTTATCTTCATCAACTGTAGTGGTGTGAATTTCAATCCTCCCACCATGGTCATGAATAATTCTGTGGCTAATCGAAAGACCAAGCCCGGTGCCGTCTCTCTTTGTTGTAAAGAATGGATCAAAGACCTTTTTCTTCAATCCCAGTGGGATACCCGGCCCGTTATCCCGAATTGACACAATGATAAAAGTTCCATTAAGGGAAGTCCTGAGAGTCAAAACTCCACGCCCCTGTACGGCCTGAACGGCATTGGCGATTATGTTCATAAAAACCCGTTGTATTTGACCCGGATCACAAGATACCAAAGGAAGATTGCTTGAGAAATCATCGCTTACAACCATTCTTTCGAAGTTCAGACTGTGTCGTAACATATTGAGCGATTCCCCTAGTAGGGAATTTATATCACAGGGGGTCTTATCGGGAATATTGTGTCTCGAAAAATCAAGAAGTTCATTGATTATCCGTATGCATCTATTTGTATCCTCATTGATTTTTTCAAGCTCAACGTAAAAATCGGATTTTACTTCAACATCTTCCATCAAAAGACCCACGCTCATAAGTATGCTTGTCAATGGATTATTGAGTTCATGGGCGACCCCACCGGCTAGAAGTCCTATCGAGGCCAGCTTTTCGGACTGACGCAGATCCTCGTCCTTTCGTATCAATTCCTCTGTTCTCTGCTTGACCTTCTCTTCCAGGGTTCTACTGTAGTTTTCAAGCTGTTCTCTGTACCTCTTAATCTCATCAATCATCGAGTTAAAGGAGTAGGCAAGTTCGCCCACCTCATCGCGTTCCCTGACAGTGACATGACAGTCCAGGTTGCCTTCGATGACATGTTTGGTTCCCTGAAGGAGACTACGGATAGGGCCTGATATTCTTCTTGAAATGATGTACCCGATGGATGTTGACATTGCTATTACTGCTAGAGTAAAGGCAAATAGGTACCCGAGAGCTTTGCTGCCCTCCTCGTGCGATTGGGTCTCGAGCAGGTGTACACGTTCAATCAGCGCCTGGGACATTAAGTCAAGGCGAGTACCCAAAAAGTAAAGTATATTGTTAATCTCGTTAACTGCATTAGAACCGTGGGAGTTCCTCAATGGATTATCGAGACCAAAAAGCCCTTGGGCAACTTCCTTCACGTTGCTTACACCGAGAATAATACTATTTGCCATTTCCCTTGGCTCCTTTGACGCAAAGTGGCAGGCGGAATTGGCACAGGTGTTTAGTTTCGTATCAACTCTATTTAATAACCTGCCAAATCTATCCCTAGCGTGAATATCTCCGTTAATAGTATATTCGCTCACCGGCATAACAAGGTTTGCGACAGCTATGTTTAACTCCCTGGTTGCCTCAAGCGACGAGGCGATTCCCTCCAGCTGCTTATTTATTCCGATGAGTTTGCGAATTGAGTAATAACTGAATCCTCCCAATATAAGGGCTGCCGGTATTAAAACAACCAAAAAACCGAGCATCAGTTTAGTGGCTATAGTTATCCTCATATTAGTCTAGAAGACTTTTTGCAAGAACGATACCAGGGGAAATCGTTTTAATATGACGAGTATTTGCTTGATAAAGAATGTAAGATGTCCTAAATTCAGACGCTATAAAGCGGTGACGTTATTCTCTCGAGGAAGCCACTAAACGAATTCATCACATTTCAACCCTCAAATTCCCTGTGGCTTGCGATAGGCATTAGACCGTCACAGCTGTGACAAACAACCCTCAGGTTCTGCGTCATTTGGAAATTTGCCCTACGATTCACTCAGGACTTCGTCGTGAGCTCGGTAGAACGATCAAGTCCGAAATTGAAACAATTTCGCAGCCTGTCATTCCCACACCACTTAAGTGGGAATTCAGGTTTGCTCCGGTTCTGTGTTTGCGAGGAGTTTTATCCCGAAGCAAACTCATTTTCTTAGGTTGCTTCGTCCCCTTCGATTTCTCTCAGAATCCCTCGCAATGATTCAAGATCCTTTTCTCTTATGTACTTATACCCGGAAGCCTGCTGCAGGGTTATTCATTTATGAAAAGGGTCCTATGCCGATTCTTATTTTAAGTGTAGCAATTCTGGGCTCGATTTGCCTAATCTATTTCTCGTCGCCGGAATTAGTTAGCTTTCTTCAGGCTCAACAAATATGCTACCAAATCCTGTAGTTCTTCATCGCTACCTTTGAAAGCAGGCATCTTGGCTTCAGGCAAAAGAGATTTCGGATCCTTCATGTATTTTGTCAACCACTCAGCATCCCTTTTATCGCCTACATCAGAGAGGTCCCCCCCTTTCTTACCGCCACTTCCATCTACCGTGTGACATAATCCACACTTTTTGGCGCCATAAAGCTCTTTCCCCTTCTCTACTGATCCTTCCCCAGCCTGAGCAAGATTACCGCTCATAGTGGAACCCATCAAAATAGCGATCCCAATTATAACAATTAATATATGCTTCATCTCGAATGAGCCTCCTTTTATAAAAATGTTCATTTTCGACTTCATACCTTCTCTTAAAACCTTTCTACATAACGTATAAACTTCGTAATCCATCTATTGTTTCAAGCATTAGTCTCTTTACACGTTCATGATACTGGCACCTCGTGTTTCATTGAACATAAATCCTTCAACCTGAAAAAAGTCGTTTTTTAAGGCATAAATATGGAGAGACTCTTCTTTTGTTTTAAACTCGGGTTACTTTTTCTCCTGCTCCTCTCGCATATGTTTCTGAATCTCTTCCCATGATTGTATAGAGCCCGCTGTTATCGGACTGATGGACGTTGTGGGAATCAGAGGATAAAAGTGTACTCCATTTTTAACATGACAGTTAACACAACTGGCGTAGAGCTTCCCGAAAGCGGCCTGAAATACATCCGATTGATTGGAATCTATCGCTTCAATCAGCCCCGGATAGTTCGCGGACAGGAGTCCCTCTATTCCCGGTCTTCTTGTCGGATCGACGACTGCCGCCTTTTCCAATGTCTCTTGGATCTTCCTCGCCTGGAGCTTTGCGTACTGTGTTTTCCCTGTAACCCCTGCCGCAAACAATTCATTAAGGCGGATTCCAGTCCACAACATGAGGTCGGCATAAGACGGTTGAACCAGTCCGAGCTCATTTACCTTTTCCTCAGTTGATCCAGTAAGCCAAGCAGGGACGGGCGGTTTATAAAAGCCGGTCTCCTTCACCGCCAATCCTACTCCAGCAATTAGAAAGGAGATGATGATTGAAACAAATACAGCTTTCTTCATATTACTTACCCTCCATGGCTGAAATTGGTCTGAAACAGTGTATCTGGAATCCAGTCGGAATCAAGGATTTGAATACACGATCAAGCCGTGCTCGCTCGTCAACCATCTAAATGCCTCTGCGAATATATTCTTAAAAAGAATGAATCAATTTGGCGAAACATGACAATTGATACAGAGCTTATTATCATCGAGTGGAAGGCGTAGAAGCGCCTTTGTTTTCTCCGGTGGCGCAATCTTCCCGCCCCTCTCCGGGATTACGATCTGGGTTATAAAATCCTTTTCATGTTTTCCAACATCTGCGTCATAAACAGTCCTGCCTTCGATGATGCCCTGCGGATGGGGGTCATGGCAAGAAAAACACGCAATCTTATTGTTCTCATCCCCTGGAAGATTGCTCGATTGTGGGATCATATATTCCAAATGCTCTTTTGATCCGACGTGCTGGGATGCCGAATGACACGCTATACAAACCTCTGATGGTTGAAAGTTAAGGAGGTAATTAGGCGCTTTCTCTCCAGCTTTAGGCAGCTCCGAATGGCAAAAAAGGCAATTGTCCTCATCCTTAGGATTCTCTTCCATTGCTGCGTGAGGACTCTCTTGAGACCTGGAAATCGAATACGACAGCAAAACGAAAGCGATCAATAATAATAGCTTCTTTCCTCTTAATTTACCTGTCATATCCGCCCCTTATATGGCACTGGTCACAGAAGGACTTGAGCTCGTGACAGTTTCCACATTCTCTGGGATTCGCCCTGGCTTCGATGCCATGGATAAACCTAAAATTCCTGTCGTGAACCCTCAGGGTGGGAAGATCTCTCCTCTTATGGCAATCTTCGCAGAACCTGGGGCTGTGACAGGTGTTACAAGAATTCGCATCCGCCTTCGCGAAAACCGCATGTTTTACAGACCAATTAAAGTTGTGATTAGCCGGCGTGATATTGCGCATATCGACATGGCAGGTGTCACAATTATTCGGTGCGATACTTCCCGCTTGAGGACTAAAATGACAAAAATGACATGTTTCTTTACCTGGCATAAGAGATTCACCTGAAATTTGGGCCCTCTTCTCTTCTTCTTTCGCTTCGATTACAAAACCTACCGGATGACATGCTTCACAATTAAGTCCCTCTTCGCTCAGCACCTTCTCATGTAGTTTATGAGAAAAATGCTGCTGAGGTGTAACGGCTTTATCATGCTTCCACCCCCATTCGATATCCCGCTCCTGCTTCCGGCAACCGCAGAATGCCAAAATACCAAAAATCAATATCAAGACTAATCTATTTTTCATTTTGTCCCCGAGAAATAGTAGCTAAGTCCTAGGTCAACTCTTGCATCCTTATTGAAATCAGGATTGGTATTTAATTCTAAATCAGCCCTCACCGTAAGGTTTTTCACAAGGAGATATTCAAAACCCATTATGTAGCTGAAGGCGTTGCCCTCTTGATTCGTAATCTTTTTGTAATACGCATAGGCAAATGCAAACTGAAGATCCAATCCCTTGTAGATCTCTTCGTTTAAATTGAAATTGAGACCAAACGCATGATCGTCGTCCCCTGCATCGATATAATAAAAACCATTAAACACCGTGAGCCCAATATCACGCCAGAAGTCCCACGAAAATCCGAGCCGGGCGATATTCCCATTCCTGTCTATATCATCAAGAATATCGTAGTTAGAATAAGCGTAACTGGCTTGAACCTCAAGGAAATTTGTCGGTATGAAGGTTAGACCTACCTTGGCCTGATTGAGACGACCAACTGAAAAGATGTCATAGATTGGATCGAGTTGAAATTCTTCCCGCTCCTCATCAAGGTCGTAGTTATCGTATTCTAGATTGAGGTAGAGAGATCTGGTCAATGTGATCCCCACCCCGACGGTCAACAGGCCGAGATTTCCCTCTCCCACATCAATCTCGGCAAGGCTGTAAAAATCTGCGAAGTCGGTAAAAGGGATAGCCCTGTTAAGTGAGATATTAACGAAGTTTCTTGAGGAGAAATCCTGCGGATTGTAGAATTCATAGCCAACCGAGAATAACGCGCCGAGAAGTTTACTGGACTTTATTTTAATCCCCGCCGCAGCAAAGCTTCTCAATGGCCGCTCGGGCTCGGGTTGGAGATCCTTATCCTGGTATCCGCCATACGCTACAAGTTCTATTCCGTCTATCGGCTTCACACTTACGGAACCGCCGTCGAGAAGGAAAAAGTTGACACTTTCTGTTATGATCTGCCTTCCTAAACGAATCTCGAACGTGTCTGATTTATTTGAATACTGGATGAATGCGTTGTAAACATCGAAAGACTCATCCTCCCCATTGAATATATCTCTGTATCTCAAGAAGGTGTTAAAAGAGAGACCATTTGAAGGGCTCGCGGCATTTAATTCCAGGTATTGATAAAATGGGTAAACGTTCTTTCTAGTTCTATCCGGTCGAAGCAAAGGGCTGGGCGCCTGAAATAGGGTAAGCGCGTTTCCAAAAAAACCCAAACTCCTCGGACGGATCATCTCTACCTGACCAAATGCCGATCTTTCCCCTAATAAGATAATTAGAATCATGAAAGATACGGGCAGGAACGCTCTTTTCAATTCTCAACTCCGTTATCACCATGACATATAGGACAAGCAGCAAGACCCTCTTCCTCAACCAATGCCTGTATATCCTCTAGCGGAAGGAGACCATTTGTGCGGTCTACCTGATGAATATCGAATATCGGATGGCATGCGAAGCAGTCTGAACGACCCCATCCGTCCGGGTGTTCCTCTTCTGTGACGATCAACCCTTCAGGGCTGTCAAGAATATTGCCAAAGCCTTGACCCTCATTTTCTTCGCCTACGCAACCTATGATCAATAAAATCAATAAAATCGCCAGTAGGCTCTTCATACAATTACCTCTCTAAATCACTGAGGACGGTTGATACGCTGATCCGGTGGAAGAGGAGGTAGATGGACTACTTCCACACCCAGAGGCTCACCAACGCCGTGGCAGATTACACAAGCGCTCTCAGGCTGAGTTCCTCCAAGATGTTCAGTCCCTGCATCCGGATCCCCGGCTTCAAGCACATCCCCAGCTTCGTTTACAACAAGGTTGTCATGACAGGACGTGCATGTCGATATTACCGGTGTGGTGGTAAAATTCGTCCAGTCGTCTAACGTATCGTCTGTCTTTGTAAAGTCGCGCACGATGGTGTCCAATATATCCGGTCCTAAAATGCCTTTACCTGGATCTAAAAGATTAGTTTTGGGCAGATGGCATTCCTCGCAGTTTGCCCTATTGCCCGGGTATAGGAGATGGCTGAAGTTCTGGGGGTTCCCGCCGAATCCATAGATTATATAGGGTTTTACCGTCAGGTCCTCCCCCGTATGGATCTTATGAATCATAACCCTAAAATTAATAGAAGCGGTGGGCATAGCTGCATCGGCAGGCCTTGTGTCTATGTCATCGTTAGAGGGGTTATGGCAGAGGACACAATATTCGGTATTATTCCTAAGATTACCGTGAATGCTGAAGTCCTTTGAAAAGACCCCGTGGCAGGCATTACAAAATTGATCCTCTGTGGTATTGTCAACTACGATCCGTCTCGGCATTGCGACAAGATCGGTTACGGGAAAATAAAAAACCACATTTTGCCCGGCCTCCTCTACCTCCTCTTGCAGGATAAGATTATTACCACCAACTGTTCTCGTAATCCTGCCTTCAATACCAACGGCATATGTGCCCGTGCCATTCGGCGGTATCATTCCCTTAAACGTATAGGTAAAGTTTCCCGAACCATCGGGACCCGTGGAATCTTGCGCCGGCCTTTCCCGCAAAACATTATCCTCTCCCGGCACGGGTGGTACATTGCCATGATAGTCTTGGATATTATAGTCCGTCGTAGGCCCGGCGATTACCAGGCTGAAAGAATCCATATCTTTAGGGTCAATAATCTCTCCGGCGTCTGTTTTAATGCTGTATGTCACCTCCGCATGCTCCCCAGGCGCTACTGTAGTTGACCCAGTCTCAGCACTCCTCACATCCACAATCTCGAAGTTCACCCCCGGGAGCGTATCCGCCCTGAGTGGGATTGTATGAGCACCTGTGACAGAACGATCAAACTGTGTTCCCGAATCGGGAATGTGGCAGCCCGAACAATTTCCGTCATTAAGCTGGACCCCGCCGCCGTGATTCTTTCCGGTCGCAAAGTCCACATCATCATGACAGGACCCGCAGGCGACCCTGGACGGATCTTCCTTATAATCATCACTCTGAGTAGCCTCGCTAGTATGACACTTGGTGCAGTTTCTTATGTCCTGAGGGAACTCAACGTCTGAGAAATCAATTACTGTGTCATTAAATCCTATAATCTGATAGGGCATTCCCGCCTGAACGCTTGGGAGTTCTGCACCCCTGTGAATCTTATGCACCATCACCTTAAAATCGAGGCTGTTGCCAGTCTCAGGGTCAATGTTCTGAGGGGTATGACAGAGCACGCAGAGCGGCACAGCCCTTCTGAATCCACCGTGTAATGCTAAGGGATCGTGACAACTATTACAGGCGTCGGTTCTAACTACATCCCTGATAACAGTAACCGGGCCTCCCGACGGCACAAAGTCGAACGTGCTGTTGGCAACAAACGTCTTAAAAACATTAACAGCAACCATAGCCGATCTGTCCGCATAAATACCCACAGTATGAGTTACGTCGCGCTCATAGTCTTCGGGCAGGACAGTCTCAAAAGTATATTTAAAAACGCCGTCGCCGAGGGGTTCTAACGTTCCGTCAGTTGAGTTTTCAGCCGCAGGTTGACCCTCCTCGTTGATGATGTAGTCGGTATATTGAGTGTCACCCTTTGCAATGAATGCAATAAGAAGGCGAATCCTTACCCCTTCGGCGCTGAGTGGATTCCCCATATCGTCTGTAAGCCTGAAGGTCACGACTGGGTGCCTGTCGGGCGGGATTTCCGCATCCATGATATCGACTCTGAGAGCTGTACCGCTAGTTACCACTGGAGGCGATTCACCCCCGCCACCGCTTTCATTGCATCCCGTCAGTGTTAAGGAAAATCCCCATAAAATGATAAGAAATAGACTAAGGAAGGTATATTTCTTCACGGCTCTCATCCTCTCTTTATTCAATAGATATTTATATTATAACCTCTGACCCTAGTCAAGAGGCAATTTTAGTCCCAATAAATTTATTAATTGTTTTTCTTAACAATTATGTCGGAGATGTGCAATTTAGATTTCCGAACCAGGATCCGCAAGGCCAGTCAGATTTTAAAACAAAACATATCTGCTAGGGTTTGTTTTTACCAAGACTAATTGCAGATTAATAAATCTTTTTGAAACTAAACTCCGGGTGAGGAGAAGAGCTCTTCAACTAAGAGTTCTTCTCCTCTTTTTTTTACTTAAGGCAGGATACAATCCGTTACGGAAGTAGGAACTCGAGCGTTAGCAAGGTGTCACCGATATGGTTTATACCGTCATTATCCATAAGAGCAACTCCAAATGGGTACGATTGGCCCGGTTCGAACAGCACATCATCATCATGGGTAGTATCAAGCTCGCGAGCTATTATTAAGCAGTACCCGTCCTGCTCGAACTTGTATTTGTTTAGCTCGCCGCCAGGAGGATCTTCCTGCTGAGGTTCGGTAATATTCGTAAGACTGTCTATACCAGCTTGAGTGTAATCAAGGTCGCTTGAAGTCGTGATATCCGCATTACTGCCGTCCGGCAACTGTAAGAAATAGCCCTGAGTCCCCCAGAAGCCAAAGACACGTAGCCGTAAATCCGCCTGGTCAGTATCGCTAAGTGCATTATACACCGCTGCTCCGGGGTGATCAGGATCCGAGATCTCCTCATCTAGCTCCTCATCTGATTCACGTCCGTGATCTATTTGATTTAAAGGCGGCCCTATTCCACCTTGACCATCCATGCCGTGGCACACAGCACAACTCGCCTGATATATCACTTCTCCATTGTCCGCATCCCGGGCAGATACATCGTCGAGATGCTCAATTAGCAGAGTAAACGCTGGGTCCAGTACCTCACCAGCCCTCGGTCCCGAGGAAATAGTCTGATCTGTTCCATCCCAGATAAATTTGGGTCCGGAGCGATTATTCCCACTTACCGCCAGATTTCTCACCTCAATGGGTGTGCCTGCATCATTTGTACGCCCGTTTACCGGGTCAGAAACCTGGTCGTTTACGAAACCCAGAGGCTCGGAACGTTGGGTCTTCCAGTGCCATATATCGACCTTTCCCGTTTCTGGGCGCATATCAAGTCCTTCTCCCGACACATTGTGACAAGAAGCAGCGCAACCCACCTGGTCAAAGGTTCCAAACTCACTCGAGGTTCCCGGCACAATCTGGAAGGCAAAACCAATCTTATCGTCGTTAAGTTGAGAGGTATAGCCTGCAGGGTCGTCCGCTTTGAGAGGGTCGGCGGGCCCATTGAAAAGCGCTCTCCTGCGGTCTAAGTTAAAAATCATGTCATCCCAGCGGGCTCGGATAAAGACCTGACCAGACCCGGTAGTATATAAAGCTGTTAATCTGAGGTTTGCAGATTCTCCTCCGTTAAAATCCGCAGCACCAGCAAAGGTACCCGTCATGTTTAACTGACCGTTTCCATAAAGCGCCTGAGTCCTAACGCTGCCAGTATTCACGGAAATCTCCTCTGCTTCACCCCAAATCGGGTCATCGCAACTAGTTGGCTCTTCACCCATACTTATTTGAACAGCGCCTAGCACGTCACCCGCAGGAGTAGGAGTTGGCGTAGGAGTAGCCGTTGGTGTGGGCGCAGGTGTCGGCGTGGGGCCAGGGGTAGGCGTTGGTGTAGGAGTTGGTGTTGGTTGCGGCGTTGGGGTTGGTTGTACCCCTACACATGATCCAACATCTTCAAAACATTGGGCATTAGGGACAAAATCTCCTTCATCCGCTTCACATTGAGCCTGACTTAAACCTTTACCGTCTCGACAGGAGGCAACAAATTGACAGCAGTTGACTTTCTCTCCCCCCTGGTTGTCAATGTCGCACCCCAAAACTCCAGCCCATAGAGCCACCGACAGCACAGCTACTATGTTAAAGCTAATTCTCTTCATTCCAAAACTTACTGCCGGAAAACCGTTAATACCGTACTTTTTCATAAATCTTTACCCCCTTATTTATATTCTTTATGATTGGCGCTTCATTAAATAGATTGACTACGGACGCAAGTTTAATCATAACACACTCAATCCTGAAGGCGCAATAATGATGCCAATAGGGTAGTTTTTTCATATTCACTATTTCAACTTGATTATTCCCGTAGCCTGCTACGGTTCTCTTCATTCAATATCGGTAGGAATTAACTTCGATATCCTGCCGACTGCTAGATGGTGTTTCGTGATAATACACCTGTAAAGATATAAATTCGATGCCACAAAACCTGATATCTGACGTTTTATTCCTCTCGAATCGTTCATGGTGAAACTATTGTATTTTGGTTAGATGAGACGAAGGAGGGATTGATACCCTCCTCCTCTCTATGAAATTTCAAACTCGGTTCAAAATCCACCTAGGAAGTCGGCAATGGCCTGGACTTCTGCAGGTGTGAGAGAGCTCAGGAATCCCATTCCACCAGCGTTCGTGTCAATAGCATTTTGTATCTGCCCTGCTGTCGCACCTTGTACATTTACCATTGTGAATCCTCCAGAACCATCGGGACCGTGACATGCAGAACAATTAACTTGATACAGGGCGGCGCCATCAAGCGGGGGAGCCGTAGGTGTTGGCGTGGGCATGGCTGTTGGTGTGGGTGTTGGTGTAGCCGTCGGCGTTGGCGTAGGAGAGGCCGTCGGTGTGGGTGTCGGACTCGCCGTTGGTGTGGGAGTTGGACCAGGCGGATTAGGTAATACATCATTTGCATAGGCAACGACATCTTTTATATCGTCAAGTGACCATCCGTTATTAATAGCGCTTGGCATAGCAGTTCCTGGGTTCCCGAATCTCACCTTGTGTATAAATTCCACAGGATTTTCCTCCACGAGGTCATGAAGACTAACACCTTCGGTACCGAAAGCTTCTAGACCTTCGCCATCTACTCCGTGACAAAGAGCACAGACTGAGTTAAATAAACTCGCTCCATTTTCTAAATCTACGGGTGGAATTACGTCGATCTTGCCTTCTGTATCATAGACAACCAAATCTCTATCATCTATCAACCCCAGTTTAAGAAACCTAACCAAGTCCCATATATCGTCGTCAGAGAGTTGGCCCTCGTAGCCGGTCATTAATCCCGGGATACCAAATTTGATTATATCAAATAGCTCTTCAGGGGTAAGTTCTCCGTTTTCCTGAGCAAACGGCGCTAAATCGCTGTTACCGGATTCCAGGAGCCTGAGGTTGTCAGCGACCTGCAGCAGACCTTCTATGTCTGTCCAATGGGAATTGGGGAAAGCATAGAGGCCTTCATTACCCAGATAGTCCCACCCGTGACACTCCTTACAGCGCCAGGTCTGAGAGCCCATCCTGCCATCAGGGGGAAACACCATTGCGTTTGTCTCACTCGGATAAGTGGGGTTTGTATCATCGGGTTCCTCACCACCGGTAACAGTCCAATACTGATCATAGAGCAAACCACCTCGGATCAGATCGGCATTATTAAATGGATTGCCACCTCCCCCGTCCTCGTCATCACATGCGACAATACCACCCAAGGCCATGAAAATTACTGCCAGTATAGATACCACAGTAGTCAAATTTAGATTTTTCATAATATTTAATCCTCCGGTTTATCAGACTACTATATTTATTTG